>DASXPA010000261.1:0-9306 GCA_036493915.1 Chthoniobacterales bacterium | reverse complement strand
ACGATCTCGGAGTAGACCTGGCATTCGCGCACGCGCCGCGCAATGACTTGCGTGTACTGCGAGCCGAAATCGAGAATGACGATGCGGGAATGGGCCGCCGGATTCATCGGGGGTTTCCGGCAGGCTCTCGCCAGAAGGGCCGGGCGGTGAAAAGTAGTATCACCCCCAGAAAGTAAAAGCGCCGACGCACATTGCAAGACGCGCAATTCACGATTGCCGAAAGCGACCGGCCGAAGGATGGAAACGAAGCTTATTTCCCGCATGATCGATCCGGACCTTCTCCTCCACGCCTATCGTGTCGGAGTTTTCCCAATGGCTTTGCCTAACGAAGAGATCGGCTGGTTTTCGCCCGATCCGCGGACGATTCTGCCGCTCGATCAATTCCATGTGCCGCATGGTCTGCGGCGGGAGCGGCAGCGAGGGCAGTTCGAAATTCGGATTAACAGCTCCTTCCCGGAGGTGATACAAGGCTGCGCCGCGCGGGCGGACACGTGGATCAATGACGAGATCATGGCGAGCTACGTGAACCTGCACGAGGTCGGCTACGCGCATTCGCTCGAGACCTGGGCGGCGGACGAACTGGTGGGTGGATTATATGGCGTGGCGATCGGGGGTGCGTTTTTTGGCGAATCGATGTTCCATCGCGCGAGCGGGGCGTCCAAGGTGGCACTCTGGGCTCTGGTCGAACGACTGCGGGAGCGCGACTTTATCCTGCTCGATACGCAATGGACTACGCCACATCTCGCGCAGTTCGGGGCACGGGAAATTTCGCGGCAGCTTTATCTGCATCTCCTGAGGGAAGCGGTCGAACTCCCGCGCAGCTTTGATTAACGCCTGATGAGCGCGCTCCTGGAGATGTCTCCCTTTCGGAGACGCCAGGCTTGATTTCCGCCGGTTGGAGTCTGCGTAGGACGTTGGCTCCCGCGCTTCGCAGAGCGAAGCGTCTACAGGCGCAGCCCGACGGCTTGCCGGTGGGCGAGAATCCGGCATAGTGACAGCCGCGCGATCACGGCTGGATAGCTCAGTTGGTAGAGCAGAGGACTGAAAATCCTCGTGTCGGGGGTTCAATTCCCTCTCCAGCCACCTTCTCGTTGTCCGCCCCGCCCTCGCGCGTGCCGGCCGCGTAAACGCCGGTGCAGCGGGACGAAGCCCAGCTAACGAAAAGTAAATCCATTCGCTCCACGTCAATTGCGCGGGTTGCAAGAAGAGCGCGAGGAGGAGTGAGGCGATTCCAATCGCGCAGGGCATGCTCCAGCCCGTCAATTCGATCTGGGTTAAAGCCGTTCGCGCGCGTTCAGCCGCAACGGTTCGCGCACCTGCCAGGCCCGCAGGTTGAGCAGAAAAATTTCCAGCGCGACGGCACTGAAACCGATGGCGAAAGCGATAAAAAGATCCCGCGCCTGCGCTTCGGTGCTGCCTCCGAGCCTTTGGCCAAGATGGCCCGCGCTGAGGTAAAACCACATCGAGCCGAAGACCGCTTTGAGCGAGTAGATGTAGACCAAAATTGGCACGAGCATCGACCAACTGATGAAAATGGAAACGCCGTCTTCCAATTCGTAACGCCGGCTCTACAACCAGTGGCCGCGCCAGAAAATCCCGATCACGATAATGCTAAAACGAAAGTGGGGATGTGACGAAAAGCCGCCAGGAGCGAGGCGATGTCGTCCGGGATCTGCTGGGCGGCGATCACCAGCATCGTGATCGAGAAGGCGAAAGCCGCGTCGATGAAAGTCTCCAGTCGCGTCATTTGCACTCCGCGCCGCCGAAAACCATTGCGTCGCGGCAGCGTCTCCAGATTGGCCGGCAAGATAGAGCCGATTTCTTCGTCTCGCGCGTTCACTCCTTTTCCCCTCCGGCCAGCGCGTGCTCATAGACGAGCTTGGCGGCGACGACGTCCTCGATCGCCACCCCCACTGACTTGTAGAGCGTGATCTCCTCCTCCGTCTCGCGGCGAGATTTGCCGCCGGCCAGCACCTCGCCGAGCTCGGCAAAGATTTTCCCTGCGGCGATGACGTCGCCCGATTCCCGGCTGGCCGCCTCCCGCGACTCGACATAGAGCTTCGCCCTAACGAGAACCTCATCATCCAGCTCACGCCAGTCCGGACGGGTTGCACCGACGGCGTTGATGTGCGCGCCGGGCGACAACCATTCGCCTCGCAGGACCGGGGTCGTCGCGGAGGTCGCGACCACGATCACGTCCGCGCCGCGGACCGCTTCCTCGGCCGTCTCGGCAGATTGGGCGCCGAATTTTTGTGCAAACGTCGCTGAATTGCGCGGGCTCCAGACACGGACCTCGCGAAATCGCCTAACGATCCGAAGCGCCTCGAGATGGCTTTGTGCCTGTACGCCGGAACCGAGAATCGCCAACACCGCCACCTTGCGGCGCGCGAGCAAATCAGTCGCCACGGCCGAGGCTGCCGCGGTGCGCATTTCGGTGATAAGCCTGCCATCCATCGTCACCAGCGGCTCGCCCGTCTTCGGGCGAAAGAGAAGAATCATCGCGTGATGCGTCGGCATCCCCTGATTGTTAGGATAAAACGTGACCAGTTTGGCCCCGAGTGCAGACCCGTAGGCCGGCATCAGACCAAAGAAGCCATTGTACTCCGGCACAGTCAGGACCTTGCGCAGCGGTTGTTGCACCTTGCCCGCGGAAAGATCGCGCAGCGCTTCTGCCATGGCCGGAATCAGTTCCTCCATCCGAAGGAGCGCGTGCACTTTTTCTTCGTCGAGAAACATTCGTGCGGCGGAAAATTCTAGACCGCGATCAGCTCGCAAAACTTTTTCAGATCGACATTTCCACCGGAAACGATGCAGACGATCGGGCCCGATCCGACTTTGCCGCTCAAGGCCGCCGCCAGCGGCATCGCTCCCGCGCCTTCCGCGATCACCCGCGCTTTTTCCGCCATCAGCCGCATCGCCCGCCGCGTCTCCTCCAGACTAACGACTAACGAATCGTCCACGACCGGCCGCATCCGTTCCCACATCCGCGGGAAAACGCTTTGCCCGCCGGCGCCGTCGACGAAGGAAGCTTTCCAATCGGGGAACTCCTGCGGCGCCCCCGCTTTAAGCGAAAGCGCGAACGGCGCGGCCGTTTCCGGTTCGACGCCCCAGATCTTGATCTCGGGCCGAAGCGCTTTGAGCGCGCTGCCGACGCCGGTAATGAGCCCGCCGCCACCGATGCTCGCGATCACCGCTGCCGTCTCGGGCGCGTCTTCCAAAATTTCGAGCCCCATCGTTCCATGGCCGGCAATGAAATCGTCATCGTCGAAGGGATGAATGAAGGTTCCCTCGACTCCGGGAAAAGCGCGCGCTTCGAGCGCCCGCCAGGCCTGCTCGTAAGGAACCGGAATCAGTTTCGCTCCGAGCGCGCGCATTCGCTCGAGCTTTGACGCCGGCGCTGTCTCGATCGCGACCACGGTGCTGGACACTCCTGCCTGGCGGGCTGCGTAGGCCACGCCCTGGCCGGCGTTGCCCGCGCTGATCGTCCAGACGCCGCGCGCGCGCTCCGACTCCGGCAGCGCCGCGACCGCGTTAGCCGCGCCGCGCAATTTGTAAGCATTGATCGGCTGGAGATTCTCCAGTTTCAGGCGGATCTTGGGAAAATCCGGGCCGAGATCCAGCCTAACGAGTGGCGTGCGCACGATCGTGCCCGCGATCCGCTCGCCCGCGGCGCGAATCGCTGAGAGCTCAATGGGACGGACTGGCGGAATCGTCATCTGGTTCCTTTTCGAAATACGGAGCCGCTAAAGTAAGATGGGGAAATGGCAAAGCCACTTTTCCTTTTCGCCCCCGGCGCCGGCGCGCCTTCCACGCACCCGTGGATGCAGGCCTGGAAAGCGCGTCTCCGGGAAATCGGGGACGTGGAGATGTTCGATTACGATTACATGCGGGAAGGTCGTAAACGACCCGATCGTCTTCCGCAGTTGATCGCGGCTCATCGCGCAGCCCTCGCTGCTGTCCGCGCCAAGACGGGGTCGGAGCGCCGGACAATTCTGATCGGTAAAAGCATGGGAGGACGAATCGGTTGCCATCTCGCGCTCAAACTGGAGGGCCGAGCTCCTGCGAGGCCGGAGGGAGAAGGTGAGGGCGCGGCAACGTCCGCGGCGTCGCAGAGTTCCGCCCTACAGATTACGGTAGATGGTCTTGTTTGCCTTGGTTACCCGCTTTGCGCGATGGGCGATCGGAGCAAGCTGCGCGATCAGGTCCTGCGGTCGTTAGGCACGCCGATCTTGTTCGTTCAGGGCACCCGGGATAGGCTTTGCCCGCTCGACCTGCTCGAGGCGGTGCGGCGCGAAATGACTGCGCCTAACGATCTCCAGATTGTCGAAAGCGGCGACCATTCGCTCCTCGTGGGCAAACGCCCGCTCCAGACTGCAGGAGAAACGCAGGAGGAGGTCGATCGCCGCATTCTCGATCGAATCAGCCGCTTCATGAATTCCCTACCCGACCGTCGTTAGGCGGCGACGCCGAAATTCCATCGCGATCAGGGCCGCGATCCCAAGGAGGTCGCTCGTCATCTGGGTGGCTTTCACACTCCCATACGTCGCCGGCGTCAATGTCGGCTCGAGCAGTTTGCGGCTTTGAGCGGCTTCTTCGGTGCCGGGAAAATCCTTCACCGACTGAAGCAGCGCGAAACGCTGCGCGGTCGCGTCCTTCATCGCGCCGAGATTTTCATAGGCGAAGAGCGCGAAGAGGAGGCAGACCAGTGCGGTCGTGATCGGGGCCGGTTGTTTGCGCAATGACGAGAAAGCCAGCACCGCGCCGAGAACCACGACGTAAAGGTTCCAGAGATTCTGCATCGCGCTGCCGCGCTCGAAGTAGAGCTGGATGAGGTCGTGGTAATTCATAGGTGTGCCGCGGTTGTAGGCTGAGCCTGTGCGCGAGGCGAGAGGAAAACACGGCAGCAAAGCGCGAGGAAAAGACCGCCGATGATGTCGATCACGTGATGTTGATGAGTGAGAAGGGGAGAGAGGCCGATGAACGCGAACCAAACCAAAACCAGCAGCCTAACGATCCCGCGCAGGTGCCGCGCATAAACCTCGAGGAGAAGCAGCCAAAGGGCGGCGTGGAGCGAGGGGAAAAGATTGAAAGGCGCATCGAAGGCGAGAAACCAATCGAAGAGCCGGCCAATCCAGCCGGCGGCATGGGGACGGGCGAAGGCGAAACGCAGCGGGATGACGAGAAAGAAAACGCCCGCGACCAGGATCGCGCTGGCGACGCGGGCCGCGAAAAGTTTCAGCTCCCGCTCCGAGCGGAGCAGGAAAGGCGCAGCCACGAAAAACAGATCGATTGAGAGGTAAGGCAGCACCATCCAAGGTACGAACGGAATCCCGCGCTCCCATTCGAAGTAGAAGGTCCCGATGTCGCTGCGCCGGGCGGTGATCCAATTACAGCCGCCGTAGACGATCAGGAAGAGGATTGATAATCCGGCGGAAACGCCGCCCGCTTTGGCCGCAGTTTTCAGGCGACTGTCCGGCGTGCGATGGAGACCGTGAACATCCCCCAACGGTCCACTTCCATCGACAGTTTCTCGAAACCAGCGTCCCGCACCAGCTCGTCTATCTCCGCGGTCGTCCGCCGGCGCATGATCCAGGGCTTGCCCTCGCGGTTGCGCAGGACGCGCGCGATGAACTCGACCTGCGGATGCCATGGCTGGTTCGTGTAAATGAGGTAGCCGCCAGGTTCGACCGCCTCGGCCAAACCGCCTAACGACTCCAGGACCGCGTCGTTTGACGGAAAGAGCTCGTAAAGTCCGGAGACGATTGCGACCGTCGGCTTTGGCGTGATCGCGCTTAACGACGCGCGATCGAAAGCATCACCCAGCTCGACGGTGACGCGCGGCAACCCCAGCTCGTCCGCGAGGCGACGGGCCGCGGCCACATTTTCCTCCTGGTAATCGCGCAGAATCGCGCTCGCCTCCGGCCGTCGGAGCGCCTGCATGGTTTCCAGAACATAACGCCCGGCACCGGCCGCCACGTCGAGAATGCGAACCTGCTCGACTCGCCCGATCACCTCGCGGAGCGCCTTTTCCAGATGCACCTTTCTCTGTCGGATGCCGCGCCAGCCGATGCTGTTGAGATAATTCGCATCGATCCATTTTCCGATTCGCGAAGAACCCTGCGGCTGATTTTCGTAAACGTAATCGAGAGAAAGGCCGGAATCGAAACCGCTCCGCCAGCCGAGATCGATCCCTTTGCTCCAGCGTCCGGCCGCTTTCAGAACAGTACTCATGACAGCGTATTGTGGTGCGCCTCGCAGCTTGAGCCGCTCGTGCTCTTCCCAGGTGTAGCCGAATTTATCCGCCTCGCGGAGGGAGGCGCGACGAAGCGGTTCGGCGAAACGGGCCCTAACGAACTCGCGAACGCGCGCCACGACCTGCTCGCCCTCGCGTTCGTGGAAAAGCGCGTGATAGGCGGCGGGAAAAACGTGCATCTGTTTGAGCGGCGAGGAGAGCCGGTTAAAAAATTCTCGCTGCGCTTCCAGACTAACGACATAATCGCATCCCGCGCCGAGCATCAACGTCGGCGTGTCAATGGCCCCGGCATCAGCCAGGAGCCGCTGCGCCGTGCCGTGCAGATCGAGGAGCACGTTGATCGCGATCTGCCGAAAGATGAGCGAATCGGCCTCGTAGCGAGCGGCCTCGACCGGATCGTGCGTCAGCATCTTCGCGCGCACGTAGCTCTTCACGTAGCCGCCACCGAAAATCTTCTGCTGCAGACGCAACGCCGGGATCGCGAGCGGCACGTAAAGCTTTACCTTGAAAGCCGCGGTCGCGAGAATCAGCCCGCGAATCGCCGGCCCGTAATCGTGCACCCACGCCCCGACCGTGACCGCAGCCAGGCTGTGCGCGAGAAGGATCATGTTCTCGAGGGCGATCTCGTAACTCTGCGAAATATGCCTGACGAACGCATCGACATCCTTGATCACGTCACTCAGGTCGGCGGCCGCGCCGCGCTCGCCGGGCGAGCGCCCGTGGCCGCGCGCATCCCAGGCGAAGATCGCGACATCGTCGAGTCCGAGCGTCTCCACCGTTTCCTGCCAGCGTCCGGAATGCTCATGACCGCGATGAAAAAGGAGGAGCGCCTTGGTCAGGCCGGGACGCGGAATCCAGGCACGATAGAAAAGTTCGCTCCCGTCCCAACTCGTTAGGCGTTCTTCACTCGTGAGCATGGCGCCCCAGCTCCGTGACCGCTTCCTGCAGGTCGGCCGCGATTGCTTTCCCGCGCAGGCTGGTGGAATACGTGCGCGGCGGGCCGACAATCAGGTGCACCTTGCGCGGGCGCGGCAAACGTTTGCCCTTCGGCCAGGCGCGAAACGCACCGCCCACATAACAGGGAATCACCGGCACGTCGCGCCCGGCGAGGAGCGCGGCCACGCCCGGCCTGAAGGCCTGCGTCTCGCCCGTGCGCGAGCGCGTTCCTTCCGGGAACATGATGAGAATGTTGCCGGGTGTTTCCAGGATCTGCGAGCAGAGCGAGAGGCTTTCGCGCACCCGCATCTGCCGCGCGAAAGGGAGCGCGTTCACGACCACGGTGGCGATCCAGACGCGCGGGAAACTTTGAAAAAAATAGTCCGACGCCGCGGCCGGAAAAGCGCGGTGCAAGCGCCGCAGCGGCAGCGCCGCAAGCAGGCAGAGCGTGTCGAGGTGGCTGGAATGGTTTGCGACCATGACGAAGCCAGTGTCGTTAGGCAAATGCTCCCGTCCCACGATTTCAAGCCGATGATAACTGCGCAGCCAGCCGCGCAGAATGAGCGCAACGAGCGAGCGCAGCCCGTAGACCAGCGGATCCGGGTAGCGCGGGAAATCGCGCAGGCCAGCGGCTGATTTCCCGGCGGGCGTGGACTGCGGCGGATTCTTCATCGGTCGGGATAATAATAAGTTGCCATGTGCATGAACAGCGGCGCGGTGAAAATCAGGCTGTCGATCCGATCGAGAATCCCGCCGTGCCCGGGAATGGATAGGCCCATATCCTTGGTCCCGAGATCACGCTTGATCAGGCTGATGGAAAGATCGCCCAGCTGGCCGCCGACTCCGACGATGAGGCCCGTCAAAAGCAATTGCCACGGGCCGAAGAAGGGAAACGAAAAGTGCAGGAGCCACGGAAGAAGGAGGGAGAGAGCAAGCGCTCCGAGCGCGCCTTCCCAGGTCTTGCGCGGGCTGATTTCGCTCCGCAATGGATGACGCCCAAGTATTTTCCCAAAGGTAAATGCGGCGACATCGTTCAGCTCCGTGGCGAGCAGGATAAAGCAAACATAGCCGTAGGCATTCGGTCGGTTGGCGAGAAAACCGAGGTGCCCAAACATCCAGCCGAGATAGAAAAAGCCGAGCACGCCTAACGACATCCGTTGCAGCTCGCCCTGCGCGCGGTTGCGCAGAATCGGCACGAGCAGAATCAAGGCGATGACACTGGCGGGAACGATCGCAGGCTCAGCGGAGGCCGAAGCGAGCGAACCCAGACAGACGAGGACGATCCCGCCATAAACGACGCCCGTCATCCAGCGATCGCGGATCAGCTCCGCGGCGTAGGCGAATTCGCTGCAGGCCATGACCGCAACCAGCATGACTGCGATAATGAAAGGTGCGCGCCCGGCATAAATCGCGAGCGCAGCCAGCGGCCCCATGATGAGCCAGGAGCGGTAGGTGCTCCAGACGGCGCCGAGTTTTTTCCTGAAAACGAATCGCAGGAGCGCGAGGACCGCGCCGGCGCCAGCGAGCACGGCAACGAGCAGGCAAAGGTAGGCGCGAAAAACCCGGTCGTGGAGGGCGACTGACGGCGACATCATGTTTTCCCGTTCTTAGCCTGGAGCGCGCGCAGGATGCGTCCGAGCCGCAGCGCACTAGTTTGCAGGCAGCCGGCGACGACGAGCAGGCAGGCCCAATCGAGAAGGGTTAGCCTAACGAAAACAATGGCTTGGTTGTTCGAAATCAGCAGCGCGTAGGTCAGCCATGCGCTGAGGCCCAGCGCAACCATCCGCCACGGCTTCGACATGAATCCCCCAAATTCGCGTTGCACGCCAACGGCTTGTCCGAGCAGGCCGACGTAGGCCGCACTTAACGAAAAAATAGCGGCCCAATAACCGAGGAGCGGATGCATCCAGCGGCTGTGTGCCGCCCCGACAAAAACGAGCACGTCGGAAACGCGATCGGGCAGATCGTTCAGGATTTCCCCGCGCCAGCTCGCGCGGCCGGCTGCGATCGCGACCATTCCGTCGAGCATGTTGCACCAGAGCCGCAGCGCGCAGAAAAGCGGCGCGACGAGAAGCAGCGCGGGGTGCTGCGCAGATTGCCAGAAACAAGCCGCCGCG
>DASXPA010000260.1:0-27095 GCA_036493915.1 Chthoniobacterales bacterium | reverse complement strand
GAAATCGTAGGCGCTCTCGAGATTGAAAATGTCGAGCGGCACGCTTTCGGATGACGCCGTCGACGTGTTGACGGCCGATTTTCCGTCCATTTCGGAACCTGCCCAAGCGGGTGCAGCGAGAACGAGCGCAAGCAACGGGACCAGACGAAAGAATTTTTTCATAGAGGATGGATGTCTAGCTCATTCGCGTGGAGGGCACAAAGCGGATTCGCCTTTCGCGGGAAATATTTGGGAACGCGACCAGCGGATGAAAGAAACTCAGGAGCGAGGGCGCCTTCTATCGCGGAAAGGCGGGCGGCCAACCGTCCTCCAAAAATAACGTTGTCATTCCGATTCTAATCCGGCGGCCGCCCGGAGAAGAGCCTCTCGATTTACCCTGGGCATGGCTCGGGTTACGTCAAAATCTCAGGACAAGCTTTTCGCTTCGCTTAAAATGACACGCTTCACCGCCATCATAAGATAGCTTGATCGCGGTCTGGCTCACCGAAGCCGAGCCTTAGTCGCCGTTGAGCGAAACCGACGCCGTCTCGCGCGGGCCACTCTCCTGGCGCGCCTCCGCTTCTTTCATTTCGCGGGAGAGCTTTTCCACCCGCTGCCGCATGACCTTGCCGGCTTTGAATTTCACCGTCGCCCGGGCAGGAATCGTGAAACTGCTGCCCGGCTGATTCGGGTTGCGGCCGACACGCGGCTTCGTTAGTCGCGGTTGGAAGATGCCGAAATTGCGCAATTCGACCGCAACGTTACGGGCGAGGCTATCGGTGATTTCGTCAAGGGTTCGCTGCACCACGTCAAAGACCTGATGCTGCACCATGCCGGTTTTATTGCTGATGGAGACGACAATGTCGCGCTTCGTGAGCTTGCTCATTCTAATCTTGTGAATCGTGCCCCGAGGTCGAATCGAGCGGATAAAAACAAAAAAGTAACGTCGCGACAATAACATATTGGGCGTCCGGAAGCTACTCTCGCGCAGAGCCTTGGCCGGAACTCCCCTAACGATGCGCTTTTTGTCGGCCAAAAAGATGGCGCAGCGATTCACGTAGAGCACTTCGCGAACGCAGCTCTTTTCGACGCGCTTTCAGGTGTCCTTGCACGATCCCGATCTTGGTAAAGACGGCGTTCCAATCCGACTCCAGTCGCCGCGCTTCCTCGAACGGCAGATCGCGCACCCCGCGGATCGACGTCGCGCGATGGAGTACGTTCATTGTCTTTCCGGAGAGCTCTTCGACGAGGTCGAGTTCTTCGAAAACGTGTTCACTTTCCTGGAGAAGAATGCTGCGCACCTCGGTGAAATGCCGCTCCTGATCGACGGAGATGATCGGCTTCGCTTTGTCGAGCGCGTAGGTGATAAAGTTATGCAGCCGGTTCCAGCTTTCGGCCTGAAGGGTGAGGAGGCGCAACTCCGTCTCAAGGATCGGGTCTCTCATGCTCTTGTTGAGAGACTGGCGAGGTCGAGCGTCTCGTCGAGTTTTTGCAGGTTATCGATGAGCAAATACTCCCACTGGCGATCCACCGTCTGTACCTGGCTGATGATTCCTTCTTCGAAATAAAAACGCCCCTGCCGCCAGCGGAAGATTTCCGCGACCGCGGCTTCGCCCTCGAGTGTCCCGTAAACCGCATGCCGCAGGATGCCGTGATGCAAATAGATTTCGCTGTTCCCGCGTTTCGATTTGAAAGTGAACCGCCCGCTCCGCTGCCCCAGGCAACTCATCTGCAAGACTTCCGCCGCGGAAAATTGATTGAGGTTGCCGACAAGCGAATGGCAGGGATCGATCCCTTCCGACGGCGTGCCTGACAAGCTGTCGAAAGTCGCCACGATCGAGCGCAACTGCCGCCGCAGCTGACGCGCGGTGGTATCCGTCGAGACGAGCGAAAACTTCTGTTGCTCCGCTTGCGCCTGCAGCGCCGCATTCGCCGCCGCCGAGATGAGGCAGAGAATTTCGAGCGACGGAAAATGCTGGCGCGCGTTCGTCGCCTGCTCGATCGCGATCGCCGGTTCCCCTTCGACGATGAAGAGATCGAAGCGTTCCCGCATCAAGATATAGATCGCGTCGGAAAGCGTGCGCACGATGCAATTCTCGACCGTCTCCATGGCGTCAAGCATCGCCAGCACCGTATCCTGAAAAACGGGATCGGAGTTGAGGATCAGGAGACGTGTCTGCACAAGGGTGGCGCGCATGAGACCGTTTTTTAACAGCAGGAATCTTGCCGCGGCGCTCAACCTATTCTCCGACGCCCGCCTCTTCGCCGCTGGCAAGGAAATGACGCCTGCGGCGCGTCCGACGTGCGAAGTCCCTGTGAAGAAGTGACGAAGAACGAGCGATGATAGCCTGTCCTGATTGCGGCCTGCTCGAGAAGTTGCCGCCGCTCAGCGCGGGGACCAATGCCGTATGCAGCCTCTGCCACGCCGACCTCGAGAGGACGAGCGGGCGCAGCGTGACCGCCGGCCTGGCCTGCGCGCTGGGAACGTTTTTCCTCCTCTTTCCAGGAAACATTCTCCTCCTCATGAGTGTGCGCATCTTCGGCATGCATAACGAGAACCGCCTGAGCAGCGGCATATTCATGTTGTGGGATCACGGCTGGCTTCTGCTCGCGGCCATGACCGGAGCCTTCGCTGTCATCCTGCCGTTCATCCGCTTCGGAATCCTCTCCATCGTCCTTGCGACGGTGCGGCTCGGTCGTTCCCCGTGGTGGCTCGGGCCGGCCTACCGCTGGGCGCTCTGGCTTGATGTTTGGGCGATGCCGGATGTCTATATTCTCGCCGGCTTCGTCGGTTACTACCGTCTGATTAATGCCGGCCCGATGCAGTGCGTCGTTCATGCCGGTGGCTACTGTTTTCTCGCGGCCGGTTTTCTCGCGATGATTTCCCGTGCGTCAATCGATCGACGTACGGTCTGGCGCGCGGTTGGGCCCGAAGCGGATATCACCCCGGACGAAGAAACCGTCTCCTGCACCACTTGCGATCTCGTGCAGCCGATCGAGCGCACCGGCCACGATTGCCCACGTTGCGGCGCGCGGCTGCACACACGCAAGCCGCAATCACTCATGCGCGCGACGGCCTTCACGATCGCGGCCTTTGTGCTCTTTTTCCCGGCGAACATCCTGCCCATGAACACGACCGTACAGATGGGAAGCAAGGTCGATTACACAATCTTCCAGGGAGTGCATGAGTTATTCAAAGCGGGGCTCTGGCCGCTTGGCGTCATCATTTTTTGCACCAGCATCGGCATTCCCGGGCTCAAAATTCTGGGCATGGGCTGGCTTCTGATCTCGACTCAGCGCAAGAGCCGCCAGCATCTCATCGGGAAGACGAGATTTCACCGCTTCATCACCGAGATCGGCCGCTGGTCGAATGTCGATCCCTTTACCATCACCGTGTTCGTCCCGCTTATGACCTTCGGCGCGTTCGCTTCGTCGAAAGCTGGCTGGGGCTCGACCGCCTTCATCCTCGTCGTCGTCCTCACTCTCCTGGCGACGATGTCGTTCGATTCCCGCCTGATGTGGGACGCCGCGGAAGAAAAGAAGACGGCATGAGCGAAAAGCGCACTTCGCCGGCAGCGGCCGACACGAAAAAGAGTTGGTGGCCTGGCTGGATTTGGGCGGTGCCGCTGGCGGCGCTCGGGATCGGAGGTTGGTTATTGGTGCGTTTTCTTACCCAGGGTGGCACCGACATCACAATCACCTTCACCGACGTTTTTGGAATTTCGGCCGGCGACACCACGATCGAATATCGCGGGATGAACGTCGGCAGCGTCGACGACGTTATCCTAACGAAAGACGGCGGCGCCGTTCAAGTGAGCGCGACGATTCAGGACAGCGCCTCGAAGTTTCTCAAAGAGGGAACGCTCTTTTGGCTGCGCGGCGCCAACCCAAGCCTGAGCGACCTTTCCTCGTTAGGCGGAATCCTCTCCGGCCCGACCATCGTGATGGAGCCCGGGCCGGGGAAATCGACCGATCATTTCCACGGCCTAGGCCGCAAACCTGCGCTTCCGCGTGACCGCGGTGCGCCGGTTTTGTTCGCGGTTTCATTTCAGGGCTCAGTCGGCGATCTCTCGCCAGGCGACGCCGTGAAACTGCGCGGCTTTCCCGTCGGCGAAGTGAAAGCCACCGCTTTCAATTACGATGTGAAGAGCGGCAAAATCGAAACGCCGGTCACGCTGGCGCTTTACCCGCACCTCTTTCGTCTGCAAAACGCACCGGCCTCGCCGCCTGGTGACGCATTCAAAGCTGCACTCAATCAGCTCGTCAGCGAAGGCCTGCGTGCCGATCTCGATCGCGATCCACCCTTCCTCGGCGGTTACAAGGTCGCGTTGAAGATGATTCCCGGCGCGCCCCACGCGACCATGGAGATCGCCAACAACCTGCCGGAAATCCCGAGCGCGCCTGGCGGTGGTTTGCAGTCAATCGTGAACCGTTTCCAGAATGTGCCGATCGATCAGATCGCGCAGAACCTCCTCGATATTACGAAGCACATCGATCAGATCGCGTCCTCGCCGAAGTTGAAGGAAGCGATCGCCGAACTCGATGCATCCCTGCGCGATATTCACAGCACCGTCCAGGACGTCGGTCCGAAAGTAGACCAGCTCGTGCAGGCTTTGCGCAACACTTCACAGCAACTCGATCAAGCCGCGCGCTCGGCCGACAAAACGATGGGCGGCGCGGCGAGCCAGACTGGACTGCAGGACACGTTGCGCGAAATGAAAGAGGCTGCGCGCTCCGTCCGCTCGCTCGCCGATTATCTCGAGCGCCATCCCGAGGCATTGATCTCAGGAAAGCCAGGAGATTAACGATGCAAGTTCGCCCGCGCCCATCCTCAAACCTGCCTCAGCTTGTCTTCCTGATTGAAGCAGAGGGCCTCACGAACCACCAGAGGCGATCAGATTGACAGCTTCCTGCACAACATTTTCCTCTATGCGAAATCTCTCCGCGATGCTCACCCTCCTTCTCCTCGCCGCCTGCGGCTCGAGCCCGAAAACCCATTTCTACACCCTCAGCGTCGTCCCCGGCAGCACCGGCCACGGCATTCAAACGCCAGTGCAACTCGCCGCCGTCCACATCCCTCCGTCGCTCGACCGCCGGCAAATGGTTCGCCTGGCGAGTTCGAACGGCGTCGAGATCAGCGAGACCGACCGCTGGTCGGCGCCGTTTGATGAGATGGTGCGCAACATCCTCGCGCAAAATCTGTCCGCGCGTCTGCCTAGCGGGAAGCTCATCCTTCCAGAGGCGCCGGCGCCGCAGGGGACGGGCACGCTCGTCGTCACGATCGTGCAATTTGGCCCCGATCCGGGTGGCGAGGTGAAACTGCATGGCAGTTGGGCGCTGCTCGACACTGCCTCCGGCATGCCCGTGTCGGAACATATGGTCAAGCTCGATGCCGGACCCGCCCCCGACGCCGACTCCACCGCCGCGGCCATGAGCCGCGCCCTCGGGCAACTTGCGGACCGAATCGCCGCCGGCCTAACGAGAAGCGGAATCTAAGAGCGCGACTTCCGCCATTGCCGCTGCGGCGGCGGCGCGGCGTAATGCTCCGGCGCGATCTCGTGCGCGGTGCGGAAATGAACTTTGGCGAATTTCCGCAACGCTTCCGGGCCGCCTTGCTCGACAATCTTTCGCGCCGCGTCCTTTATCGGCGCGGAAACGCCCCGGCCTAACGAAATCCCGAATCGCTTCCTACTGCGCTCCAGCCAGTCGATGAACGCCTCCCGCGCCAGAATCGACGCTGCTGCCACCGCGAGATCGGATTCCGCTTTCGTCCGCTGCTCGAGAGTGATCGTTTTCCCATGCTGGAATAGCGATTTCTTGATCACGCGTTCGTCGGCGAATTTATCCGACAACGCGCGCGGACATTCCGGACGCTTCGCGAGCAGGTTCTCGATCACCCGCGCGTGACCCCAGCCGAGGAGGTCATTCAAGTTGTCGAACGTTTCGTAAAGCTGGTTGTACTTTTCCGGGCCAATAAGGATGACTTCGAACGCGACGCCCGGCGTTTCGCGGATCATTTTTGCGAGCGTGCGAATCTTCGCGTCGGAGCCGATCCGCTTGCTGTCCTGGATTCCGTTTTCCAAAAAAGTCCGCGCGATTGCGCGATCGCTGTAAACACCCGCGATCACGAGCGGCCCGAAAAAATCGCCCTTGCCGCTCTCATCGATCCCGAAATGGGGCTCAAACATTTCCGGTGAATGCACCTCCTCATACCCGAGCCGCGCTTCACCGAGAATCTTCGGCTCCAGCTCGAAGCTGACGAAGTCCTCGATTCCCTTTCCTTGCAGGAGCAGCTTCGGCCCTTTCTCGTAAACCGCCGCACTCAGCTTGTTCTTCTGCGCGAAAAAAGTCGTGTAAGGCTTCGGCGAAAAGGTGAAGCCCGTTTCTTCGAGCAACGCCCGCAGCGCGTCCGCCTGGGCACTTGTCAGCGGAACGGTATAAGTGCTAAGCGTGGCCACGGGTATTATAGCCGGGGGCGGCGACCCCGGCTGGTCGTTAGGCAAAAAAGACCGAGGTCACCGCCCCCGGCCGCTCGTGGTTTGCTTGCGCACCAGCGAAGTCATGACGCCTTGAATGCGCAATTCGCGGGCCGGGGTCAAGTCGGGGTAGCGCGGATTTTCCGCTTTCAGATAAGGCCGGCCGCGTTCGGTCACGTAGCGCTTCAACGTCGTCTCGCCATCGATCAACGCCGCCACAATGTCGCCGTTCTTCGCCGTTTGCCGATCTTCGAGAATCACGATGTCGCCATCGAGAATGTGCGCGCCGATCATCGAATCGCCGCGGACGCGGAGCGCAAAAGTGCGGGCACTGCGCGAGGCATTGAGCGAATCGAGATCGAGCCCGACGTGGCCGTCGATGTTTTCCTCGGAGAGCGTCGCCATGCCGGCCGGGATTTCGCCGTAAATCGGAATATCGACCACGCGCGTCTTTGGCGCCGTCGTAACGAGCGCGCGGGCTTTGTGGGCGTGGCGTTGGAGCACGCCTTTGCGCTCGAGCGCGGCGAGGTATTGCATCACCGAAGTCTGGCTGGCGAAACCGAAATGTTCCTGAATTTCGCGCGTGCTCGGGGTGACACCTTTGGCGCGCTGCTCGGTCTGGATGAACTGCAGAATGTTGCGCTGCCCGGGAGTGAGCATTTGAACATGTTCCTGAAAACATGCGGCGATGCAACTGAGAAACTTCGGGATCTTCGTGAGCGACCAAGAAGCGTTGTTGGCATCCTGAGCGCAGCGAGGATCTCGCAAATACTCTTGGGTGTTAGGAGAAGAACGATTTCCGCGGGGGGGTGCAGCGTTGCCTACCCTCGGTATCTCGCTCCTGACCTTTGGGGAGATCTTTCGTTTCGCTCAAGATGACAAATATGACCTGCTCGGTCTCGTTAGGCGACAGTGAGCTGCAGCCGTTTCTCAGCCACCTGTTCGAGCAGACGGGTGAGATACGAGATGGTGTCGTGGTGTTCCATTAGCTGCGATCCTTCGTTAGGCGCCGCGCGTAGTTTCACAATCTCGGCATCATAACTGCCGCGCAATTCTTCCTCCAACGTCCTGAGCCGGCTCTCGAGTTTTCCCCGCTCCGGTTGCAGCAGCGCGCGTCCAAGCGTGCTCGTCGCCGCCGCTTGCCGGAGCAGCCAGCGCTCGATCTCGCGGAGCAACGTGCCGGTGTCCCAAAAAAGTTCCGCCACCGCCGCCGGCACCGGTCGCCCCGCGGTCAGATCCGCGCCTTCCAATTCCAGCAAATGATGGAGCCGCAGCTTCGGATCGCTCAGGACGCGGAACGCTTCATTCAACTCCGCGCTCGGCGGGCCGCTCCGACTAAGGGCGTGATATTTTTCCTTCAGCTCTTCCGAATCGAGCCAGGGCCGCCGCGCTTCGCCGAGGAGCGCGAAGTGATCGGTCATGCCGAGAAACTTTCGCCGCAGGAGCAGTGCGCGACCGCGTTGGGATTCGTCACTTTGAAGCCGCCCTTCTGCAGATCGTCGCTGTAATCGAGAACCGAGCCGCTGACGAAAAGCGCGCTCTTTGGATCGACGACGACGCGTACGTTTTGCGACTCGACGAGGATGTCGCGATTGGCCGGACCGTCGACTAAATCCATTTTGTATTGCAGCCCGGAGCAGCCGCCGCCGATCACCGCGACGCGAAGCGCGCCGTGGGCGCGGCCCTGTTTTTGCAGGAGCGACGTGAGTTTGCGCGAAGCGTCTTCCGTCACTTTGACGAGACGCTCGTTGCCGATTTTGAATTTGATTTCGCCATTAGGCGCTGCGGCTTCGGACACGCGTCAATTTACGCCGCTTCGAGGCAGGTTGCCAGATGGAGCCGCGCAATTTCCGCGACTTCGCCTAACGACGAGACCTGCTGGAATTTTTCCCGCAACGTTTTGCTCGCAGGCATCCCTTTCGAATAAGCCATCAGGCGTCCGCGCATCGAGCGCATGGCGAGGTCTTCGATGCCGCATTCTTCCACCGCGAGTTCGCAATGGCGCTGAATCAGTTGCCATTTCTCCGCCGGCTCCGGCGGCGGGAGCAGTTCGCCAGTCGCGAGATAATGTTTCGTCTGCGAAAAAATCCAGGGCGAACTCATCGCCGCGCGGCCGATCATCGCGCCTGCGATTCCCGATTCTCGCCGTCGCTGCGCGACATCCGCGGCACTGAAGAGATCGCCATTGCCGATCACAGGGATGTTAACTGCCTCGGCGACCTGCGCGATCAACTGCCAGTCAGCGACGCCGGAATAACCCTGCGCCCTTGTCCGGCCATGGACCGCGACGGCGGCGATGCCTAACGACTCCAGAATTTTCGCGACCTCGACCGCGTTGATCGTGGTGTCGTCCCAACCGGTGCGGATTTTTGCTGTGACTGGCAGCGAGCTCACCGCCCGGACGACTGCTTCGACTACTTTGCCTAACGTCGGGCAATCCTTGAGGAGCGCCGAACCGCCATTTTTCGCGACCACTTTGTTCACCGGACACCCGAAGTTGAGATCGATGAAATCGGGCTGCACCCAATCGACGACCTGTTTCGCCGCCTCCGCCATGTGTTCCGCGTTGCCGCCGAACAGCTGCGCGCCGATCGGGCGCTCGATCGCGGTGTCGAACTCGAGATAGCCGCGAGTGCGGGCATTGCGTCGGAAAACGCCCTCCGCGGAAACGAATTCGGTCACGAGCACGTCCGCGCCGCGCTTTTTGCAAAGTTGGCGGAAAATTTTATCCGACACGCCAGCCATCGGGGCGAGATAAAGCGGGAACGTTCCGTCGGTGAACCATGGAAGCATCGGATTGATTAAGGGCAGGTCTCAGGCGTCGCAACCCGACGCGCGCGCGTCAGATCGCCTGCAACAATTGCGCGACTTCGTTCTGCACCGGCTCCAGCTCGTCGAGGTGTAATTGCGGATCGGGCACGACGAAAACATCGCCCGTCTTGGCGTGTTCGTAAATGAGCACGCGACCGTGATCGCCACTCTCGGTTTGGATCTGTTTCAGAATGCGTTTCCGTTCGAGCATCGCAGCGAGCACGTAACAGGCGTTGGCATTCGAGCGATCCGCCGCGACGACGAGGCGCCGGAAAAGTTCCTCCGCATTCTCCTTCGGCAATGGATCGGGTGGCGCCTCCGGCGGCGGTTCGAAGCGGGCGCGCCAAAACGAGAACGGCTGGAGGTTATCGTTCCGTTGCTGCCACGCTTCCTCGCTCAAATCCTGCCGGCGAAAACCATTCCCATCGCGAAAGAGCAACGTGTAAAAGTTCTCTCCCGGAGCAAAAGGTCGGCCGCTCACCGCGCATGCTTCCGCGCGATGTTGGATTGACCATTCGTCGGCGAGCGGATTCATGAAGACGGCCGCAGGTTACGCCAAAGCCGGGCCGGGTTAAAGCTGGGCGCCTCGCGATTGGTTGCGCGGAGATGAAGGAGATAAAGACCGACAGCGAAAAAAATCAGGTTCGGCGTCCAGGCTGCGACGACGGGCGAGACGCGATCACCTTCTCCAAGCGCGAGAAAAAGATGTGTCAAAAAATTCATCGAAAAAACGAGCGCGATCGCTACCGCGACGCTCGAAAGAATCCCGCGGCGCGAGAAGCCGATCCCGAGCGGCGCGGCCATGATCGCGACGACAAAACAGGTCCAGGGCAAGGCCCACCGATATTCCAGCTGGGTGTGGAAAGGCGCCAGCAGGGTCTTCGGGAAATCGGAATTGAAGTGCAAGTAATCGTTCAGCTCAGAGATGCCGAGAAATTCCGGGCGAACATTGGCGCTACTCAAACGATAAGGCGTCTCGCTCCAACCTTTGATCGTTAGGCTGTGCACCATCTTTTCCGTCGTGATGTTCCCCGCCTTATCATAATTGACAATCTTGCCCTGCGTCAGGCGCCAGGCTTTGGTCGTCGGATCGTAGAAGGCCTCGGTCGCGAGATAATTGCGCAGGATATCGCCGGCATCGTCCTGCTGCACGATCTGGACACTGTTAAACTTGTTTGTCCCCGGCCGGAAGCGGGCGATGAACCACGTGCGATCGTCGCTCCGGTTGCGAAAAACCTGTCCGGCGATGACGGAGCTGCGGCCGCCGTTGACTTCGTCGAAGAAATTTTTTCGCGCCAGCTCGGCGTGCGCGGCGAGGGAGTAGTTGAGAGCGAAAGTGACGCCGGTCGTGAGCAGTCCGATGACGAGGAGCGGGAGGACGACGCGCGGCACACTCACGCCCGCGGTGAGCATGGAGACAATCTCATTCGCGCGCGACATTCTGCCTAACGAAAAGAGGAGCGCTAGCAAAAGCGAGACCGGGAGAAGAATGACCAGGACCTGCGGAATTTGCCCGAGGTAAAACTGCACCGCCGCGAGCAGCGGCACCTTTTCGTCGAAGATCGTCGAGCTGTTATCGCTGATGTCGAAGATGAGCCAGATGGAGAGGAAGCCGAGGATGCAGTAGGCGTACGGCTGGAGAAAATTTCGGATGATGTAGCGGTCGAGAAGTCTCACGGGCGAAATGTCGAAATCCGAATGTCGAACTTCGAAACAAATCCGAATGCTCGAATCATCGAAGATTCTAAACCACGGAGGACCTCATGGTTTCGGTTATTGGTCATTTGGTCATTCGAGCTTGTTACGGATTTCGGCATCGACATTCGAATTTCCGCGTAGTTTACCGGGCATGATTGCCCTCAAAGATTCTCTCGAGAGTGATTTTGTCGAGCGGGTGCGGGCGATTTTCGCGGAGGACGGGCTCCTCGCGAAGGCGAGAAATTTCGAATATCGGCCGCAACAACAAGCGATGGCGGCGGCGATCGCACGTACCCTGGAAGAGGAGCGCCACCTTGTCGTCGAGGCCGGCACCGGTGTTGGCAAGTCGCTCGCTTATCTCGTCCCGGCGACACTTTTCGCGGTCGAACAAAAACGGAAGGCGATCATCTCGACACACACGATCAACCTCCAGGAGCAGTTGTTGAACAAGGACATTCCGATCGTTAAGAAACTCCTTCCGATCGAATTTGAGGCCGCGCTCATGAAAGGCCGGCAGAATTACCTTTGTCCGCGCCGGCTCGAGCGCGCGCTCGGTAGCGCGAGCGAACTTTTCAGTACCACCGAACAAGGCGATCTCGCGCGGCTCGCGGAGTGGTCTCGCCTAACGACCGACGGAACCTTGAGCGACCTCTCGGTCGAGCCTGATCCGAAGGTCTGGACGCAAGTCTGCAGCGAAGCGCAGATCTGCACCGCGAAAACCTGCGGACAAAATCCGCGGTGTTTTTTTCAGCAGGCGCGCAAGTGCGTGCTCGCTGCCGACGTCGTGGTGCTGAATCATACCCTGCTCTTCATGCTCCTCGGCCAGCCAGAAGATCAGGAGGAGCGCGAGGAGGGTTACCTTTTCCCTAACGATTTCCTGATTTTCGACGAAGCCCATACCGTCGAGCAGGTCGCCTCGCGGCAGATTGGGATCGGCGTTTCGCAATACGGTCTGCGCGCGACCATTCAGCGGCTCTACAACCCGCGGTCGAAGAAAGGACTTTTCACCGTCCTGCGTGATGCCGCCGGGGTGACTCTCGCCGCGTCGCTGGTCGAAGAATCTGATCGCTTCTTCGACGCGCTCGAGGAACGGGCGAACTTCAAGAAAGGCCGCGAGTATCGCGTGCGAGAAACCGACTTCGTTGATGACAAAATCACCGGGCGCCTAACGAGTCTGCAGGCGCGGATTGGCGAAGTGGTGCGCAAAACGGAGGACGAATTTCTCAAAGCGGAGTTGCAGGAACTCGGCCGGCGGATTTCCGACGCACGCGAAGGAATCGGGATTTTCCTGCAACAAAGCGCGGAGGAATACGTTTACTGGATCGAGCGCACGGGCCGAGTGGCGCAGAACATCACTCTCAACGCCGCGCCGATCGACATCGCGCCGGTTCTGCGCCGGATGCTTTTCCGAGACGGGCGCTGCAATGTGATGACGAGCGCAACGCTCGCGGTTGGCCGACCGGATCTCGCTTATTTCCGACGGCGGATCGGCGCCGACGAGGCCGAACCGTTGCAGCTCGGAAGCCCGTTTGATTTCGAAAAGCAGATGAAACTTTTCGTCGTTAGGCGGATGCCCGATCCGCGCGACGAGGCTTATAGCGCCGCGCTCGCCGAATGGGTCGCCCGCTTCGTCGAGGAGACGGAAGGGCGTGCCTTCGTGCTCTTCACGAGCTATCGCGCGATGCAGCGACTCGCCGCGGAGATGGAGCCGTTTTTCGTTAGGCAAAATCTTCATCTTTTCGTGCAAGGCACAGGCACGCCGCGCAGCCGGTTGCTCGAGCAGTTCAAAACCACACCGCGTAGCGTCCTCTTCGGGACGGACAGCTTCTGGATGGGCGTCGACGTGCCGGGCGACGCGCTTTCCAATGTGATCATCACACGGCTGCCGTTTGCGGTCCCGGATCATCCGCTGATCGAGGCGAAGCTGGAGCTGATCCAGGCGCGCGGCGGCGATGCTTTCACCGAGTATTCCCTTCCGGAAGCAATTTTGAAACTACGTCAGGGCGTAGGGCGTTTGATCCGGACTAAAAGCGATCACGGGATCGTCGTCATTCTCGACAAGCGGATCGTGACGAAGATCTACGGACGGGCGTTTCTCAAAGCACTCCCGGAATGTCCGGTGAAAGTTCTTTAAGAAACCGCGCGCAACCGTCGGTTGAGCATCGCGCATCTGTCACTACTTTCTTGGCGATGAAGCCTTTGCTTCTCGGGCTTGTGCTCGCGATCGTCGCTTTCGCGGCCGGCGTGACGGTTGATCGTTACACTCTCAACGCGCCGCAGAATTCTCCGACAACGGCGCCTGCGAACACTGCCCCGGTCGAAGAGCGCGGTGCCACCTCGCAAACAACGATCGCCGCGCGCACTCCCGCAAGCGCCTCCGGCACGAAAACCTCGGGTCCTGTTTCAACCGAAGTGATCATCGCCCGGATCAAGAACGCGCTCGCGCTTTCCTCCGATCGGCACGGTTACATGGAGTTGAGCAAGTTAATCGACGGCCTCGACCCGAAAAATGTTCGGCCGGTGATCGACGCGGTCCAGGCGTTGCCTAACCAACACAAGAAAAAGATGCTCGTCGCGATGCTCTTCTCGCGCTGGGCCGATGCCGATCCGCAGGCCGCGATCGCGTATGCCCAAACCGCCGGCACGATCTCCGAGCGCACGATGATGATCACCGCCGCCGTCCGGTCCTGGACAGAAAAAGATCCAAACGCCGCGCAGGCCTGGGTGCTTCAGCTCACGCCCGGCCCAGAGCGCGAACACGCCATGCAAGCTGTCGTCTCTGCTCTTTCGGAAAAGAATCCGCAGGCCGCCCTGGCGCTTTTGCAATCGCTCCCCAATACCAGCGCGGGCCGCAACATGTATTGGCCGATTTTCTCCAACTGGGCCAATACCGACGCGGCAACGGCGGCGACCCGCGCGGCTGCGTTGCCCGCGGGGCCAGTGCGCGATAACGCCATCCAAGTCGTCGCCGCGACTTGGGCGAATCAAAATGCGGAAGCGGCTTTTGCCTGGGCGAATACCTTGCCGCCAGGCCAGGGACGCAACAACGCGCTGCAAAATATTTTGGCGAACTGGGCGAACACCGATCCGCAGCGCGCCGCCGCCGTTATCTCCGATCTTCCCGCCGGCAACCTGCGCGATCAGGCTGCGTCGAACATCGCGCAACGCTGGGCGGAAAACGATCCCAACGCCGCGCTCGCCTGGACGCATACGCTTCCGCCGGGGCCGGGTCAGGAGCGTGCGCTGCAAAATGTCCTCGCGAGTTGGGCGCAAACCGAACCGACCGCGGCCGCCGACTATGTTGCGACGCTTCCGCCGGGCCCGACACAGGACGCGGCCGCAAAATCGATCGCGTATCAGCTCGCAAATTATGACCCGCAAGCGGCTGTCGCCTGGGCCCAAAAGTTGCCTGAAGGCACGACCCGGCAGAACGCACTCAATCCCATCATTGCACAGTGGGGCCAGAGCGATCCGGCGGCCGCGGCGGACTACACTTTGCAGAACAGCAGCGGCGACACGCAGCGGCAGTTGCTCGACACGATCTCGCGCGAATGGGCGCAGAACGATTCGCAGGCGGCGTTGCAGTGGGCGCAAAACTTACCCGACGCCGGGATCCGCGACGTCGTCTTGCCGAACATCATTTCCGCTGTCGCCGAAACCGATCCGCGCGGCGCGGCGGCGATGGCGGGACAACTTTCCGGCCAGGCCCAAACCGATGCCGTCAACTCGATCGTGACGCAATGGGCAGGGACCGATCCGGAGGCGGCGAGCGCGTGGGCGGCTTCTTTTCCGGAGGGCAAAACGCGTGAGCAGCTCTTTCAAAATCTGATCAATCGTTGGGCGGGAAGCGATCCCGCGGCCGCGGCCGACTGGATCGGTCAGCTCAGGCAAGGCGCGTCGCGCGACCAGGCGGTGAGCACGTTTTCGGATCGGATCATGAGCTCCGATCCACAGGCGGCGGTGCAATGGGCGACGACGATCGGCGACGAAGGGTTGCGTGTGAGCCAGACGGAGACGGCCGCGCGCGCGTGGCTGAAGAGCGACCCGCATGGCGCGACGGCTTGGATCGCAAATTCGGCGCTGCCTGACGACACGAAGAAGCGGCTCCTGAATTCCAACGGCTAACTTTTTCTTCGGCAGAGAGAAACACGCTCGGTTGTCGCAGGGCTTCCGTTTCGCCTACGCTCCCACGCTTTCTCATCCTGAGCGCAGCGAAGAACCTCACGAGAGTCCGTCTACGCGAACATTAGGAACGTGGGGAGTGGTCCACGAGAATCCTTCGCAGCGCTCAGGACAGAATCTCATGTTCTCTTGAACATGTTCCCTCACCGTTTTAGAATTCGCCCATGCAGTCCGATGCCGCGACCGAAATCTCCCGCCTCTTCTCCATTCTCCACAAATGGGGCATCCACACCTTGGGCGATCTCGCCGCGCTCGAGCGCGACCACCTCGGCGCCCGCCTCGAACCTCTCGCCATCCGACTCTGGGACCAGGCCACCGGCAACTCGACGCGCCTGTTGCGACTGGTTAGGCCACCGGAGAGTTTTGAAGAGAAATTCGAATTCGAATACGAGATCGAAACCGCCGAGCCGCTCCTTTTTGTCCTTCGCCGTTTCCTCGAGCAACTCGCGATCCGACTCGGCGTCCATTATCTCGTCGCCCGCGACCTCACTCTCCGCCTCACTTTTGTCGACAAAACTTGGTACGAATATCATTTCCAAATTCCCGATCCGACCCGCTCCGTCGAAATTTTGTTCCGCCTCCTCCAGACGCATCTGGAAAACTTCCGTGCCGAACATCCGATCGTCGCCGTCGCGCTCGTTCTGCAACCGGCCCGGCCCGGTCGTCAGCAATTCGATCTTTTCGCGACGCCGTTGCGCGACCCGAACCGACTGCACGAGACGCTCACCCGGCTCACGGGATTGTTAGGCGCGGAGCGCGTCGGCATGCCGGTGCGAGAAGATTCGCATCGGCCGGATGCTTTTCATCTCGAGCCGTTCTCCTGGAATCTGTCGGAAACGCCTAACGAATCCACGTCGCAGCTGGGGCCGGCTATGCGCCGCTTTCGGCGGCAGCCGCCATCTTCGCTCGATACCGATGCGGTGATCGCGTGCGAGGGACCTTATCTCGCTTCTGGCGATTGGTGGGACGCGAAAAAATGGGCCTGTGTCGAGTGGGATATGCAGTTGGCCGATGGCGATGTTTGTCGCGTCCAAGAGGAGCACGGGAAGTCGGTCTTGGAGGGAATTTACGATTAAAAACGATCGAGATGTCCTACATCGAACTCAACGCCTCGAGCGCTTTTAGCTTCCTCCGCGGTGCTTCGTTTCCCGAGCAACTTGCTGAGCGCGCGGCGGAGCTAGGCATGTCCGCGATTGCCTTGCTCGATCGCAACGGCGTTTACGGCGCGCAACGTTTCTCCGCCGCCTGCCGCGAACAAGGCGTGCGACCAATCATCGGTTCCAGCCTAACGATGGCGGATGGGAGCCTGCTCCCGGTGCTGGTGGAAAATCGCACCGGTTACAAAAACCTTTGCAGCCTCCTCACCCAGGCGCATCTGCGGAGCGAGAAAGGAAATTGCGCCGTGCGCTGGGAGGAAGTGCCGGAGTTTCGAGAAGGCTTGATTGCATTTCTGACTCCGGGGAGGACGGGCTGTCAGCCCGTCGTTTGCGCGAGCCTCTCGCAAACTTCTTTGGGAGCGTCTCGTGCTAGCAGGCGCAGTGTCCGGCAGACTGCCGGTCCTCCCCGGAATCTCGCTGACCGCGCACAACTTTTGCTCGCGACCTTTGGCCGCGCAGGCGTTTACGTCGAGCTGCAGCGCCATCTCGTTAGGGGCGAAGAACGAATCAACCGCGCGCTAATCGATCTCGCGGCGCATCATCGTCTCCCGCTTCTCGCGACGAACGGCGTGGAACACGCCACCCCCGCCGGCCGCGAAGTGCTCGATGTTTTTACCTGCATTCGCGAGCACACTCACCTCGATGCCGGGGGGACTCGCCTAACAAAAAACTGCGAGCGCCACCTGAAGAGCGCGAGGGAGATGGAAGCGCTCTTCCGCGATCGGCCGGAGGCAGTTGCCAACACCGTTCACCTCGCCCAGCGGCTCGAGTTTTCCCTCGAAAATATCGGCTACCATTTCCCCCACTATCCGGTGCCGAACGGCCATTCGATGGATTCTTTCCTGCGCACGATCGTACTCTTCGGCGCGCAGCAGCGCTACGCTTCAATTACAAAAAAGGTGAGGCAACAGCTTGAGTTTGAGCTCGCGCTCATCACCAGGCTCGGATTTGCCGGCTACTTTTTGATCGTCTGGGACATCGTCAATTTTTGTCGCGAGCACGACATCATGGTGCAGGGACGGGGGAGCGCGGCGAACAGCGCGGTCTGTTATTGTCTCGGGATCACGCCGGTCGATCCGGTGAGCAACAATCTCGTTTTCGAGCGTTTCTTGAGCGAAGGGCGCAAAGGCTGGCCGGACATCGATCTCGATCTGCCGAGCGGCGACCGTCGGGAAAGCGTCATTCAGGAAGTCTATCGGCGCTACGGCAAACACGGCGCGGCCATGACCGCCAACGTCATCACCTATCGCGGGAAGAGTGCAGCGCGCGAGATTGGCAAGGCGCTCAACTTTTCGCCTAACGTGCTCGATCGGTTTTCGCATCTCTTCGCGAGCGGGGATTTCCCGCACACGCTCGATCTCCGCGCGCAGATCGAGCAAGCCGGTTTGCCTAACGAACATCCGCGCATGCCTGCGTTCGTTAGGCTGTATCGTGCGATCTACGGTTTGCCGCGGCATCTCGGCCAGCACTCCGGGGGGATGATCATTTGCCAGGATAAACTCAGCTCCTTTGTGCCGCTGGAGAATGCTTCCATGCCCGGCCGCGTCGTCGCGCAATGGGATAAGGAGGATTGTGAAGATCTCGGGATCGTGAAGGTGGATTTGTTAGGGTTGGGGATGATGGCGGTCATGCAGGACGCGTTCACGCTTTGTCGCGAGCGCGGGCGGCCGCTCGATCTCGCGCATCTGCCGAAGGATGACGCCGCCACTTTCGAGATGATGCAAAAGGCAGACACGATCGGGGTTTTCCAAATCGAGAGCCGCGCGCAAATGGCAACGCTGCCCCGGATGCAGCCGAAATGTTTTTACGATGTCGTCATCGAGGTGGCGATCATTCGTCCGGGACCGATCCAAGGCGACATGGTGCATCCCTATCTGGCGCGGCGGGCGGGGAAGGAGTCGGTGACTTATTTCGACGAACGGCTCGAGCCAGTTCTTGGACGAACGTTAGGCGTGCCGCTTTTTCAGGAGCAAATGCTGAAGATCGCGATGATCATGGCCGATTTTACCGGCGCGGAAGCGGAGGAGCTGCGGCGCGCGCTCAGCTTTCATCGCTCGGTCGAGCGGATGGAAAAAGTGAGCGTAAAACTGCGCGCGGGGATGGAGCGAAAAGGCGTCGCGCCGGAAGTGATCGTAAAGATTATTCAATCGATCAGCTCGTTTGCGCTCTATGGATTTCCGGAGTCGCACGCGATCAGTTTTGCGATTCTCGCCTATGGCAGCGCCTATCTGAAGGTGCATCGGGCGGCGGAATTTTACGCCAGCTTGCTGAACAATCAGCCGATGGGGTTTTATGCGCCGGCGACGATCGTGAAAGACGCGCGCCGGCATGGGATTCGGATGCGGCCGGTGTGCGCGGCAAGGTCGGAATGGCACTGCGTGGTCGAGGCGGACGAAGTGGTGCGGCTGGGATTTTGCGTGGTGAATGGCCTGCGAGATGAGCATGCCGAAGAACTCGTTAGGCATCGGCCTTTCACTTCGCTCGCCGATCTGAAGCAGCGTGTCAGCCTAACGAAAGAAGAACTGCGCACGCTTGCGGAGTTGGGGGCTTTCAATTGTTTCGCGGAACATCGGCGGGCGGCGTTGTGGGAAGTGGAAGAGGCATTACACGACGATTTGCTGGGGAGCGCACGCGCCTTGCGTCCTTCATCCGACGGGTCGCCGGATGATCGGGTGGCTCGGAGGCGCCAGAGACAAAGAGCTTTTCGGCGAGGCGCCGAAAAGAGCACGCGAAGCGCGTCCGCTTCCCAGAGTTCTCCACTCGCGCCGATGAACCTGCCGGAGCGCGTGCAAGCCGATTACGAAGCGATGAACCTTACGACTGGACCGCACCCGATGCAGTTGTTGCGTGCGCAGTTGCCGCGGGTGTGGCGTGCGAGCGATCTCCCGCAGGCGCGACATGGCGCGACGGTGCAGATCGCGGGGAACGTGATTTGTCGGCAACGACCGGGCACAGCGAAGGGTTTTGTTTTCGTCAGTCTGGAGGATGAAACCGGCGTTTCGAATGCGATCGTGACGCCCGATTTGTTCGAGCGCGTGCGACTTGTCATTACGGAAGAGCCCTTTCTCCTCATTCAAGGCGAAGTGCAGAACACCGATAACGTCGTCCTAGTGAAAGCGCGAAAGATTCGTCCCCTCGCGCATGAGCAGCTCATCGGAAGCGAGTCGCATGACTTTCGCTAGGCTTTATATTTCTCGTTTCGGCACGCGCTCTTGGAAGCCGGACTTCCGGCTCTCGCGGTAGTAGCGTCAGCGCCTCCTCGGAGGATTTTGCGGGGATGAGCGGGGGCAGCTTTAGTGCGCTGAGAGAGCGCACTCTACAACAGCCGGAATGTCCCTTCCGAAGTTGGTCGAAGGGCAGATTTTGAAGCGTCTTATTCCGCTTGCGCTTGATTGTATTCCATTTTACATAGCCGCCAAGCAGAGCGGCCGGGACTTGGTGGATTGTCAGTTGAGTGTTTTCAGTGACGATTTGAAATCCGATGAGCGGGAACAGTGACCCGGTCGCATTCGATTAGAACAGACTCAGATGGGCACCAAACTCTACGTAGGAAATCTTTCCTTCAATACCACCGAAACCGACCTCCAGGACCTCTTCGCCCAAGCGGGCGCGGTCACCGAAGTCACCCTGATGCAAGACAAGTTCACCGGGAAATCGCGTGGCTTCGCCTTCGTCACGATGGGCAGTGAAGCGGACGCGCAAAAAGCGATCGCCGATTTTAACGGCAAGACCGTCGAAGGGCGGCCCTTGACTGTCAACGAAGCGCGGCCTCGGGAAGCACGACCGGGCGGCGGTGGCGGCGGCGGAGGTCGCGGCTACGGCGGTGGTGGAGGCGGCTATGGCGGCGGCGGCGGTTATGGCGGCGGCGGGGGCGGCTATGGTGGTGGTGGCGGCGGTGGACGTCGCGACGGCGGCGGACGACGCGGCCGCTAACCAACTCGCATCGCGATCAGCAACAATTTCAGAAGAGCGCCTCAGTTTGGGGCGCTCTTTTCGTTCGTTGGGCTGTCTCGCCGTGCCGCAGCCTCGGAGATCAGAGCATCTGCTCGATGAAGGCGCGGCTATCGAAAGCGGCGAGGTCTTCCAGCTTTTCGCCGGTGCCGACAAAACGCGTCGGGATGCCGAGCTCGTTTTGAATCGCGATCACGACGCCGCCTTTGCCGCTGCCGTCGAGCTTAGTGACGATGAGTCCGGTGAGATCGACGGCAGCGTGAAATTCGCGCGCCTGGGCGAGCGCGTTGCTGCCAGTGGTGGCATCGACGACGAGGAGGCGCTCGTGCGGCGCGTCGGGATCGTGCTTCGCGAGGGAGCGTTTAATTTTTTCCAACTCGGCCATGAGATTCATCTTCGTGTGCAGCCGCCCCGCCGTGTCGCAAAGAAGAAACTCGATGTCGCGTCGGTCGGCGGCCTGATACGCCTCGTAGCAAAGGGCGGCGGGATCGGCGTTGTATTGGCCGCGAATCATCTCCACCTTCAGTCGCTCCGCCCAGACCGCGAGCTGCTCGATTGCGGCGGCGCGGAAGGTGTCGGCCGCAGCGAGCAAAACCGAGTGGCGGTTGCGTTGAAAATAAGCTGCGAGCTTCGCCGTCGAAGTCGTTTTTCCGGTGCCATTGACCCCGACGATGAGGATGGCTTTCGGCCGGGCGGGGAGGGGACGGATCGGCGCGGGCTGGATCGGCAGAACACGCAGAATCTCTTCCCGCGCGATTTCGACGACGTCCTGCGCGGTGATCTTTTGGGTCTGCGCGCGCTTTTGCAGCGCCTCGACGATGCGCAGACTCATCGGAACGCCGAGGTCGCTGCGGATGAGCATTTCCTCGAGCTCATCCCAATCGACCGGCCGGCCAGCGAATTTTTCGACGAGTGATTTGAAAAACTTCATGCCTAACGATTAAACGTATGCTGCCACGGTAACGGCAGGACCATGCTCGTGCTCGAGGTCGTTCGCGAGTAGACGCACCTCCGAGAATCCGTGCATCGCCAACATGGTGCAAAGAGAACCGAGCGTTGGCCAAAAGGAATCGGGAGAAAGACCGCTGAGCGCGTCATCGGCTCCGCCTTCGCTTTGGCGTAGCCCTTTGTAACTCTCCGCGAAGAGGTCGGCGCACGCCTCACTCGCGTAATGCGTCCAAAGAAAAAGGCCGGGCGCGACGGCGGCGAATTGTTCCACTAGCCGCCACGGTTCCGGCAGATGATAAAGCAAACCGGAGCAGTAGATGACGTCGAAGTGTCCGAACTGCGAAAGCTGAACTTGCTCGAGGTTCGCCTGAACGAACTTAATGTTCGGAACCGCCAACAGCTCCTTCGCGAGCAGCGCACGATCGAGGTTTGCCCTACGACCTTCGATCCCGAGAACTGTCTCGACCCCGGCGAGTCGCGCCAGTGCAATGGTGTGACCGCCTTCGAGTGAGCCTAGCTCCATGATCCGCGGCGCCTTCGGAAAACAGCGGCGAAATAAGCCGATGCGAGGATCATTCGGCGCGTCGAACCAACCACCGGATTCGGTCCCGTGGATCGTGTATTTCGTGATCCAAGGCTGGTGTTTGGCAAAGGCCGCGGCGACGGCAGGGTCAGACATCGAGAAAGCTAAGCCGCTTCGGCGGAAAATAAAAATGCGGCGCCCGTGTGAGCGCCGCATTCAAAGGCGAGCGGGGAGTTATTTCATCTTCGCCAACGCGTCCTCGATCATCTGCAGATGCTCCTTCAGGGTCGGCAGCGTCTTCTTTGCGAAGCTGGGCACGTCCCGGTCCTCGCCCGGTTTCACGTCGTTCGCCTCTGTTTCAAACATCGCGATATCCTTCTTGTGATCCTTTTGCAGCATCCTCAGATATTCCTTATCGAAGTCACTGCCGGAAATGGTCGCAGGCTTGGGATGAATGCTCGACAGGTCGAGATGCTCTTCATTGGCAATCGACATCAAATCTTCGTTCGCCTTGGTGTGATCGGCGATCATCCGCTCGGCCACTTTCTTCGTCGCCTCATCCTTGGCTTTGTCCTGGGCCATCTTGGCGTTGGCGACTTCTTCCATTCCACCGCGATAAGCTTTCTTTACAAACTTTTTGTCGTTCGCGCTGAGCTTGCTCTTCCCATGGGCTGTATCGGCTGCGTGCGTCGGAGTGGCGAGGCATAAGCCGGTGGTGAGGACGGCTGCGATCACCGCCTTTGAAGTGAGTCTCAAATAATTTTTCATAGCTAGAATCGTGACTTGGTTGAATTTGCGCCGCATAAACTGGGCGGTAAGATTTCGCAGCGGGAGACGGTCTTGGACCCGGCAAGACCGCTGACTTTTTCGTAAGGCTTCCGCCGGGAAGCCCGCCGCCTCACTAACTCTGGGTCCGGCTGTAGGAACTCTCCACCCGTTGCGCGACGTCGCGATAACCGTAGTCGGTCTCGTAGATTCGTTTCATCGCGCCGATGTAGTTTTCGGAGTCGCCCATCTGCTCGTAAACCAGGCCGAGATTGTAAACGATCTCCTTTCTTACCGCATCCATCACCAGCATCTCCCGGGCGGCGTCCTCGAGTTGCTTCGCCGCAAGGTCGAGCATGCCAAGCTCCCGGTAACATCTGCCTAACAGGTTCATTGCCTTGAGGCGGGCGTTCGGGTTCTGGCGCGCGCGCTGCAGCTCAGGGAGGGCGTCGCGGTACTGTCCTGCGTTCGTCAGGTGCTCGCCCAGCTCATAGCGCAGTTGCAGGTCGGTTGGGTCACGATCGAGTCTTTTTCGCGCCTCATCGATCAAAATTGCGGCGCGTTGTTTCTTCGCTTCCTCCAGGGCGGCGACTCTTTCCGCGTACGGCTCATCTTCGGCCGCGTGTTGCGCCAGAAAAGTTTCCTCTTCGCGGATCTTACGCTCGAGCTGCTTCATCCTAAGGTCGGCCACCTTTCGCACCAGACGCGGATCACTTTTGTTCGTTAGGTCGACCGCGTATTGATACCAGGCGATCGCGCCTTCGAAATCATCTTTCTGATCGTGTGATGCTCCCAGACGCTTCGCGAAATCGACGTTTTTCGGATCGGTCGTGTGGCGGGCAAAAGTTTCTGCTATCTGCTGCTCCAGAGATTTACCGCTCAGCTGCATCCGGCTTTGTTGTTCCAGAGAGACGGCAACCTCCTTGTCCTTGATCAGATCGCGGTAGCTCTCGGCCTCGGTCCAGCCGCCTTTCTTCATCGAAGCGCGGGCGGAGGCATCTTTGCCCAGCTTCACCGCCTCCAAGTCGCTGGCGTCGATCTCGCTGATGCGACTGTAAACTTCCACTGCCTTGTCGCTCTGCTCGTAGTGACGATAAAGGAGGCCTAGCTCGTGTAGGACTTTAAGATCTCTGGGATCATTTTCGAGCAAGGTCTCCATCGCGAAAATCGCGATCTCGGGATAATCGGCGGCCACGGCGGCATCCTTCAGGAGCCTGTTCGCCTGCTGATGGTAGGGCTCGTTTTCAAGAATCTTTTCAGCAAGTTCGATTGTCTTGTGCGGATCCTTCTTCAGCTCGCGCTGGGCTTTCATCATGGCGAGCGGGGAGGCGGAGAGATTGAAGAAGCTTTTCTTCTCGCTCTTCGCGCGCGTGACCGCAGCCCGGCGCCGCATTTGACGGCCGGTGAGGAATTCCGGCTCCTGTTTGAGCAAGTTTTGGAGCAGCTCGATCGCATAGCCGAAATTGCGAAGCTCGATCGCAGCGACGGCTTTGAGCCAGTAGCCGCGGAGTTGGTCGCTCAGATCTTTTTCGGTGCGAACAGGCATGGCGAAGAGAGGCTAAGGTTATTTGCCTCGCGCAGTCGCGTCATGAAAATAATGAAAAATGGGCAATCATGCGCCGCGGCGGGAGAGAATCAAAGGAGATCAAGCTGCGGCTTGTCGCTTTGCGGGAGAGAAGTGCGGGCGCGGCGCGACCTGCTTCTCGCCGGCTTCTTGGCGGAGCCGTTTGGGCTTTCCAAATGCGACAGGATATCCTTCGCGCGATCGAGAATCTCCCGCGGGAGACCGGCCAGTCGCGCGACTTGGATGCCATAACTCTTGTCGGCGCCGCCGGGGACGATCTTGCGTAGGAAGATGATCTGCTCATTCCATTCGCGCACGGCGACATTGAAGTTGCCGACGCCGCTGCGTGAGTCAGCGAGCTTGGTCAGCTCATGATAGTGGGTCGCGAAAAGTGTCCGCGCTTTGATTTTGTCGTGAAGAAATTCCGCGACGCTCCAGGCAATCGAAAGGCCGTCGAAGGTCGAGGTGCCGCGGCCAATCTCGTCCAGAATGACGAGGCTGCGTTCGGCCGCGTTGTTCACGATATTGGCGGTTTCGTTCATTTCGACCATGAAGGTGGACTGGCCGCGGGAGAGATCGTCGTTCGCGCCGACGCGGGTGAAGATACGATCAACGAGACCAATTTCTGCGCTTGCGGCTGGAACGAAACTGCCGATCTGCGCCATCAGGACGATGAGTGCGACCTGGCGGATGTAGGTTGATTTTCCGGCCATGTTTGGCCCGGTAATGATGGCGAGACGAAGCTTTTCCCCGTCGAGATCGGTGTCGTTAGGCACGAACTTTTCTTCCGCGAGATTCTGATCGAGCACGGGATGACGCGCGTCTTTCAGGCAAAGTCGGAGCGAATCGTCGAGTTTCGGCCGGCAGTAATGAAAGAGTCGGGCGGTTTCGGCTAACGAGCAAAGGACGTCGAGAGTGGCGATTGCGCTGGCGGTCTGCTGGATTGGCGCGAGCTCTTTTAGTGTTTCCTCCCGCAGGCTCTGGAAAAGCTCGTATTCGAGATGCCGCGCGCGCTCGTCGGCGCCAAGGATCTTCGCTTCCATTTCCTTCAGCTCCGGGGTGATGAAACGTTCGCCGCCGGCGGTCGTCTGCTTGCGCGTGTAGTGTTCGGGCACGCTCGCCAAGTTCGATTTCGTAACTTCAATGAAGTAGCCGAAGACGGAATTGAATCGGACCTTGAGCGACTTAATCCCGGTCTCGGCGATCTCGCCCTCCTGCAGGGCGGTGATCCAGGTTTTTCCATCGCGCGAAGCCTGGCGCAGCTCGTCGAGCTGAGGGTCAAAACCATCGCGGAAAATGCCTCCCTCTTTCACTGTGATGGGCGGATCGTCCGCCAGCGTGGTCGTTAGCCTGGTCGCGAGATCGGGCATCTCGCGCAGCTCGTCCTGCAAGCTCTGCGGGAGAGACTGATTTTGGCGGAAGTCGTTAGGCGGATTGGCGCCAAAACTCGTCCGGTCGAGCAGTTTCTGTAGCTCGCGTTTTAGTTCCGGAATCTGTTCCAGCGAGACTTTTAACGCAGTGAGGTCGCGCGGATTTCCAGAAGCCTGGCTCAGTCGGCCGCAGGCGCGTTCGAGATCACAGATCGACTGGAGCGCGGATCGCAGCGACGCGAGAAGGTCGGTTTCCTGTAAGAGATCGGCGATGAGCTGCTGGCGTTTCTCCAATTCGGTTAAATCGCGAATCGGTTGCAGAATCCAGCTGCGCAGGCAGCGGCCACCCATGGGCGTGACTGTGCGATCGAGCGCGGCGAGCAAGCTGGCGTCGCGGACGCCGCGGGAGCTGACCAGCTCAAGGTTGACCTGGGTGGCGGCGTCGAGGAGGACGTGATCGTGCGGCGCTTCGCAACGGAGCGAGGCGAGGTGGTCGATGTTGCGCCGAAGCTGATGCTTGAGATAATGCACGATCGCGCCAGCCGCGCCGATCGCCTGCGGGAGATTGGCGCAGCCAAAGCCCTCGAGGGATTTGACTTTGAAATGTTCACAGAGCGTGAAGCGGGCGTTCTCGGGCAGAAAGGCGTAATGGTCGTAGGGAAGCGTGGAAGGAACCCGCTCGAACAGATGCTCCTGCTCTTCGCTCACGAGCAGCTCTGCAGGCGCGACCCGGACGAGAGCATCGACGACGGTGCCTTTATGGTTAAGCTGCATGAGCCGAAACTCACCGGTCGTCAGATCGGCATAAGCGAAGCCATAATCACCGTCCTCCGCGAAAATCGCGCCGAGGTAATTTGCGCGCTTCGATTCGAGAAGGTCCAAATCGCTGACTGTGCCGGCGCTGATGATCTGGGTGATGTCGCGCGAGACGATCTTGCCTGGCTGCGGCTCGCTCGTCTGATCGCAGATGGCGACGCGCCGGCCGGCCTTGATAAGCTTCGCGATGTAACCTTGAGCCGCGTGATACGGCATGCCGCACATGGGCACGTCATTGCGTTTTGTGAGCGCGAGATTGAGCAAACCGGAAGCGGCTTTCGCATCCTCGAAGAAGAGCTCGTAAAAGTCGCCCAACCGAAAGAGGAGAAATGTATCCGGCGGCACACTGGCCCGCAGCCGTTGGTATTGCTGCATCATCGGAGTCACACGATCGCCCATCCCGTGAAATATCTAATCGGCGTCGGGGAATTGCGAGCGTGTTATTCCGAAGAAAAGCCGTAACAGTGAAGTGCCATGAAAAAGCGGGTGAAGCTTGATTCCGCGGCGATCGCCGCAGTGGCCTACGATTTCGACGGAAAAACGCTCGACTTGAAGTTTCGCGAAGGAAGCAACTACCGGTACTTTAGCGTGCCGCCGTTTCTTTTCGAGGCATTGCTGGAGGCGGAATCTGCCGGAGCATTTTGGAACAGCGTAAAGAATAACTATCGCTATCAGCGGCTGGCCTGATGCGGGAAAGAAAAAGCCCGGCACCTTGTTTCCAAGATGCCGGGCATAAGTTCTGGCAACGTCCTACTCTCGCACAACCTATAGATGCACTACCATCGGGGCTGCAGCGTTTCACTTCCGTGTTCGGAATGGGAACGGGTGGGTCCACTGCGCTAGGATCACCAGACT
>DASXPA010000259.1:0-15462 GCA_036493915.1 Chthoniobacterales bacterium | reverse complement strand
CTCAAACAACGCCTCGACGTTCACGAAGCCGCCATTGTCACGATTCTCCAGCGGGTGATGGACCTGATCGATCCACCGAACCTGCCTCCCGGCCCGGCTAAACCAAAGATCGGGTTCCAGCCATGAATGCTCGGGAAAAGGTGCCACGTCTCGCACCGTCTCGGGGCGACGCCGACTTCGCCTTGCCCTCACTTCCTAATTCCGCATTCCGACTTCACACTTTGAAATGCCTCGCGCCCCAAGGCATGGCCGGCCTCGTCCTCGCCAATGGCAGCATGTCCTCCAACCAGTCCGGCGAAGGGACAATTAGGCAAGCCCTCATTGGGGCCGACCTCGTCGACTGCATGGTCGCGCTACCCGGTCAGCTTTTCTACAGCACGCAGATTCCCGTCTGCCTCTGGTTTTTGGCGAAATCCAAAGCCGCCGATGCAAAGCATGGTTTTCGTGAACGTCGCGCGCAAACCGTCTTCATCGACGCGCGGAAAATGGGCACCCTCATCGACCGCGTCCACCGCGAGCTAAGCGAGGCTGACCTCGCAAAGATCGTGGACACCTATCACGCCTGGCGAGGCGATGTTGTAGCCGGGGGCGCTGACCCCGGCCAGAACGGCCTCAACGCGGCCGTCTACAACGACGTCCCGGGCTTTTGTAAGTCAGCGACGACGAAAGAAATCGCCTCACACGGATACGTCCTGACCCCGGGTCGCTACGTCGGCGCTGAAAAAGTCGAGGACGGCGGCGAGTACTTTGAGGAAAAGATGCCGCGCCTCGTGGCCGAGTTGCAAGCACAATTCGTTGAGTCGGCGAAGTTGGAGCATGCCATCAACGCAAATCTGAGGGGGCTTGGGTATGGCGGATGAATCGACCGATGGCAATTGGTATGTTCTGATCGCTGGTTTGCCAACATTTTCAGAGGCAATGGTTTTGGCGCCTGGTCTCGCCCTAAGACCGTTAGTTTCGCCACTTAGCGTTTTCGACTTAGCTGCCGCCGGTGCAGTTGGATTTCGCGGTTGGGCAGCGATTGAACAATTCGCTGATGCATGCACAGCGGAAGTTGAATCCGCGAAGGATGCGAACATAACTCCCGGCTACGACACGTTGAACCGTGCTTGGCTCGCGACTGGACTGTTAGTCTTGCGCGGTTTCACTAGGCTCTGGGGAATGGCATGCAGCGGTTATTCGTGGAATTTGATTGCCGGCCATCAGGTCCGGACCTCTGAAGATTTCCAGAAGCAGGCTCAGCGCGATGGAATCGACAAAACGGTCTTCCAGCCGGAACACTCGCTACCGCCTTTTCGTGGTAACTTGCTCGACTATCATCTTAGTGCGTTCATCGATGCCGATTGCAGATCGGATAGCCCCAATGCGGCAGACGCTGAATGGGTAAAAATCCATTTCGATACCTTCAATCGCTTGGCCTCGGAAAACGAACCGTTCAACTTCGCCCTAGAGGCAGTGATGGATTGGCGATTCGCAAAGGAGCCGCGTTCCGCAGTCGCCCGCCTTTGGGGCGGGATTGAGGCCCTTTTCGGAATCAGCTCCGAGCTCGTCTATCGCATTTCGCTTTATGCAGCGTGTTTACTTGCCCCGAGAGGCGAACCTCGGAAAAGAAAATTCGAAGAAGTGAAGAAGTTGTATGGACTGCGGAGCAAAGTTGTCCATGGCGAAACGCTCCCGGAAGAGAGAATCCTCCAAGCGATGAGCAGTTCATTCCAGCTGCTTCGTGATTTGTTGATCGTCACTGTCAGAACGGCAGCCCGATTACTCCTGGTACAATAGAGGATGCAATCTTCTCCTAACGATCACCGACGCAACCAAAGCAAGTCCAGTATGGCGACTGAATGGAAGCGCACATCGCTTCGCGACGCCGGAGTCACTCTTATCGACTGCGATCACCGCACGCCTCCCGCTGCTAGGAGTGGTTATCCTTACGTCGCGATTCCACAGCTGAAAGAAGGACGACTCTCTCTTGCCGACGTACGCCGCATCTCGCCTGAGCACTTCGCTGACTGGACGCGAAAGGCTAAACCGCAACAACACGACGTGATTCTCTCTCGTCGCTGCAGTCCCGGTGAAACCGCCTACGTCCCGGCCGGGTTTGAGGGTGCGCTTGGTCAGAATCTCGTTTTGCTTCGTGCCGATGGTACACAAGTCTTCCCTCCGTTTCTTCGCTGGCTTGTTCGTGGTCCGGATTGGTGGAACCAAGTGGGAGCGTTCATTAATGAGCACCATAAAGTCCTTTTCAGTTGGCTTTGGCGACATGTTCTACATCAACCACAACTCGGAGAATTTCACGATCATTGATTGCTTTCTCAACGAGGAGAGTGCCGACGTAATCTTGGAACAAATCGGGCCGTTATCGGACGCAAAGGAGATCACACGATTCATTTCGACGCATCCTGACGATGATCACATTCGCGGAATCGAGCTGTTAGACGATGAGGTCGGCATAACGAATTTCTATTGCGTGAGCAATAAGGTCACGAAGGAAGATCAAACCGACAGCTTCGACAAATACTGCGAGCTGAGAGATTCAGGTAAGGCCTTCCACATCTACAAAGGTTGCAAACGCAGATGGATGAATCTTGAGGGCGATGGGCGAGGTTCGTCTGGCATTAACATCCTTTGGCCTGATCTGAATAATCAGAATTTCAAAGACGCTCTCGCCGACGCCGAGGAAGGGGGAAGCCCAAACAACATCTCTGCGATCATCAAATATTCATTAAGTAACGGCGTCAAAGCGATGTGGTTTGGAGATCTCCACAAGGAGTTTTTGGAATCAATTGAAGAAGATTTCGACACCTCGCATGTGGACATCGTTTTCGCACCCCATCACGGACGGCGCACTGGTCGGATACCCTCATCTGTGCTGAAGAAGCTTTCACCAAAGATAGTAGTGATCGGCGAGGCGGCGGAAGAGCACCTTGATCACTACTCGGGATACAATAGGATCGAACAGAGCATCGCGGGCGACGTCATTTTCGAATGTGTCGCGCACAAGGTGCACGTCTTCACATCGAAAGCGTGCAGCTGCTCTTGGTTGGACGGCGAGAACATATCCTTATCAGGTTCATTCTACCTCGGAACTTTGCAGGTCTGAAATCCGTGAATCCCCTCGTTATTATCAGTGACGGTTATGAACGGAAGGCCCGACTATACCCGGCGCTTCTACTGATTGCGCCGCTGGTGGCCGCTGGCGTCGCGATCGCGGCGGCCAAACTCTCTACGCTGGAATCTTTTGGAGCAGCTATCGTTGGATGCGGCGGGGCATTTTTGCTAACCCAGCTAGCCCGTGACGCGGGCAAGAATCGTGAAAAGGCGTTATTCGAGAAATGGGGCGGCTTACCGTCGCTCACAATCCTACGGCACCGCGATGGGCGTTTAGATTCGATCACCAAGGCGCGTTATCACAAGCGGCTGAGTGGATTTGTCAGAGAGGCTAAGGCGCCGACGACCGAAGAGGAACAATCCGATCCAGAAGCTGCAGACATTGTTTATTGCGCATGGTCGAGTTTTCTTCGGGTTAGCACACGTGACACGAAGAAGTTCGCGCTGCTTTTTCAAGAGAATGTAAATTACGGCTATCGCCGAAACGTCTGGGGACTTCGGCCGCTCGGAATCGTCATTTCATTAGCGAGCCTCATTGTGTGCGTAGCCCGTATCTATCTAATTCGACAAGCGACGGATGGACGAAGGCCTCATTGCCGCGGGGGCATTCTCCGGTCTTCTGCTGCTTCTTTGGTTATTCCGTTTCAGTCCTCGCTGGGTGCGAGTTCCAGCCGACGCGTACGCAGCGCGACTCGTCGAGTGCAGTGAGACGTTGGGACACAACGCGCTAAAGAGATAGCCTTGCAGGAAAGCCTTCGACAATGAAACCATACTCTCGATCAATATTTGATCTCTTTGACGGAAAGCGCCGTTACGAAGTTCCTCTCTTCCAGCGTCAATACGTTTGGAAGCTCGAAGGCCACTGGGAGCCGTTGTGGGAGGATATTGAGAGAAAATTTGCGCAGCGCCTTAGCGGCTCGCCATCCACTCCGCATTTTCTTGGGGCGATGGTCCTTGATCAACGTCGCGTTTATGGAAATGCGGTTCCTGTTCAACTGGTCATCGACGGCCAACAACGGCTCACGACTTTCCAGATTTTCCTGTCCGCTTTTCGCGACGTATGTGCGGCGGAGGGACAGCAAGCTTATGCGGAAGAGTGCGCCCGCTACCTACAGAACACTGGCATTATGGATAATGAGAGCGTCGAGCGATATAAACTCTGCCCAACGAACCTCGACCGAAAGCAATTCACTGACGTTATTGACTCTGCATCGAAGGACGAGATCAACAAACGCCACCCGCGCGTTAGGAGAAAGTATCAGCGCAGGGACGACCCTCGTCCTAAAATGATCGAATGCTATTTCTTCTTCTACGAGCAACTCCTGGCCTTCATGAAGACCGAAGACCATAAACAGGAGCTTCCCGAGCGCGTCGCAATTATGCACGAGGCGTTGCGCGGGGCATTACAGGTCGTGACGGTGGAATTGGAAGGCGACGACGATCCACAAGTAATTTTCGAAACGCTGAATGCGCGAGGTGAGCCGCTGTTGCCGTCCGACCTCCTTCGGAATTTTATCTTTCTCCGAGCTGCTCAAAAGAATGAATCGCAGCAAGACCTCTACGATGAATTCTGGCTTCCGTTCGACGACGAGTTTTGGCGAACCCTTGAAAAACAAGGCAGATTGTTACGCCCACGTTCCGACATCTTCCTACAGCACTACCTCACTCTCCACCGTCGCCAGGAGATCCTCATCTCCCACCTGTACAGCGAATACAAGGATTGGATTAAAGGGGCAAATCCCTTCCCGACAGTTAAAGAAGAGTTGGCGAACTTGGGCAAATACAGGACTTGCTTTCGCGAATTGATTCAGCCGGACCCAAATACCCCGATCGGGCGCTTCTCCGCGTTTCTCAAGATCTTCGACTTAAGCACCGTCTATCCACTGGTGCTTGGAATGATGGGGGCAGAGTTGGTCGAGGAAGAGCTCGGGGGAATGCTGGAAGACCTCGAATCGTATATTCTCCGGCGTGCGGTATGCGAATTAGGAACCAAGAATTACAACCGCTTCTTTTTAGCGGTGCTCAGCAAGTTGGCGAAGTCGTCGTTCAGTCGACAAAATTTGAGGGCAGCGTTGGTGGAGCAAAAAGGCGACAGCGTCGTTTGGCCCGATGACGCCAGATTTAAACAGGCCTGGCTCAGCAAACCGGCATATCACTCGGTGGGGCCGGGACGAGTCCAGTATGCTTTGCGTGAGATTGAACGCCGGCTGCATCAACCCCGAGCTGAACGGATCGAAATATTGTCTGCGCTGACGGTTGAACACGTCCTTCCCGGTGAGTGGATTGGACAATGGCCATTCGCCAATGGCAATCGCGGCGTCACGTGGTTTGAACAGTTCGATAAGTCGCGAAGCGACGACGACGTCGAAGCAACGGCGAAACGCGATCGCGCAAAGAATACTTTCGGGAATCTGACCTTGTTGACTCAACCGCTCAACAGCTCAGTATCCAACTCCGCGTTTCTGATTAAGAAGCCGGAGATACTGAAGAATTCCGCCTTGGCGCTGAATCGCTATTTTCAGGACAAAGAGGCTTGGGACGAATCGTCAATCGCGGCGCGCGGCGAAGCGTTGTTCACTCACGCCGTAGCCAAATGGGCTTACCCAGGGCAAGCGTAAATCTAGCGGGACAGATGTCACTAACCGAGTCCATTGTCGAGGAGGCTGCTCTGACGTGGTTCGGCGGTCTTGGCTATACAGTAGCGAATGCGCTGCATCTCGCTCCGGATGAAGCGGCGGAGCGCGTTTCATTTGCCGACGTCCTGATCGTCGGTCGTTTGCACTACGCTGTGGCGCGACTCAATTCTGGAATTCCGGAGGAAGCCCGAGAAGAAGCGCTGCGCAAAGTGCTGCGGCACGATGCGCCATCGCTTGCCGGCAACAATCGCGCGTTTCATCGCATGTTGCGCGATGGCGTTCCTGTTGAGTATCGCCGTGACGACGGAAGCATTGCGGGCGATCACGTCCGATTGATCGACTTCGACAATCCTGACGCGAACGACTGGCTGGCGGTGAATCAATTCACCGTCATAGAAGGCCAGAATAATCGCCGGCCGGACATCGTCGTCTTCGTCAATGGCCTGCCGCTTGGAATCATCGAGCTGAAGATTCCGGAAGACACCGACAAGTGGTTTGCCGCGGCCTACAACCAAATCCAGACCTACAAGCAGGAGATTCCTTCGTTGCTGCATTACAACGAAGTGACGGTGATCTCCGATGGCCTGCAAGCGCGCATCGGCTCGCTCACCGCGAATCAGGAATGGTTCAAGGTCTGGCGCACGATCGAGGGCGAGTTCGACGCACCGAAGACGGCGCTGGAATTGGAGACACTCGTGAGGGGAGTTTTCGAGAAGCGGCGCTTCCTCGATCTCATCCGCAACTTCATCGTTTTCGAAGACGATCCTGACACCGGCGCGGTGCATAAGCTGATGGCGGGTTATCATCAGTTCCACGCGGTGAAGGCGGCGGTCGATGAAACGATCCGCGCCACCGGTCGCGAAGGGACGGCGAAGGTCGGGGAGTTTCCCGGTCACTATTGGGCGGGCAAGATGCACGGCGGCAAGGAAGGCGATCGCCGCGTGGGCGTGATCTGGCACACGCAAGGTTCGGGCAAGACCTTGTCGATGCTCTTCTACGCGGGCTGCATCATCGAAGAGCCGGCAATGGAGAATCCGACGCTGGTTTTCCTGACCGATCGAAACGACCTGGACGATCAACTCTTCGGCCAGTTCCAGCGTTGCCACGAAATCCTGCGGCAGACTCCGGTGCAGGCGGATTCGGTGGAGCATTTGCGGAAACTGCTCAACGTCGCGAGCGGCGGCGTGGTTTTCACCACCATTCAGAAGTTCATGTCGGAAACCGAGGGAGCGAAGGCGCCGCTGCTTTCCGACCGCCGCAACATCGTCGTGATCGCGGATAAAGCGCACCGCAGCCAATACGACTTGATCGACGGGCTCGCGCGCAATCTGGACGACTCGCTCCCGCAGGCGTCGTTTATCGGCTTGACTCCTTCGCGGCCCAGCTCAGTCGGGCTCCGCCCTGCGCTTCGCGCAGCCTCCGTCGATCGGTCCCGCCTCCCTCCATTTACCGGTAAGCAGCTCGTGCACGCTCGCTTATTTTGATCAACTGGCGCAGGGGGGGCGCCGTCTGCCACCAAGGCGTCGGCTACAGGTCCTTAATGTCTAGTTTCACGTCTTGCATGATCTGCCTCAAGAGGCCGGGCCCGATTATCTCACCATGATGAACGGGAACAGTGGTGACTCGGCCGTCTGAATGGCGCAATCGATGATGACTCCCTTTGATACGCGCTACGTGGAAGCCCTTCTTGGCCAGCAAACGGACAAGCTCTTTTCCCGTCACACGGGGGTGCTTCGGCATCTCAGCTGTGTTTGGTCGCGAAGAGGCCCTTTGCCAGCCGGTCAGACGAATCTTCTATTGCCAGTTCCACCACCTCGTGGAGGCGTCCTATTAACTCTTCTTCTGTGCGCGCTTGTGTTTGGCATCCCGGAAGCGTCGGCACTCTCCCGATCAGCCAACCCTCCTCGTCGGTCTCGATCTCGAATTCGAAGGCAAACGTATAGACGAGTGCCTTTTGTAGTTTCCAGCCTCTCCCAAAAGGCTGAACCGTCAGCCCCTCGGATCGGTCGACGGCTTCACTCGGCTGTCGCTTAACCATAAACTAATGTTCCCGATCACGCGGAGGATTCGGGTCGCGACCCGGAGGGATTGTATCCTTGCTGCGGATGCGACCATCCCGGCCTTTGATGATTAGTTCACCACCGCCCTGCTTCTTCAACGTTGTGGTCGCCGCCTTAACAGCCTCCCCTTGCGTTTTGTAGATGCCCCCAGCGCGAGTGGCATCATTCCGCTTTTGCGCCCATCCCTCGGGCCTGCGTGAAACTGTCCTGTCGCGTCCTTTACCGCCCATACTTTTATTTAGGTTGAACAAACCTCCGTTGCAAGTCAATCGAGACGTGTGTTTTTGTTCTATTCTCGCACGACTGTCGGCGACAAATGGCTCTGGGTGGTAAAGCAATCCTGCGGATGATGCGTCCGCTATTACCGCATACTTGACCGATAAGCTGAAACCTGGAGAAAGAATATGGCCGACAAAGTAAAGCTGTGGTTCGACCCGGAAGGCGACTACCTCGAGGCGATGTTTTCGGACGCTCCCGGGTTCATGCGCGAGACGAAGAGTGATGCCGTGATGCGGCGCGTAGACGAAAAGGGGTGCCTGCTCGGATTCAGTATTCTCGGCGCGAGCAAGTTTCAGAAGGACCATCCGCTCGAGGCGGAACTCGCCGCTGAAACATAACGCAGGAAAACAGCCCGACATCAGCATTGATTCGCCGCTTGCCCAACGGCTCACCCTCTCAGTTCCTCGCCGAGGAGCGCGGCCTCGAATACAAATGTCGCTGCCGAACTCCTCGCCAAATTGTTAGGCAACGAAATCCGAATCCGCTCAAAGCGAAACCTCGTCCAAAGCCGCCAGTTCTGGGCGTAACGGATGCGGAAGCAACGGCCGGGCTTTCCAAGCGCCGCTCCTCTCCGAGCGCCGGGACATCGTCGTCATCGGTTCTCAAGATGATGGAGGAAACTTCTCAGCATTCCTTTCAAGTGTTGACGAAGCGGAGCGACCGGGTGCGCAAGCTGCTGGATCACGTGGATTTGGCGCTTCCCCAAAGGGCATATGCCTTCTATCTTCAGATTCATGAACAGGATTTTCTATTGCGTTGTAATTCTCGGGTTTGCTCTGGCGATTTCGGCGAACTCCGCTCCGACGGCGAAGACCGATCCTTTGACCGGCCTTCCGCGTTACCCGGCCACGAGTAATAGGATCGACCCCGGTGACCCGGTTAAGTTACCCGAAGCCACCATCTGCAAGAGTAAAATGCAGACGGATTTCTACAGTGTCTACGATGCTAAGGTAGATGCGACGCTGGCCTGGTGCGTAGCTCATTTGCAGGGGTTCAAGCAGACACACAGTTATGCCGATGGCCGTTCGCAGGATGCGTTCTATAAACCCGATGGGACTGTCCTGGTTTCGGTAACTGGCAATCGCGCTAAGGAGGGCGAAAACGCTCCGACCTACTCCATCAGTTACCAGAAGTTCACGCCAGGCCTCGCGGAAAAGACGATTGTGGCCATGAAAGACCGCAAGGTGGTTTGTCCCTGATGTAAAAAGAGGGCTCACGAGATAGCTCGCCCGCCGCTAGCTGACAAGCGCGGCACATCGGCCGTCGTTCATACGATTCGGAGCTGCCTCTCGACACAACTTTTCGTCGCGCAGCCTTTCTCATGCACTCTTCCAAGGCGATCCTTCCCGCTGTGGCATCTGTGATCGATTCTCCCGATTATTTCCGGATCAAGACCGTGCATAGCTTTGAGGAGCTGGTCGCGACGCCGTTCGCGCACGGGGTAAGTGCTTTCTGCTGGTCGCGTACGTTGCCCGGGGATTTCGACGAGGTGGTCGAGAAACTCGGAGCCGGCGAAGGCGTGATGACGATCGAGGACCACCAACTCCTGCAGCTCGCGCTGAGCCCGGCGGGTCGTATGGCGGCCAATGGGTTGCGGGAAGATCTGCGGAGGTTGCGGGAAGAGGAGCGCGATCCGGTGGTCAACTGCATTCATGAATATCGCCGCGACGAGGAACCGGGGCCGGTGCGGACGGATTTGTTTTCCTTCCACGTGGATAGCGCGCCGGTCGAGGCCGATACCTGGCTCTGCACTTACTTTGGGCCAGCGAGTGAAGGCCTCCGGAACGAGGACGCGCGGCGCAAGGTGGACATCCCGGAGATCCGGGAACAGCTCCGCGAGTATCTCGGGGCGGAAGCAGATGATGACGCATTTCGCGCCGCCCTGCATGAGCATTACTACGACCTGCATTACGCGGCTGTCGAAGGAGCGCGGCCGTACTCCTTCGGGGTCGGCCAGCTTTGGCGGATCGCAGTAGAGTGGCCCGGGAGCCCGGTTCCGCCGTGCATCCACCGCGCGCCCGCCACGGCGCCGGGAGAGCCGCCACGATTGCTACTTATCTGCCGATCCGACCCAGATCCAGAGACATTCGTCCCTGCCGGTGCGGGAGATCACGCGGTCTTAATCAAAATCGCTTCCAGCGTCGCCTTCTACGACGCGCTCGCCGCGAACGACAGCGCCGTCGAAGCAATGGGCAAAGACGAACTCAAAGTCATCGCGGCAGAGCTAGTCACCCAAGTCCGCAAAAGCGTCACCATCGATTGGACAGTTAAGGAAGGTGCGAGAGCCAAAACAAGTCATGGTGAAGCGAATTCTTGGGAAGCACGGTTACCCGCCCGACCTGCAAGACGAAGCCGTCAATACCGTCCTCGCCCAAGCCGAGTTGCTCTGCGCTGATTGGACCGGGGCTGTCCTAAAATGTCTGGATGAACACCAAAGATGGACACAGGCTGAGCTTTTTGACTAATCTGGTCCGAGATGGATTTCACTCCCTCCACGACGGCACAATATAAGGATCGCAAGGGCGGTCTCATCTTTTTCGGCTTGGTCACGGTACTCCTCGGTTTGTTAGCTGGGTTGTTCGTGCCGCTCATGATCTTTGCCGCTCGCATGGCGCCACCGGCCCCCAACACACCAGCACCACCGAATATGGTTCCGATCGCGGTGGTCTGCGGTGTCCTTGCTGTCGTTCTCATCTGGCTCGGGATTGGCTCAATGATGGCCCGCCGCTGGGCGCGCGCACTTCTTGCCGTCTGGTCCTGGTCGTGGTTCGCGGTGGGGCTAATCTCCTGCGCTGCCTTTGCTTTCATGGCGCCGGCCCTGGCGAAGGCCTTCCGTGCGGCGCGGCCTCCCGGTCAGCCACAACTCTCCGGTGTCGCTCAGACGATGATTGTGCTCGTCCCCATTTTCATCCTCGCCCTTATCTATCTGGTGCTGCCGTTGATCTGGGGTCTTTTCTACAGCGGCAGGAATGTGAAGGCCACCTGCGAAGCACGCGACCCCGTAGCGAGGTGGACCGATCGTTGTCCTCTTCCAGTTCTCGCGGTAAGTCTCTGGCTCTGCTTCGGAGCACTCTTCATGCTGACGATGCCGACTTTGCACTCCGTCGCTCCTCTTTTCGGGCTGCTCCTTTCTGGTCCGTCGGGAACTGTCTTCTATATCTGTGTCGCGGCGATTTGGGGTTACGGCGCCTGGGCGATCTACCGCCTCGACTGGCGCGGTTGGTGGGTGATTTTCGTGGCGCTCACTCTCTTTAGTATTTCCAGCGCCATCACCTATGGGGGACACGACCTGAATGAGGTCTATTCCCGGATGGGTTACCCGCCGGCACAAGTGGAGCAGATGCGGGCGTTCGGATTTTCGGGACGCTCCGCCCTGGTGTCGTGGTCGATAATTTTTACCCTGCCGTTTCTGGGGTACCTTTGTTACATCCGGAAATTCTTCCCTCACAACGGAGAAACCGCAGCCGAAATCACGGCCTAAACTCGGTCCCGGATTGTTTCCTGAGTTCGTGGATTCTTCTCCGACCTCCGGGACATCGTCGGGAGCCCGGGTGAAGCGGCAGCTGATCTTTGCGCTCGCAGTAGCAGAAATCAACAAGCCCGTAATCTCCTCAACTAGTGAAAGTTTCTCCCATGGATACGCCATTAACGTAAATCTTATCTGTGACAGCCTTGATTCGTAAGGTTGTTTTGCGGGACATCTCTGGGTAGACCCTTCCGGATGACTCCGCCAGCTAAGACCGCCTCTCGCGCCAAGTCGCGCCGCCTCAGCGGTGGCGTGGCCAATATGCTCGTGGCGACGCTGGCATTTGCGGTCATGAACGTGTTCGTGAAGCAGCTCGAGCGTATCCCTGCGATGGAGATTGTCTTCTTCCGCTGCCTCGTCTCGGGATTGATCTGCGGCGTGGAGGTGGCGCGGCGGCGGCTGGATTGGAAAGGGGATAATCACACCCTGCTGATTGCGCGGGGCGCCTTCGGGACGCTCGCCCTTTTCACCTTTTTCATCACTCTGCAGCACCTGCCTCTCGCCACCGCGGTCACGATTCAATATCTCTCACCGATTTTCACCGCGCTCATCGGCGTCTTTCTCCTGCGCGAGCTGGTGCCGGCGCGGCAATGGCTCTTCTACGGGATCGCGTTTGTGGGTGTATTCGTCCTCGAGGGCTTCGACTCGGGCGTCTCGACGCTCTATCTGCTGGTCGGCATCGCCTCCGCCATCTGCTCGGGGATGGCTTATAATCTCGTGCGCCGTCTGCGTGAGCGCGAAGTGTCGCTCGTGGTGGTGCTCCATTTCCAGCTCGTGGGGATCGCCGCCGGGCTCGTCTTCCTCCTCTTTCGCTGGCGAACGCCGTTGCCGTGGGAATGGGTTTGCCTGCTCCTGTCCGGCATTCTCACTCAGGTCGGGCAGATCTGCCTGACGAATGCGCTTCACTCCGACCGTATCGCGAAGGTCGCGGTGCTGAACTATATCGGTCTGCTCTACGCTCTCGTTTTCGGCGTCACGATTTTCGGCGAACGTTATAACGCGGAGGCGGTGCTGGGGATTTCGTTGGTCGTCGCGGGAGTGTTGCTCGCGGTTTTGTTTGGAAAGCACAGGCCGCCCGAAGTGATCGAGGAGACGGAAACTGCGGTGGTGTGACCGCGGTTGCGAGGCTTCGGTTGAGGACAGCCGACGCTACAACGGATTCGGATTTCGGCTGAGAATGGCCGACGCTACTGCTGCCTAACGAGTAAAGGAGTTAGGGAGAGTGCGATCGCGCCAGTTGTTTGCGCTGCGCGCAAAATTTGCATCCGGCAGACTGACGCATGCGACGGGCTACCAGCCCGTCCTCCCCGGAAAGTCGAGCGACGCGCTACGATGTGCGCTGCTGCAGGACAAGCTCGGCCAGCTGGAGATCTGCGGGATAAGTGATCTTAAAGTTTGAGGATCCGTTAGGCAGAAGGACAATTTTGCCGCCTATATGTTCGACGGCTGAAATTTCATCCGTCACTTCGAGGCCGGCGTCGAAGATCCCCGCGTAGGCTTTCTCGAGAAGATCACGACGGAAAATCTGCGGGGTCTGCACCGCGAAAAGATTCGCGCGATCGACGCCGCCGGTGACGATGTGATCGGCGTCGGCGCGCTTGAGAGTGTCGCTGACACGTGCGGCGCTGGCGGCTCCGCCGTGGTCACGCGCCGCCGTGAAGATACGCTCGATGAGTTCTGGCCTAACGAGCGGGCGCGCGGCATCGTGGACGGCGACGAACCCGGTCGTGGCGTCGAGCTGTTCGAGACCGAGCCGGACGGAATCCTGCCGGCGCGCGCCGCCGGGAATGACGGCGGTGATTTTGCGGAAGCCGTGCGTTTCAGAGATGGCTTCGTAATCAGCAAGACGTTCGGCGCGGCCGACGAGGATGATGTTAGTGACGGAAGCAGTTTCTTCAAAAGCGGCGACCGAATGGGCGATGACGGGACGCCCAGCGATCTGCGCAAGGAGCTTGTCGAAGCCGATCCGCTGACTGCTCCCGCCGGCAACGATGATGGCAGTCAGCATCGGGGCGGTGAGGAAGGAACGCGTTGAAGGGATAAAGCGCTAAAGCGGTGAAGCCGTGAAGAATGGATGCGTTGAAGCGGTGAAGAGTTAAAGGTTTGAAGAGTTAAAGCGCGGTCTCGCTTCATCGCTTCAACCCTTGATCGCTTTAACGATCACTCAACTGTCGCTGCACTTCCTGGCTAAGCGTTTTGCCATCGGCGCGACCGGCGACTTTCGGGCCGAGCGCTTTCATCACCGCGCCCATCTGTGCTCGCGAGGTGGCGCCGACTTCGACAATCGTTTCCCTTACGAGTCGCGAAAGTTCCTCCGCGCTCATGGCTGCGGGAAGATAGTGATTGAGGAGCGCGATCTCGGACTTCTCCTTCTCGGCGAGTTCGGCGCGGCCGCCTTTTTCGAAACTCTCGATCGAGTCCTGCCGCTGCTTTACCTGTTTGCGGATGACTTGCGTCGCTTCGGCGTCATCAAGCTCGCCTTCCGCACCGGACTTCTCGATGGCGGCGTATTTCAAGGCGGACTTCAACATGCGGAGGACGCCGAGACGTGCGCTATCGCGAGCGCGCATCGCCTCTTTCAGGTCGGCGTCGACTTGTTCTGCGAGCTTCATCTCTCGAAAAAAGTCGTTAGGCAACGGCCAGCTCACGGAGCGCAGCGGGCTGCGGCCGGCGCGAAGTCGCGCCCGGAAGCGCGGCGCCGATCTCGAGCCATCCCGCTTCGTCGAAGAACCAAACGCGCCGATCGAGTTTCACATAAATCGGGGAATCAAGCGCGAAACCATTCATAGGCAGAGAAATTTGTGCGCGAAACGCGTCACCCTGGTAACGGCCCACGCCGGCGATGTCGCCTTTCTCGCAGTCGATCAGGTCGAGCTTGCTGCTGCGGCCAGGAAGCGTGGTGCGCAAACGGCGAAGACCGTCGAAGGCATCGTTTCCGACGAGATAGAGCGTGGTCTCTTCGGCGCGCAACGGTTTGAGCGTGAAGGCAACTTGCAAGCGGACCGCCCGGCGATCGCGGCTGAAGAAGTGGATCGGGCCGTCGCTCGCGCAGGCAAATTGATTCTTTGCCCAAACGAAACGCTCCGGGCGTTTCGCGTAGGCGAGGAAGCGTCGGCGGGAGAGGGCGACCTGGGTGAAGTGGCGCACAATGGCGCGGCGTTTGAGTTCGCGTTCGCCGCGAGTGTGCAGCAGGCGCGCAGCGACCTGGTCGAAGCTCTCACTGTCGCCGTGGACGAGATATTCGAGGCGTGCGATGTCGTGCCGCCGCGGGAGAAAACGATCGAAAACGATGCGGAGCAGAACGGCGAGACCGCTGTGATCCGGATGCGTATCAGCAGGCGATGGGACGAGCAGGTGAGTCGGTTGCCAGCCGGCGATGAGATCGGCGAGCCGGCGCATCGTTTGATCGCAACCTTCGAGCAGAAGATCCGTCACGCCTTGGTCAGGCAGAGAAAGGAATTCCACTTGATGGGGATGAATGTTGAGCACGCTGAGAGCGGCGATGGCTTCGGCCTGACGGCGCGCGCCCCAGCGGCGGCGATCCCGCTCGCGCAGGCGCACTTTGCGTTCGAGGACGCGCTGGGGCCAGCAGTTCTTCTCGCCGTCGGTCGCATAAACCACTCGCACCTGCGCACCGGCGGCGACAGCGCGCTGCAGGAAGACGCCGGCGGCGAGCGATTCGTCGTCAGGATGGGGAGCGAACATCATCATGCGCGAGCGTGAAGTCAGGATGGGCAGGGTCATTTTGGGAATCCCGGTCTTAGCAGATGTAAACGCAAGTGCAAGAACGGATGGCCGCCTCCGCCTCGTGTTCCTGCTCCTGTTCGTGATCGATTCTTTCTTCGATCAGGAG
>DASXPA010000258.1:0-11969 GCA_036493915.1 Chthoniobacterales bacterium | reverse complement strand
CCGGACACGACGCGGCACGAACGACGCGTTGCGTCGTGCTGCCGAGAAAGGCGTGCTTGAGGCCGGTCAGACCACGGGTCGCGATCGCGATCAGGTCAGCACAGGATTGTCCAGCAACGTCGTTGATTTGGGCGGAAGCTTCGCCCAGGCGCACGGTGCACCGGGTCTCGCCCTCTGGGAGAGAAAACTGCGAGACCAACTCCTGGAGGCGTTTCTTTGCCGCCTGCATGATCGCTTTATCGGGAAACGGCGGCAGCAAAACTCCGGGACCAAGGCTGTAGATCGGAATGGGAGCGACGATATGGACGAGGTGCAACTTGGCGCCGAATCGTGCGGCGAGCAGCTTGGCAAAACGCAGCGTCGCCAACGAGGGCAGCGAAAAGTCGATTGGCACCAGGATGCGACGCAATTTCGTGGCCTTCATGTTTGCAAAGAGGCGGTAAGTTACCAGCTTGCGGCGAGAGCTCGCACGCTGTCAATGATGGGCCAGAGCGACGCCGTGGCGATCAAGAGGAGAAGGACCGCTTCGTGGATGAAGTTGTCCCGCGCCTGGGTGTCGTACTGCTGGCCGAGATGAAGAAGGGAAGGCCTATCCCGCCGTGCGACTGCTTCGTCATTTCTGCGGCGAAAATCTGCCGCAAATCGCTTTCCATCTGGCTCAGGATAGTTCGAGGCGCGCAGATGCGCGTTCATGGCCGTGACCTCCGGGGATCGATCATTATAACTCATGACCGAATACCCGCCCCTGCGCCGCCGTGAGGCAGCCATAAAGGGATCGCCGTATCTGATCATCTCTTCGTGCTGTGATGTCTGTTTCATAAATCTTGTCTGCCGCGCGGTATTTGGCGGCCGTTTCTTTTTCTCGGGTTACGCCGCGGAAGTAACTCCGCCGCCCGCATTCTGTCCTATGATCGCGCCACCTTCATTTTCCCAGCGGCAGATCCAGCGCTTCATTTCCCGCGGGCAATGCTGTTCACTGGCTGGACGATTGTCCGCCGCAGTCACGCGCCGTCTCGTTCTTCTGCTGGAGAGGGAGGGAAGATCCGGCAATGCGATCACGTTGGAAGAAGGAGGTTGATCATTGGTTAAATCCTCAGCTTGTTTGTTGATGCGGCAAATTAAGGGTCGCTGCTATCATTGGCTATGACTTATTCTCGAATGAATCGATAGCATTACGCTATCGTGCGATTCAGTCGCGAGCGAGCATGAGCCGGGGTGACGCAACGTCAGTTTGGTCCAGCTTTTCCTCGCTCAAGAAAGTGTCCTCCTCTGGGAGTGGAAGGGCCCAGCCATGATGCCGATAGATGGCGGCGACGAACTCGCGAAGATACTGCACCTTCATTCCTGGCCACCCGGTCAGGCGATATACCCAATCGATCAGCCGTAGCTTGGTGCCAACGGCGCTTCGCGGGATGACGACCGGTTCCATCTCGCCGAAGCGCAGCGTGACGTTGTCGAGGTCGATCAAGACTTGGTTGGTTTTCTTCGTCTTCATAGAATCGTTTGCAGGCAGGGCCGGCTTAACAACGACAATCTGCCAGTCAATCGACTGATCGACCAAGACTTGTTCTGGAATGGAATGATAGACCTTCGCTATGATACGGTTGCGAACTCTTGCTAATGCAACGCTGGGTTTTAACGTGAGCTGCCATGCCGAGCGAACGGGAAGCGCCGATCGATGCGCAGGTGTGCATCGGCCACGTGCACCTCAAAGTGGCCGACCTCGAACGGGCGCTGAATTTCTACTGCGGTGCGCTCGGCTTTGAATTGATGCAGCGCTATGGGCGTGAGGCGGCGTTCGTTTCCGCTGGCGGCTATCATCACCACATCGGCTTGAATACGTGGGAAAGTCTGGGCGGATCGCCCCCTCCCGCGGGTGCGACTGGTCTCTATCACCTCGCCATCCTTTACCCGACGCGTGCCGAATTGGCGGACGCGTTACGGCGTGTCATGGACGCTAGGATTCGCCTGGATGGCGCGTCGGATCACGGCGTGAGCGAAGCAGTTTATCTGCGTGATCCAGACGATAACGGGGTTGAGCTTTATTGGGATCGGCCGGCGGAGAAGTGGCCGCGCGATCGCGACGGGAAAGTGGCTATGTTCACGCATGCTCTCGATCTCGACAGCCTGCTCGCGGCCAACCCGGAAACCCGGTGGTCTCCGGTTTCATGAAAGTAACGGTCTGCTAGAAAATCCTTTTCGTGACTCTCGCTGCCCTGTCATTTTCGCTTGCTGAGCTGGTAAGTTTTACGAGTTCAATCGGGCTTAACCCAAGCGGCGGAAGAGAGCGAAAAGGCGGCACAATTACAGCAGTCATTCGCCTGCCATAATTTACCCAACCAAGCGGAACTAAAATATGAACGAAAAACTTTTCATTCTCGGCATTGCCGGAAGTCTGCGGCAGACATCGTACAATCGCGGCGCTCTGCGAGCCGCCTTCCAACTCGTGCCGGAAGGCGCGACAATGGAAATCTTCGAGTTGAGTGGCATTCCCAGCTTCAATCAGGATGAGGAGCAGAATCCGCCGGCGAGAGTGGCGGAATTCAAGCGCAAGATACGCGAGGCGGAAGCCATCTTGTTCGTCACGCCGGAGTACAACTATTCCGTTCCCGGCGTTTTGAAAAATGCGATCGATTGGGCGTCGCGGCCCTACGGTGACAGCGCGTGGGACGGCAAACCGGCGGCGATCATGGGCGCTTCTGTCGGCGGAATCGCCACGGCGCGGGCGCAATATCACCTGCGGCAGATCATGGTTTTCTTGAACATGTTTCCCCTTAACCGGCCGGAGGTGATGATCGGCAACGCGGCCGAGCGCTTCGACGCGGACGGCAATCTCACCGATGAGGCCACCAAAGAGTACATTCGCAAGTTGCTCCGGAACCTGGTGGATTGGACCCGGCGGATTGCGCAACCGCCGGCGCCATAGATGTAAGCGCGCGGCCGCGCAAGGACCCGCCCGTGCGTTTGTCTTCCGGCAGCGATAAGCGAGACGAAGTGAAATATGAAAAGGAAAACGCATGAAGCGCCGGGAAATTCCGCGGCGGCGAAAAGGAAAACTCCGCGCAGCTCTGCGGCGAGTCGAAGCTCGAGGAAGGCCGCTGCCGCATCCAATGACATCGCCGCCGAACTTACGAATCTCCTGCCGGATCTCGAGGCGCTCTACAAGGACATTCACTCGCATCCCGAGCTTTCCATGCGGGAAGAGCGCACGGCGAAGATTGCCGCCGACCAATTGCGCGCCGCCGGTTATGAAGTCACCACCCGCGTCGGGGAAACCGGAGTTGTCGGTCTGCTGCGGAATGGCGACGGGCCGACTGTGATGTTACGAGCCGACATGGATGCGCTTCCGGTGAAGGAAGCCACGGGACTCCCGTACGCGAGCAGGGTTACGGCTAAGGATCGCGAAGGTAAGACCGTGCCGGTAATGCACGCGTGCGGTCATGACATGCACGTAGCCTGCCTGGTCGGAGCGACCACCTTGCTGGCGAGTGCGCGTGATACCTGGCGCGGGACAATCATGGCGGTCTTCCAGCCCGCAGAAGAAACGGCTGAAGGCGCGCAGGCGATGCTGAAGGACAAGCGTTTTGCGCAATTCCCGAAACCCGATGTCGTCCTGGGTCAGCATGTGATGGTCGGACCGGCCGGATCAATCGGCGGACGCAAAGGCGTGATTACGTCGGCGGCTGACAGCTTCCAGATCCGGATGTTCGGACGCGGCGCGCATGGCTCGATGCCTCAGGCCAGCATTGATCCCGTGGTCATGGCCGCGGCGACGGTTCTGCGATTGCAAACCATTGTCTCGCGCGAGATCGCTGCGACTGATGCCGCGGTTGTGACGATCGGTTCGTTGCAAGCCGGGACGAAAGAAAATGTAATCCCTGACGAAGCGATCATTAAGCTGAACGTGCGCACGTTTGATGAAGGTGTTCGCAAACGTGTCCTTGCCGCAATCACGCGAATCGTGAACGCCGAAGCCGCGGCCTCAGGCGCGCCCAAACCGCCGGAGATTACACCGCTCGATCGTTATTCTCTCGTGAGCAATGACGCGGAAGCGACAGAGCGGGTCGCGGAGGCGTTCCGCCAACATTTCAGCGGCAAAAGCGTCGTGCAGGTCCAGGCCACATCGGCGAGTGAGGACTTCGGTTCGTTTGGCAGTCATTGGGGCGCGCCATCGGTCTTCTGGTTCATCGGCGGCACTGACCCTGCCGTTTACAAGAAGGCGAAAGCCGCCGGGCGCGTGCATGACATTCCGACAAATCACAATCGGCGTTTCGCGCCGGTCATTCATCCGACGCTGGAGACCGGTGTCCAGGCGCTGGTGGTGGCGGCAAAGACCTGGCTTTCGAAGTAAGCTGATGAAGACTCTGGTGCTGGCGCTCGATCTTGCCGGCACATTCGTCTTCGCGCTGAGTGGGGCTATGACCGCGGTCAAGCACCGCCTCGATCTCTTTGGAATCCTCGTTCTCTCATTTGCCGCCGCGACTTTCGGCGGGATCGCGCGCGATCTGCTTATCGGAGCGGTGCCGCCGGCGGCGCTCGCCGACTGGCGCTACATCGCAGTCCCGGTTCTCGCTGGGATAACAGTATTCTTCACCTACTCGGCGACAGCGCGGCTGCAGACTCCAGTGCTTATTCTCGATGGCGCCGGGTTGGCTCTCTTCGCAGTCGCGGGCGCGCTGAAAGCGCTCACCTTTGGTCTTACCCCGGTCTCATGCGTGCTGCTCGGCGTGCTCACCGGCGTCGGCGGAGGCATCGCGCGCGACATCCTCGTCGCTGAAATACCGACAGTGCTTCGGGCGGAACTTTACGCGGTGGCTGCTCTCTCCGGCGCCTCGGTTGTTGTCATCGGCAGAATGCTGCAACTCCCGACCGTGCCAGTGGTCGCGGCCGGCGGAGTCTTGTGCTTTGGGCTTCGCTTCATGGCTATTCGCTACGGCTGGCATCTGCCGCGTGCTTGTCAGTCCGATCAACTGACTATCGACGCGCTTCCGCCAAGCGAGGGTACCTCCTCGGCCGTCGATAACGATGATGCCGATGGAAACGACCTTGAAGATCGCGTTGACTGACGGCCGGCTATCTCGTCGCGATCTTGAGCACCATCCGCGTGGACGCCATCAATCGGCGCCGCCTTATCAAACGTGCCGCAGACAAGGGAGGTCGGCTTCTGGTTTCTACAATATGGCTTCCTCGTTAGGCGCGGCCTTTGGAGTCACCTTACCGGTGCAATTGATAACGCTGATGAATTGGTGCCGCGAGGGACTCGGCGAGATTCGCAATTCTCCCTTCCCGGAAATCCTTCTCTACCTGGCGAATTTTGACGGCCAATGGTTCGTCTCCAAAAACGTTGCGAATCCAGCGAGAGAAATCACCGCGTTGCGCATGGCCTTCCAAGGCTGGAGTCGGTAACTTCGCCTGAAGTGCGACGAATTCCTTTAACGTTCGCGCCGGAGGTCCAAAGCGACGGCCATTGCAGGTGAATACGAAGGCGCGTTCCTCCGGCATCGGTACCTCAAGATACTTCGCGCGATGGCGCACATGCGAGGTTCTGCGGCCCGTGATGGTGAAGCGGCGCGGCAAATTACTGCATCCGTTAAATCGGGAAAGCACTGCGGCCTCGTCGATGCCCAGGTTTCCCAGGATTTTTTCCCACTCGGGTTCGGCTTCTTCCGCGCCGCACAATTTGGCGAGCACGTGCAGTTCGACAGGGCTGGTGAGCGGAGTCACAATGATTGATTCAATCGCCTCCAGGAGTTCAGGGTGCAGTTGGGACGGCTGATAGGTGGACATGACGTAGGCAGCCAGCTCGAAGTCGATGCAATGCTCGTTAGGCTGATGAAGAAAATAATGCGCCTCGTCGACTACGATCCAGTGAGGAAGACCCACCGATCGCCGGAGAGACGCGAGCATGGGCAACAGGTCATTCACATAGGTCAGCTTCTCTGCATGCGACATCGCGGAAAGATCGATCACGACGCTCACATCCGGGTGGCGCAGTGCGCGCGCCACATTCCGGAAGCGCGGCGGAGGCTCGTCGCCGCCAAAGAGAACAACTCCGGGAAGCGCTCCCAAGGGAGTGTAATCGCCTTCCGGATCGATCACGCAAAGGCAGTAGCCTTGGAGGATGAGTTCCTCACAGAAAAGTCCGGTTATCCACGACTTGCCCGATCGGGGATCGCCCGCGACCAAAATATTACGGCCATGAATTGCAGCCTCGACGGATTTCCCTTCGGCGTCGTGACCCAGGATGATGCGCCGGCTATGAGCGCGATGCGGCGGCAGCTTAATATGCGTCGTGACTTCGCGGATGTAAGTAGCGACCGCCGCCGGTCCCGTTCCTTGCAAAACCTCATCCGCAATTTGTTGAAGCGCTTTACTGCCCCAACAAACCGCGACGCCGATCTCGCAGGCGTCAAGCATGGCATAGTCGTTCTCGGCGTCACCTATGCCGACGCAGTTGTGCAGGGAGAGGCGCAGCGTATTCAGGGCTTCACGCAACCCGGTTGCCTTATTGATTCCCTGCGGCAGGACCATGACGCGGCCGTGGTTGAACTGAAGAACGAGCGGCAGTTCAAGCTTCCTGATCGCTTCCAGAACCTTCGGTGCCGCGGCAGCGTCCGCTTCGATGATGCATTCGCCGATGCCGACTGTTACTCCGCGTGAGCACAGCTCATCCAGCAAGGCTTGCGATGGTGGATGGGTGAGCCGCCGCATTGGAGTTTTCGGGAACACGAGCACCGCTCCATTCTCGGCGACGATGGCGTCAAATAATTCGTGCTTCGGCAGAACGCGCTGCAAGTCCGCCAGAATTCGGCCGGTCACGAGGATGACAACGATCCCGCGCGTCTGCGCCTCTCTCACCGCCTCCAGCACGAGTGGATCGGCGCGACCGTCGCGCGCGATCGTGCCGTCGTAGTCCAGAGCCACGACACATAACTTCATAGCGCTGGCCTAACGAGTGAAATCGCCAGCCGCTTCCGGCTGATAGTGGACCTTGGCCACTTTCATCCGCCGTAGCCCTTGCGGCACGTTCCATTCGAACTCATCGCCCACGCGGTAACCGAGCATTCCCGCGCCGATCGGCGCGAGCACGGAAATCTTCTCCTCATCCAGCCAGGCATTCTGTGGAAACACCAACGTGAAGGTCACGGTTTCATTGGTGTCCAAATCGATCAGGTCCGCGCGTGAGTTCATCGTAATCACATCAGCCGGTACCTCGTTAGGCTGAACGATGATTGCGCGACGCAACTCCTCAGCCAGCGCTTTCCAATCTCCCTGTTGACGCGGGCCGGAAGCGGCCGTTTTGGCGAGCAGGTCTTGCAGGCGTTGTTGGTCTTGCGTGGTGATGTAGATGGCTTTGTTTATGGTCATAAATTCCGTTCTAAGACTAAAAGCACTTAGGCGTGGAAGAATCGGGCGAAGCTCTCGCGTTCGCCAATACTCCTATTCAATTGATTTGATAGCTTTTCGCTATCTCTCCGAGTGGCGCGGAAGATCCCCGAAAGCTTTCGGGGCGCATCCCTCCTGTCAGGTGCCGCTTTTGATGTAGCTCCAGCCGGCTTCCTGCTTTCGTACCACTTCAGCGACGCCGGAGTCGACCGTGATGGCAAACGGCAAAAGCTGATCTTTACCGATCCTTTGCGCTTCATTGTGTTTTCGGAGGCGGCGAAGACTACTCAGCTCATGCTCAATTTCTCCATCCGCTTAGCAAGCGCGTTGCCTTTGACCACAAGCAGGCTGAGCCCCTGGCCGTGTGCCACGACCTCGATTTGCGCCGTATCTCCGAATGCCGCGCGCAGATTTTCGACGTTGTTGAGCACGGCTGTCCACTGCTCGGCTCCCGCCATCGTCACTTCAAAAAGGACACGATGTGTTGTCTGAACTTTCGGTCGCTCCGTATGAGCATTCGCCGCGAGTGGGATTGCGATTAGAGCGCTGAGGAGGATGCTGAGTAGAGCGCTGAGGAGGATGCTGAGTAGTTTCATAAGAAGTAATGATAGTTCGCGACCAACGCGACGAGCGGTTCGCAAAATGGCCAGCCTTCCCTTCAATATCGTGAACGAGAATCAATCTGCGGCAAAATACTTCTGCCCCATGTGCGAAGGAGTGGAGAGCGACCATCCGGGCATTTGTCCGATGTGTGGGATGACGCTGGAGCGGAATCCAACTTTTCGCGAGCGTTCGAAGACCTACACCTGCCCGATGCATCCGCAGATCGAGCAGGATACGCCGGGCGCTTGCCCAATTTGCGGGATGGCGCTCGAGCCGAAGAACGTCGTCGCCGGTTCGGAAGAAGAAAACGGGGAGCTGCGTGACATGACGCGACGGTTTTGGATCGGAGCGATTCTGAGCCTGCCGGTGTTCGTTCTCGCGATGTGGCACGTTCTGCCGTCCGCGCCTGCCTGGGTGGAGAGCGATTGGTCGCGCTGGACGCAATTCATTCTGAGCACGCCGGTCGTAGTCTGGGCCGGCTGGCCTTTCTTTCAACGCGGCTGGCAATCATTGCACAACCGCTCACTGAACATGTTTACACTCATCGCGATCGGTGTCGGAGTCGCTTATTTCTACAGCGCGATCGTGATGATTTTCCCAGAGGTGTTTCCGTCATCCTTTGCCGCGCACGGCAAGAGTGGGGTCTATTTCGAATCGGCTGCCATCATTACGGTCCTTGTCTTGTTAGGCCAGGTCCTTGAGCTGCGCGCCCGCAGCCGGACTGGCAGCGCCATTCGCGCTTTGCTCGGCCTCGCCCCGAACACCGCGCGCATCGTCCGCGATGGCGTGGAGGAAGATGTCCCGCTCGATAAGGTGCAAAAAGGCGATCACGTCCGCATCCGGCCGGGCGAAAAGGTGCCGGTCGATGGCCGCGTTTTGGAAGGCAGAACGAACATCGACGAATCGATGATCACGGGCGAGTCGATGCCGGTCGCAAAATCAAGCGGCGACCACGTCACCGGCGGCACCGTCAATCAAGCCGGCAGCCTCCTGATCGAAGCCGAACGCGTCGGGAGCGAGACTGTCCTCTCGCAAATCGTCGAGATGGTCGCACAAGCGCAGCGCAGCCGGGCGCCCATCCAAGGCGTGGCTGATAGAATCGCCTCGTGGTTCGTGCCGGCGGTGATCGGCATTTCGAGCCTCACCTTTATCGTCTGGTGGTTGGCGGGACCTGAACCGTCCTTTGCTTTTGCTATCGTTAACGCCGTCTCGGTGCTGATCATCGCATGTCCCTGCGCGCTCGGCCTCGCGACCCCGATGTCGATCATGGTCGGAGTCGGCCGCGGCGCGCAGGAGGGCGTGCTCATCAAGGAAGCGACCGCGATCGAGCGCATGGAAAAAGTGCAGACGCTGATCGTGGATAAGACTGGGACGCTCACTGAAGGCCGTCCCGCTGTGACAGAGATCGAGCCCAACGACCCGTTCTCGGAAGAGCAGTTGCTCGTTCTGGCGGCAGCGGTCGAAAGCCAAAGTGAACATCCGCTCGCCACTGCCATCGTGGAAGGAGCCAGAAGGCCTGATCTAAGACTGCCCGCGGTAACAGATTTTCAATCGACCACTGGTGGTGGCGTGACTGGTCGCGTGGAGAATCGCTCTGTTGCCGTCGGGAAGCCCGCCTTCCTTCGCGCTCAAGGCGTCACTGATCTCACCAAACTGGAAACCAACGCGGCTAAACTCCGGGCCGAGGGACAGACAGTGATCTTCGTCGCAATCGATACACACGCAGCCGGCATCATCGCCGTGGCCGACCCGATCAAGCCTTCGAGCGCCGCCGCCATCGACGAACTCCATAAGCTCGGGCTCAAGATCATCATGCTCACCGGCGACAACGAGCAAACCGCGCGCGCCGTGGCGACGAAGCTCCACATCGACGCAGTCGAAGCAGGCGTAGAGCCGAAAGATAAGCACGATCGGGTCCGGCAACTGCGCGAGCAAAAGCAGGTCGTGGCAATGGCCGGCGATGGGATTAACGACGCGCCGGCCCTAGCGGCGGCGGATGTCGGCATTGCCATGGGCACGGGGACGGACGTGGCGATGGAAAGCGCGGGCATCACCCTTCTCGGAGGCGACCTGCGCGGCATCGAAAAGGCGATCCGCCTGAGCCGCGCCATGATGCGCAACATCCGGCAGAACCTTTTCTTCGCTTTCGTCTATAACTCGTTAGGCATTCCGCTCGCCGCTGGCGTGCTCTACCCGTTCTTTGGCTGGCTCTTGAGCCCGATGATCGCCGGAGCCGCCATGAGTCTCAGCTCCGTCTCTGTGATCGCGAACGCTCTGCGGTTGCGTTCGACCCGGCTGTGAACTTTGCCTGATCTTCTGCCTTGAAAAGAAGTCACCAGGTATTACGGTATTACCGTGACGACACTTTCTTTTAAAGTCAACGATCGCGAGGCGCGGGCCATCCGGCAAAGGGCCCGGCGCGAGCGCGTTTCGGTCTCAGAATACCTTCGCCGTCGGGCGGCCGCCCCCGCGCCGGCAGCAACGAAACCAGAGGTGGGGCGCTGTCGTCTGACCGGCGCCACAGTTTTCCAATCCACCGCGGATTTGGCCCCTCTGACAGTGGCCTCCACAAAAGAACTCCTGGCAGATTTTCCGTGAGTTTTCTCCTCGACGTCAACGTGCTGGTGGCCTGGGGTTGGCAGGACCACGTGGATCACGAGCGAACCGTGCACTGGATCGTGACGCAGAAAAAAAGCCGGGGAGTTGACTTGGTGACCTCTCCAATTCCTGAGATTGGATTTGTGCGGGTTTCAGTGCAGCGAGGGTTAGGGCGGGTCACGATGTCCGAGGCCGCAGCAGTTTTGCGCAGTATGCTGCAGTCGCTCGGCCGGCGGCATCGTTTCCTGGCCGATGACGTGAGCGGAACCATCTGGCCGGAATGGTGCCAGCGCCCTGGCCAGACGACGAATGCGCATTTGGCGAGGCTGGCGGCGGAGAACGGGTTGAAGCTGGCCACGCTCGATGCCGAGATTCCCAAGGCATTTCTTCTGCCTTTGAGGCAGGTCTAATGACCGGGCGCTGGCAGAAGCTCCGTTTGCAATAAAAGAGTAGCGAGACGCCTTCGTATCTCACGGCGTGATTTCCAGCTCACCGGCGGCGCCGATCGCCATGTTGCGCATGCTGTGATCGACGAAGGTGTAGTCGCCCGGATGCGGCATGATGGCGTCAAAGACGATGCCCTGGCCGGGAGCAACCGTGTAAGTGGAGACGCCGGTGAGCGCATGTTTGGGATCGGCATCGGGATAGACGGTGTCGAACATGCCGCCGATGATGTGAAAGGCACTGTAGAGATTGGGGCCGGCATCAACGAAATAAATCCGAACCCGCTGGCCAACTCGGGCGGTGAGCGGCTGGTCCTTGTACTGAAAGGCAATGCCATTAAAGACAACTTCGTCAGGAGTTACAGCCAGCATCTTATTGTAGTCGCCGGTCATCATGTTTCCTTCGAGTTGCTGCGTGTACCATTCCCCTTGGACAATCACATAACTCACGTCCGCCGGAGGCAGCGGCTGTAGCGGGTCCACAATCATTGCGCCGTACATCCCATTGCCAATGTGTTGGAGCACTGGTGCGGTGGAGCAATGATAGATAAAGACTCCGGGCACTTTTGCGACAAAGCTGAATTCGAAATGCTCGCCGGGGTTGATCGAGCGATAATCGACACTCGGCGCCACCTGCGCAGCATGGAAGTCGATCGAGTGCTGCATCATCCCGTTGTTGATGAACTTCACGTGCACGGTCTGACCTTCGCGCACATGGATGATCGGCGCCGGCACGCTCCCATTAAAAGTCCAGGCCTGGTACTGGACACCGTTAACGATTTCGACCGCCGCATCCGTCGCGGTGAGCGTCACTGAGACATCGCTACCGGTGCCGAGTAAAGGCGGTAAGACCGGGGCGGGGCGCCCGGGTGGCGGACTGCCCGAGACCATGCTCAGCGGTGAGACCCCCGGCGCAGTCGCGAGCTGCAAGGGTGAGAC
>DASXPA010000257.1:0-3472 GCA_036493915.1 Chthoniobacterales bacterium | reverse complement strand
GCGGCCAAAATCTTTGCGTCCCGCCACGCCCTGCACTAGGAAGGTTCCTCGTGAATCAGCCCTCGCCGGTCCGCGTCCGCGCACGTGCCAAATTTTTCTTCGAGGGCGATCAAAAATTTTTCGTCAAAGGCGCGACTTATGGACCCTTCAAACCCGACGCTGAAGGCCATTACCTTGGCACCCCGGAACAGGCGCGGCGCGATTTGCGGCAGATGCGCGAGCTCGGGATCAACGTCGTTCGCGTTTATCATCTGCCACCGCTCTGGTTTCTTGATTCCTGCGCGGAAGCGGGCGTTCGCGTCTTGATCACGCTGCCTTGGGCGAAGCACGTTGAGTTTCTCGTTAGGGCGAAGACCCGTCGTGAGATCGTCAAGGCGGTTCACGCAGCGGTCGCGGAGCACGCCGGGCATCCGGCGATTTTCGGTTATCTCGTCGGGAACGAAATTCCGACGACGATGGTGCGTTGGTTAGGAGTCAGACGCGTGACCGAATTTGTCGAGACGCTCGTCCGCGTCGGGCGTGAGGCAGACCCCAACGTTCTTTTCTCCTACGCAAGTTATCCGCCAACGGAATATCTCCTCCCGCAGAACGTCGATTTCTATTGCTTCAACGTTTATCTGCACGACCAGCGCGATTTCGAGAAATACCTCCTCCGCCTGCAAAACCTCGCCGAGGAAAAGCCGCTCATGCTCGGCGAATTCGGGATGGACACACAGCGACACAGCGAGGACGAGCAGGCGGAAATGCTCGGATGGCATGTGGACAGTGTTGTCCGCTGCGGATTGGCGGGAACGATCTTTTTTGCCTGGACGGATGAGTGGTACACGGGCGAGCAGGAGATCACCGACTGGTCGTTCGGACTCGTTAGGCGCGATCGCATTCCGAAGAAATCTTACTTCGCACTGCAGAAGAAGCTCGGCCAGAACGATGCCGCGCTGCCGCACCGCGATCTGCCGCGGACCCCGTCGGTTTCTGTGATCGTTTGTTCCTATAATGGGGGGAAGACAATCGCCGCATGCCTGGATTCGTTAGGCAAGATCAACTATCCGAACTACGAAGCGATCCTCGTGGACGACGGGTCGACCGATAACACGCCTGAGATCGCCGCGCATTACCCCGGTGTTGGCTACATCCGCCAATCGAACCACGGCTTGAGCTACGCGCGCAACGCCGGCGCCGCCGCGGCCAGCGGCGAAGTTCTGGCCTACACCGACTCCGACTGCATGGCCGACCCCGATTGGCTTTACTATCTGGTCGGGACCCTGGTGAGCGGCGATTATGCGGGCGTGGGTGGGCCAAACATTTCGCCGCCGGCGGAGAATTGGGTGCAAGCCTGCGTCGCGGCGGCGCCGGGCGGACCGAGTCACGTCCTCCTTACCGACACGATCGCGGAGCACATTCCGGGTTGTAACATGGCTTTTTATCGCTGGGCCTTCGATACCGTCGGCGGGTTCGACATCGAGTATCGGAAAGCCGGGGACGACGTCGATTTCTGCTGGCGGCTGCAACAGGAAGGCCACGTCATCGCTTTCAGCCCGACGGCGATCGTCTGGCATCATCGCCGCTTTACGCTCCGCGCATTTCGCAAACAACAGGCCGGCTACGGCGAGGCGGAATCGATGCTGCGGTTCAAGCACCTCATCTTTTTCGGCCCGACCGGGACGGCGAAATGGCGCGGGCAAATCTACGGCACGCCGCGTTTCAGTTGGTTCATCAATCGGCCGATCATTTATCACGGGATTTTCGGCGAAGGCTTTTTCCAATCGATCTATCCAACTCCGCAATCGGAGATCGCCAACTATCTCAGCAGCATCGAATGGTTCGCCCTCACGATCTTTCTTTTCGGGCTCGGCATCTTTCTGCCCATTCTGCGGATCGTTCCCTACCTCATGCTTGGCGGGACCCTCTGCGTCGCGCTCTCCTATATGCTGCGCGCGCGAATCGAGCCGAAGTTCGACACGATTCCGGCACGGCTTCTCGTCATGTTCCTCGCCTTTGCGCAGCCGCTCGTTAGGGGATGGAATCGTTATTTTACCTGGCTCGATTTCAAGCGCACGCCGCGCGGCGTCATCGGTGCGCACGAGAAAATGCCCGCGCAAAAACCCGGCCGCGGCAACCTGCGCCGGCGCAGATATTGGAGCGAGGAAGGGGTGGAGCGAAATGCGCTCCTTAAGTCCATCTTTCAGCTCCTCGAAGAAGAAGGCTGGAGTTATTCCGCCGACACCGGCTGGAAGGAATGGGATATCCAGATTTACGGCAACTTCTTTTGGAGCATCACCCTGCGCACGGTCACGGAATATCACGGCGGGCCGAAATGCCTAACGAGAGTACGGCTGAGCTATCGCTTCGTCACGACGACGGTGATTATCAATCTGCTCATTGTCGCGATGCTTATCTATCGCTATCTCAACAGCTCCGGGCCGGAACTCCGCGTCCTAATTCCTTACGCCATTTTTCTACTCGTTATCGGGACCCGTGCACGGCGATTGAAACGCCGGGTGGCGGAAATCGTCGATGTTGCGGCTTTCCGCCTCGGCTTGCAGAGGATGACGCGAAAGAAAGCGGCGCATGGGAAAAGCTGATCGTTCATGTTTCCGCGCGATAAAGTTGTCATCCTGAGCGGAGCGCAGGACCTCACGGAAAACTCCGTGCGCGCATTTTTCCTCTCGCTTGGCATTACCCGTCAAATGCTTCGGGCGCTCAGGATGACAAGGTCTTAAGAGATGGAACCATTCGTCAGGCAGACGCGTTTTTGGCTCGCGCTTCTCGCCGAGATTCTGCTCCTCGCTGCGCTTCGCCGTTTCGACGACTGGCGCTATGAGACGATGCCGATCAAGTTCGTCGAGACCGCGCTCTTCTGCGGTATCGCCTTTTTCGCGACAGCCTCGGCGTTCGTTAGGCTGCGGCGCAGCCGCTTCGCAGTCGGCATCTTCTGGGGCGTCGCGATCCTTTTGCGCCTCGTCGCGCTGCCGCTTGAACCCGGGGATGACATCTGGCGCTACCAGTGGGAAGGAAAGGTGCAAAACGCCGGTTTCAATCCCTACGTGCTTGCGCCTAACGATGACAAGCTGGTCCCGGTGCGCGCGCTGGATCCCGATTGGAACCGGATCAATCACCGTGACTACAGCGCGATCTATCCACCCGGCGCAGAGCTGATTTTTGCCGGCCTCAACCGCGCCGCGGCCGGCACGCTCGTTTACAAGCTACTCTTTGCGACGGCCGATCTCGGCGCGATCGCCGTGCTCTTGCGCCTGATCGGCGGGCCCGGGCGTTACGTCGATGCGATCTGGTATGCCTGGAATCCGCTCGTCGTTTACAGCTTCGCGGGCGCGGCACACTTCGACAGCTTGATGATCCTGCCGATGCTCGTCGGCATCTGGTGTTTCGGGCGCAGCAATCACGCGACCGAATCCGCGGTCGGTTGGCGCTACGCGATCCTCGGGGCGACCGCGATCGGCGTCGCCATCTCGAT
>DASXPA010000256.1:0-7689 GCA_036493915.1 Chthoniobacterales bacterium | reverse complement strand
CCTTGTACAAGCTTCAGTCGTTTTGCGAGTTTCTTGCGAATCTGTTTGCTCTTGGTGTTGCCCATCGCTTCCTCGAGCTCCTTGTTGAGCTTCGCGAGATCGATCTCGGCGAGGAGCGTCTTCACACCTTCGGCACCCATTCCGGCGGTGAATTCTTCGCCGTACTGCTCCTGCGCCTCGCGATATTCCACCTCCGTAAGGAGCTGGCATTTCGTGAGCGGAGTGTTGCCGGGATCGATCACGATGTAATCCTCGTAATAGATCACGCGCTCAAGCTGGCGCGCGCTCATGTCGAGCATGAGACCGAGCCGCGACGGCATGCACTTATAAAACCAGATATGCGAGACCGGAACCGCTAACTCAATGTGACCCATGCGCTCGCGACGCACGCGCGCGAGAGTAACCTCGACGCCGCAACGGTCGCAAATCACACCCTTGTGTTTGATCCGCTTATATTTTCCGCAGGAGCATTCCCAGTCACGGGTCGGCCCGAAAATGCGTTCGCAGAACAGCCCCCCCTTTTCCGGTTTGAAGGTGCGGTAGTTGATCGTTTCGGGATTCTTGACTTCGCCCTTACTCCAGGAGCGCATCGTATCACTGGAAGCGACGCCTATGGCAACTTGATCAAAGCCAACCGGGCGTTCTTCGCCCACTAACTCACGCCACGAATGTTCGTTCATAATTTGTTTCTAAAAGTTTGTCCCGGGAGGGCTTTGTTCGTTAGGCGACGTTCTCAAGGAAACTCGGCGCCTGGCCGCCGACTTTGACGTCGAGGCCGAGCGACTGCATTTCCTTGATCAAAACATTGAAGGACTCCGGTGTGCCCGCTTCGAGCGAGTTGTCGCCTTTGACGATCGACTCGTAGATGCGGGTGCGCCCTTGGACGTCGTCGGATTTCACCGTGAGAAGTTCCTGTAAAGTGTAAGCCGCGCCGTAGGCCTCGAGCGCCCACACTTCCATCTCGCCGAAGCGCTGACCGCCGTACTGAGCTTTTCCGCCGAGCGGCTGTTGCGTGACTAACGAGTAAGGGCCAACCGCGCGCGCGTGAATCTTATCCGCCACGAGGTGACCGAGCTTGAGCATGTAGATGTAACCAACGACGACTTCCTGATCGAAGGGATCGCCGGTGCGGCCATCGAACAAGCGGGCTTTGCCGTTTTCCTGCACCCACTTAAAGCCGTCGATCTTTTTCGCTTCGTTGAGATACTCGCGGATCTTGGCCTCGGAGATACCGTCGAAAACCGGCGTCGCGACTTTGAAACCCAGCGCTTTCGCCGCGACTCCAAGGTGCGTTTCCAGCACTTGGCCGACGTTCATACGGCTGGGCACGCCTAACGGATTGAGGCAAATCTCAACCGGCGTTCCATCGGCCAGGTAAGGCATGTCTTCCTCCGGCACGATGCGAGCGACGACGCCCTTGTTTCCGTGACGACCTGCCATCTTATCGCCGACGCTCAGCTTGCGCTTGCTCGCGATGAAAACTTTGACCTGCTTGATGATACCGGGGTCGATGTCGTCGCCGCTTTCGACGCGATCCATTGAGCGCTCCCGCTCGAGTTCCAGCTCGGCAAACTTATGTTCGTACTGCGCGATGATTTCGCGGATCTTGTTTCGGATCGGGCTCGGATCGATTTCGATGTGATCGTGCGCCACTGCGAGCTTGCGCAGGAGCGTTTTGGTGATCTTTCGATTCGCCGGAATGATGATCTCGCCGCTTTGCGCGTTGACCACGTCCAGCGGCACTTTTTCGCCTAACAAGAAGTTGGAAAGCGCGTCCGTTAGTTGCTCGGTCAGCTCATCCTTCTTCTTGCGGTTGTCTTCGGTGATCGACTTCAGCTGCCGCTTGGTTTCGGCAGGCGTCAGTTTCTCGCGAGAAACTTCTCGCCGTGACGAAACCTTCACGTCCATCACGATGCCATAAGTGCCCGAAGGAACTGTGAGCGACGTGTCTTTCACGTCTGCCGCTTTTTCGCCAAAGATGGCGCGCAGGAGTCTCTCTTCCGGCGCCAGTTCCGTCTCGCTCTTCGGAGTGATTTTGCCGACGAGAATGTCGCCCGGCTTCACTTCCGCGCCGACGCGGATAACGCCGTCGGGTCCGAGATTGCGAAGCGCTTCTTCGCTTACGTTCGGGATGTCACGCGTGATTTCTTCGGGGCCGAGCTTGGTGTCACGGGCGCCGATCTCGAACTCGTCGATGTGAATGGAAGTGTAAATGTCTTCCTTCACGACCTTCTCCGAGATCATGATCGCATCTTCGAAGTTGTAGCCGTTCCAAGGCATGAAGGCGACGAGCACGTTGCGACCAAGCGCGAGCTCACCGTCCTCTGTGTTCGGGCCGTCGGCGATGACTTGTCCGCGCTTCACGTGCTGGCCTTTCTTCACGATCGGCTTTTGGTTGACGCAGGTGCCGGCGTTCGAGCGCATGAATTTGCGGAGCTCGTAGACGTGGATGCCTGCTTCGACATCGGTCTTCAACTTTTTGCGGCTCTCGGGCATGTGGCCGTCTTTCGTCACGACGATCTGGTCGGCGGTGACGGAAGCGACCTTGCCGGCTTCGGTCGAAACGACAACGGCCCGGGAATCGCGCGCGACCTTACCTTCAAGACCGGTGCCGACAAGGGGCGCCTCGGAAACGATCAACGGCACGCCCTGGCGCTGCATGTTTGAGCCCATGAGTGCCCGGTTCGCGTCGTCATGTTCGAGGAATGGAATGAGGCCCGCGGCAACAGAGACGAGCTGTTTCGGCGAAACATCCATGTAATGGACTTTGCCCGGTTCGACTTCCAAAAAGTCGCCGCGATACCGGACGGAAACTTTCTCACCAGTGAAATGACCTTTCGCATCCATCGGCGCATTCGCCTGGGCGACGATGTAGTTCTCTTCGCGATCGCCCGTGAGATAATCCACCTGATCGGTAACGCGACCTTTCTCGACTTTGCGGTAGGGCGTTTCGATGAAACCGAATTCATTGATCCGCGCAAAGGTGCTCATCGAGCTGATGAGACCGATGTTTGGACCTTCCGGAGTTTCGATCGGACAGATGCGTCCGTAGTGCGAAGGGTGAACGTCGCGGACTTCGAAGCCGGCGCGATCGCGGCTGAGACCGCCGGGCCCGAGAGCGCTGAGACGGCGTTTGTGCGTCAACTCTGCGAGGGGGTTGGTTTGATCCATGAACTGCGAAAGCTGCGAGCGCCCGAAGAAATCGCGCACAACCGCGCTGAGTGCTTTCGGGTTGATGAGCTTCTGCGGCGTCATGCCATCGATGTTCACGTCGAAAAGCGTCATGCGCTCTTTCACGAGGCGCTCGGTGCGGGCGAGGCCGACGCGACATTGGTTGGCAAGGAGCTCGCCGACGGTGCGAACGCGGCGGCTGCCGAGATGATCGATGTCGTCGAGTGTGCCTTCGCCACGCCGGAGATTGATCAAATATTTAATCGCGGCAATGAAATCCTTGTCCGTCAAAATCCGCTCGCCGAGATCGACATCGATGCCGAGCTTCTGGTTGAGCTTATAGCGGCCGACACGCCCAAGATCGTATTTTTTTGGATCGAAAAAGAGGCGTTTGAGAAGGGCACGCGCATTCGCGACCGTCGGTGGATCGCCGGGACGCAGCTTGCGATAGATGTCTTTGAGCGCTTCCTCCTGATCGTGCGCTGGGTCTTTCTTCAGCGCTTTGACGACGGTGTCGTCGTTCGAAATGTCGATCACCTTCACCTCGGTTAGACCGAGCGCCATGATTTGCCGCACCGCCGCGAGTGTAAGCGGCTCAAAGGCGCGAGCCACGGTGACCTCCCCGTCGAGCACATCGGCGGTCAGCACCTTGGTGGCGAGTTCTTCTTCGTCGAGCTTCTCGCTCAGCTTCAGGTTTTCGATCGTATAGAAAAGTTTGATTACTTCCTCGTCCGAGCCATAGCCGAGCGCGCGGAGGAAGGTCGTGGCGAGAAACTTCCGGCGACGTTTCCGACGATCGAGGTAGATGTAAAGGAGATCGCTGGTGTCGAACTGCACCTCGATCCAGCTGCCACGATCCGGGATGATGCGGAAGCTGTAGAGGACCTTTCCGTTAAGATGGATCGACGACTCGAACGCGATGCCCGGCGAGCGGTGCAGTTGTGAGACGACGACGCGCTCAGCCCCGTTGATCACGAAGGTGCCTTGCGGCGTCATGAGCGGGATCTCGCCCATGTAGACTTTCTCCTCTTTCGTCCCCTTCTCTTCCTTGAGCTGGAACGTGACATGGAGCGGCGCGCTGAAGGTCTGGCCCTCGCGTTGCGCTTCGAGCGCGCTCAGTTTCGGCTCGCCAATTTCGTAATGACTAAAATCGAGCGTTGCCTTTTCGTCATAGCTTTCGATCGGGAAAACTTCCTTGAACACGGTCTGCAAACCGGTGTTCTTCCGTTTGTTCGCGGGGACGTCTTTTTGCAGGAAATCGACGTAGGAATTCAGCTGCACTTCGATCAGGTTGGGCGGCTCAATCGCTTCCTGAATACTTCCGAAGTGGATGCGCTCTACAGGACGGTCAGACATAACAATCACCAATCTCCAATGGTTAAATACCGGCAACGACCCTGGATGCAGGTCGAGCGGAAAGGCTGACGATCAAGGTATCAGCCGGGAATCGCGGGCAAAAAAAGTAGCAGCAAAACAGCGGCCGGTCAACGCGACCTCCGCTGTTTTGTTGCCAATCTTCGGTTGGACCTTCGGGTGCGGGTAAGAATAAAGCGAACTACTGCTTGGAGAAATACCGTCGGTAATATCCTCATCCTCAGAGCAGGCGCAAGCGCTTTTCGCAAAAGGTTGCGCCTGCCGTGGGATGAAAAATTACTTTTACTTGATCTCGACTTTGGCGCCGGCCGCTTCGACCTTTTTCTTGATCTCTTCGGCTTCTTCCTTCGTCACGCCTTCCTTCAAGGTTTTTGGAGCACCTTCGACGAGCGCCTTGGCTTCGGCGAGCCCGAGGCCCGGAACCGCGCCGCGCACTTCCTTGATCACGCCGATCTTATTCGCGCCCATTTCCTTGAGAATGACGTCGAAAGTGGTTTTTTCTTCGGCTGCCGGTGCCGCGGCACCACCACCCGCCCCGCCAGCCGGCGCGGCCATCGCGACCGGAGCTGCGGCGCTCACGCCCCACTTCTCTTCGAGCTGCTTCACCAATCCAGCAACCTCGAGAACGGTCATGCCGCTGAGTTGCTCCACGATTGCATTTGTATCTGCCATTTTGTTTTTCTCCTCGTTGCCGCTCCCGAAAGCTTCCGGGAAATTACGATCGGCAGCCACCGATCCGGACAGTTGTTTTTTTATTCAGCTCCCCGCCAATCGCGGTGGGGAGAAATTCTTTTGTTGCTCAGGAACGCAAGAAAGCACGAAGAAGAATTTCTTAACTTACTTCTCCAATCCTCTTTTTCCTGAGTTCCTGCTTTCCTTAGTAATCTTCGTGTGTGAGTCGTTAGGCTGCGGCCTCGGCTGATTTGCCTTCCTTTTCGGATTTGGCCTTTAAGAGTCGAGCCAACGTCGCGCCCGGCTCGTTCAACGTCCGGACCAGCTTCACCGCCGGCGCCAGCAAGACGCCAAGCAACTGCGCCAGCAAAACGTCGCGTGCCGGGAGGTCGGCGAGGGATTCGACCTCCGAAACCGAAAGGAGGTTCTTGTCCACGACGCCCAGTTTCAAAGTCGCGATCTTGAACTCCGCGGCAAAAGTTTTTAGCACCTTCGCGACCGGCGCGACGTCGCTATTGCCGGTCACCACCGCAGTCTGACCGCTCAAATTCTTTGCGACATCGGGCATCCCGCTCACGGCCATGGCGCGCTTGAGAAAGCTGTTTTTCACCACGTGCACCTCCGCTCCCGTCGGCGCGAGACGATCGCGCAGGTCGCCGAATTGATTGACTTTCATCCGTTGATAATCAGTCACGAGCAGGAACGGTGAGCTGTTGAGCTTCTCGGACAATTCGGAAACGATGTTGGCTTTTTCAGGTCTCATTGGGAAAGAAGTTGAGAATCGTAGTTGAGAGTTAAGAGACCGCTAAATTAAATACTGAGATAGGGTGAAGGATCGACCGGCAGACCAGGCGACATCGTCGCGGCGAGCGTCATACCTTCGACAAAGCGTCCCTTCGCCGTCGCCGGCCGCGCGCGCACAACCGCTTCAATAATGGCTGTGCCGTTTTCGACCAGCTGGCCCTCTGCGAATGAAAATTTCCCCACCGGCACCGCCACATTGCCATTCTTATCGAGCTTAAACTCCACCCGACCTGCTTTCACCTCCTGCACCGCTTTCGCAGTGTCGTCGGTCACCGTCCCAGTTTTCGGGTTTGGCATGAGACCTCGCGGGCCGAGCACCTTGCCAAGCTTGCGGACTTCCGCCATCGCCGCCGGGGTCGCGATCGCGACATCGAAATCCTGAAAACCTTCCTGGCATTTCTTGATCAAATCCTCGAAGCCAACGAACTCCGCGCCCGCATTTTTCGCCGCCGTCGCGGCCGCGCCCTGCGCAAAAACGAGCACGCGCACCTGCTTGCCGCTACCATGCGGAAGAGGACAGGTCCCGCGCACCATCTGGTCCGACTGCTTCGGATCGACCCCGAGCCGGAACGACATTGTGACCGTTTGGTCAAACTTCGTCGGCGGAAGCTTCTTCAACGTCGTGACCGCGTCGGCGAAGGTGTAAGTCCTGTTGCGATCCACCAGCTCGGCGGCAGCGCGATATCGTTTGGAGCGTTTTTTTTGCATGATGATTTCAGTCCGAACGCCTAGCACTTTCTAGCAAAGTGTCTTGGGCTCCTGATGTCCCCGCTTTCCCGACGAGGGACGTGGAAACTAGCGGGCTTTTCCGTCTTGTCAAAAGCGGACCGCGCTCGGGACAATGCCGTGCGATCGGCGGTTGTTGATGACCATATTGAGGGCGCGACGAGTCTTAGTCGGAAGAGAAACCAATTTGCCGACGCGTTGGTTCCGGCGGCGGATCGAAAACCGGCAACAACTCTTCGTAGATATCCTGCAAGGCATTGTCGTGAATCATTAGGCTGCGATCGATTTCGGCGAGGCGCTTCAGGATCGCCCTATTTGCCGCGAGTTTTTCGCGCAATCCGACAAAAGCGTGAATCACGTAAACGCTCATTGCGATCGCGCGGTCGCTGTTCAAAATGCTCGCGGCCATGAGCGCGCCGTGCTCAGTGAAGACGCGCGGAAGCTTGGTGCGACCGCCCCGAGGCGGTTTTGATATCGCATTTTGCGATATCAATCGATCGAACTCGGCACGGGTAAGGACGAAAGAAAAATCACTTGGGAAGCGTTTCGCATTGCCTTTCACCGCTTCGTTGAAGCGGCCTGTGCTCACGCTATAGATCGCGGCCAGATCCGGAATCGAGCACCACCTTTTGCTCACGAATCGTCACGATTCGAATCGACCTGGTGGATGCTTTCGACTTCGCGCTCATCGGTTAGCCCATATAATAGCCGCCGTTCACATTCAGCACCTGACCGGTGATGTAACTTGCCATCGGCGAGGCAAGGAAAAGCGCGGCATCGACGATCTCGTGCGCGTCGCCAAGGCGACCCAGCGGAATCTGCTTCTTGAAATTCTCCGTCACTTCATCGGGCATGCCTTTGCTCATCCCGACGTCGATGAAGCCCGGCGCGATCGCGTTCACCGTGATCTGCTGTCGAGCAAACTCGCGCGCGCTCACTTTC
>DASXPA010000255.1:0-3728 GCA_036493915.1 Chthoniobacterales bacterium | reverse complement strand
TGCCGCCGCGGCGCTGCAGCAACTGGTCGAGCTCGGTTATATTGAAGCGCCCGGTGAAGATGTGCAGCGCGACCTCGCCCGCGCGCGGGCGGAGCAGAAATTCAATCTCGCCTGCACCTACATCGATGGAAAACAGCCCGCCCGCGCGCTTGCCCTTGCCGAGGAATTGGCGGCGCAATTTCCAAGGGAGCTGCGCTATGCCGTCCTCTGTGGGCAGGCCGCGATTTCCGCGGGCGAGGCGGAGGCGCTGGCGCGCGCGATCGCGCACACGGAAAGGCTCAAGCCGGACCGCAAACAGATGTTGACCTTCCGCGCCTTTCATTGCTGGCTCACGGGCGACAGCGAGGGCGCCCTGCGTTACTTCCAGGGAGCCACCGAGAATGGACCGCGCGATCCCTGGCTGCTCTGCCGGGTGGGGCGTGCCTTCCTCCGGCTACGGCGCTGGAGCGATGCCGAGAAGGCGTTTATGGACGCGCTCGCGCTCGACCCGGATAACCCGGAAGTGAACTATGGGCTGAGTATCGCGCTGCCGCGGCAGGGGCGACTGGAGGAAGGCGTGCACTATGGTCTGCAGGCGATCTCGCTTTTCCACGATTTCCCGCTCGCGCATTTCCAGCTCGGCGCGGTCCTGTCGCGATTGCGCTGGTACGAGCGCGCCCTCCAGGCATTCCAGATTTGTCTCGCGATGAGCCCTAACTTTGTGCTCGCTCATCGTTACGTCTCCAAAATTGCGGCGCGCTTGGGACAATCAGAAATGGCAAACAAACATCGCGATCTCGTAAAGCGAATTACGGCAGCAGGAATTCCCCAGCCAAGCGTTGATTAGAATGCCGAACCCAGCGCGCGATTGCATCACAGTCGTCAGCGGTTTACCCCGCTCCGGTACGTCCCTCATGATGCAAATGCTGGCAGCAGGCGGAATTCCGCCACTCATGGATAGGCTGCGAACACCGGACGAAAGTAATCCCCGCGGGTATTTCGAATTCGACCCCGTGAAACGATTGCGGACCGATCAGAGCTGGCTCGAACAAGCGCGCGGACGAGCCGTGAAAATCATTCATCTTCTGGTGCGCGAGCTTCCCACGGACGGTCGATTTCGATATCGGATCATTCTGATGCGTCGAGCGATCGACGAGGTTCTGGCCAGCCAGCGCGCCATGCTCGAACGGCAGGGCAAAAAAAGCGCCGATGAGTCGACACTCGCGCGGATTTACCAGGGCCAGTTGGCGGAACTGACAAACTGGTTACGAACGCACAAAGATGTGACATCGCTGTCGATCGATTATGGCGAACTGCTGAAGCATCCCGATTCTGCCGTGCACAGAATCGACAATTTTCTTGGAGACGGCCTGGATCTCGTCGCAATGGCGAAGGCAATTGACCCTGCGCTGTATCGACAACGAGTCACCTAAGTCGTCTGCAAGAATATTTGTAGTGATGGCAAAATTTTGAAAATTGAAGGGGAGAAGCGGAAAGGGTCGGTCTGGGTTTGCATTGTTTTTCGGACAGTCTGGCAAGGGTAATTTTGGTCAGGTGATTGCATGATTGGTTCGAGGGGAACAGTTGTTCAAACTGCCGCGGTGAAGGGTATGCCAGTGCGCTATGCAGGCGGGTGCGGTTATAGAAGATTTCGATGTAGTCGAAGATAGCGGTGGGGCTTCGGCCTGGGTGGCGAAGCGCTTGTGATAGACCCGCTCGTACTTGAGGCCACTGGCTAAGCAAAGAGTCACAAGAAAAATCGTTTTCATAACCGCCTCCTCGAGTCGCTCCCTATGCCGCCTTTTGCTTCTGATTAGGTGCATATTGCAACTTTCGCATCACCATTGTGTCTTTCACGGACGAGTAAACGTTCTTTCCGGACCTGCTGCCGCACTCCACCACAGGGTCTGTCATCTGGGTCAGTCGTTGCGGCGTTCAGTCTGAGCGAACTCTTCAAGCTACCGTTGGCTGCAGCGAAACCGCCCTATGTTCGACAAGGTCAGCGAGCGGGTCGCGTCCTTTGGCGGTCGCCGAGAAATGCCTGGTTGGGTCTCGGCATCCGCGAACTCGTCTGCATGGTCGGCTCATCGTCCCCGCCGCCTTCCACTGAGTGACTTGTTGCGCGCGATTCTGGCGCTCACGAGAAAAGGCGAGTCGCAGGATGCGTGAGGCAACGCCTTAGACTCGACCGAGCCAAAACTCCGGGCGTCGATGACCGTGCGCGATTGCGACAATCCAGATCACTTCTCCACGAAGGATATAGGCGATGTAATGCGGAAACGCCTTTAGATTGCGGCGCCGATAACCTTTCGTCCGCAGGCGTGGTAACTCCGCATTCTTCTCGATCCAGCCGACGGCCTCCGCAACTTCCGTGCGGAAGCGCCACCCGAGCCCCGCTTCCTTCGCTTCGTAGTAGGCGACCGATTCAACAAACTCACGCTCGGCTTCCCCGACGACGACGACCGTCATCGTCGGAGCTGCCGATCAATCTCTGCAACCACTTCCGCGAAGGGCCGGTTCTTCGCCAGGCCGGCATCGATGCTTTTGATCCGACGCTCAATCTCATCCTCCCACACGGCCGCGACGTCATCATCTCCACATGCTTCGTTCCTCTCCAGAAGCGTACGGGCCAATCTCAACTGCTCCTCATGAGGCAGCCTCAAAGCATCCTGCGTTATTTCGGCCAGCTTCGAACTCACGTCGTGATTCTACCGACGCGCACGAGCCGTGTCGAGTGGCTGCGTTCGCCACGCGCGAGGATGCGATGTGCTGCCCTGCCCCCCGCTCACCCTGCTCGTCACTGGCCACGCGTCACTCATCACCTCCGGCACCGCGTCAGCGCCTCAGCGCCTCCGACCCGATCTCCGACCTGATCTGGTCGATCAACGTCTGCCCGGTTTCTCACCCGAAATCGCCGGTATCTCGCCTCGACCAGAGGCAGCGCTGCAAGCGCCCCACGTGAAGGGTTCGGGTTCGACGGTTGCGGGCGCCGGCGAGGGGTGTTTGTTGCGAACATCATCCTATGAGTATCCACCGCTTCGATCACATTGACCTTCGCGTGTCCGACTTCGCGAAAGCCCGGAAATTTTACGACGTCTTCCTTCCTGCGCTCGGTTTCCCGAAGATCCGCGTCGCGGAAACCGAGGTCAGCTATTCCGCCGAGGGAGAGCACAAGACGACGCCCTTCATCGGACTCAACGAGGAACCGGGCCATCGCGGCAACGCCAACCGCTTCGCTTTTTGGGCGGACACGGAAGAAGAAGTCAACCGCCTCGGCGCGATCATACGCGAGGCCGGCGCGCAAAACGTCGAAGGCCCGGAATATTGCCACGAATACACGCCGGGCTACTACGCCGTCTTTTTCGAGGATGCCGACGGCAATAAGTGGGAAATCTGCTGTCGCAACACCCGCGTGCGGTGAACGATAAGCCCGCCCGGTCGTCTCGCTCGTGGGACGCGCCCACCTGTTTCATGAGACAATGAGAGGACGAACAGGTGCCGGGGTTTTGTGCGCGATTGAACTTTGACCCAGTCGGCTCCTGGAACCGATCCTGGTGACGCTACTTGCGGTAGACGTCCTTTCGATGCGCGATGACGCCGACGATGACTCGTCGCGCCGGCTTATCGGCGAAATACAGAATCCGATAATCGCCGATGCGCACGCGCCAGCCGTCCCGATTCTTGAGCTTTTTGCAGCCCGAAGGGAACGGATTGCTTTCGAGTGATAGAATCGCTCGCGCGACGCGTTT
>DASXPA010000254.1:0-11219 GCA_036493915.1 Chthoniobacterales bacterium | reverse complement strand
CGAGCTGGGAAATGTTCGATCGCATATTGAAGGAGATAAACGTGGTCGTCACACCTGGCAGCGGCTTCGGCTCGGAAGGCGAAGGCTACTTTCGCATCTCGGCGTTCAATAGCCGGGCGAACGCAGAGGAGGTCGCGCAGCGCCTGCGATCCTCTGCCATTTCGTAATCGATTACGATTGGGGAGCAGATAGGTTGCGCGCCACGGTTGGGGCCTCCAATTTGTAAGCTTGCAAGGAGAACAGACTAACGAACTCAACCGCAGTCTGCCGCAACTTTATCGCTTCTGTTTCCTCATGACGGGTGAGGCAACGCAAGCGCTGGAGGCATTTCAAGATACGATCCGCGAAGCTGCTCTCCTCGCGGCGCGGGGGCAATTGCCAGACGATCGGCTCTGGTCGTTTCATGAGGCGCGCCATCAATGCCTCACGCGCACTGCAAACACCCTGGGAGGGGAACCGGGGCCGAGTCCCGGAGAAGCGATCGCGCCAGATGCGGACAGTCGGGTGGCCCAACTCCAGCCCGAGCAATTGGCGGCCTGGATCGCTGCCACGCCGGAACCGCAACGGAGTGCGCTCGCCTTTTTTTACCTGAACGAATTTTCTCATCGCGAAATGCAAAACCTGCTCGACGTGAAGATGAGCGAGCTGGCCAACCTGATCTCGCACGGGCGCGCGCAATTCCAGGCCTGGCTCAACGCCGTCACGGCCGATCCGGAAATGACATGAAGCGCTGGCTTTCCCGCCGCAAACAGGCACTCGTGGACTGCGCGCCGATCAGCGATGCGCCGTCCAGCGATCGGGCGATGCGCTCCGCCCTCGAGACCGCGCGGACAATTCCGGAAGCCGCCGCCAGCCTGACCGCGCAACAGCGGTTCGATCAGGCGGTGGCGACGCTGACGCGTAAAATCACAATCCCGAAGGAAGCAGAGGAATGGTTCGTCAACGTGGCGTTGCTCAAAGGGCCGAAGCGGAGTTGGAAAAAGACCGCGCGGCACCCGGCGATCCTCGCGACAGCACTCGCCGTGCTGGTGATGGCGGGGCTCGGAATTTTCTATTTTGTCGAGCAGTTGCAGGAATTTCCAGGATCAGCGACGGCGAAAAAGCTGCTCGTCGTCGCGAGTCAGACACGGCCGTCCCAGCTCGACCGGATCAATACCGACGCGATCAACCTTGGCGATTATTTTTTCATGAAGTTTCAGCTCGAACATTTTGAGGTGCCGATGCGTTTTGCCGATTTTCGCGCGACGGGAGCGCGCGTGTTTGAAGATGAAGACGGCCATCGCGTCGGGCAGGTCGTGCTGGCCGAGAGCGGCGTGCAGTTCTTCTTTTTCTCCCTCGAGAAGAGTGCGTCCGCTCCGCCGAGGAAGACGGAAAAGCTGCGATGGAAGTTCGTCAGCGACGGCGGCTGGACCGGCGCAGTCGATCGGCGCAATGGCACTTACTTCATGGTCGCCAAGCGCGGGAGCAAAGCAGATTTGCGGCCGTATCTATCCGAGCGACTGAAGTAGGTATCGCCGGAGCGTTTGACCCGCTGTCAATGCCGCCTTGGACCTTCGACCGAGCCGTTAACGCATTCGCCGTCGCGAAAAATCTTGCCGTTGCCCAGAATGGCCTGCGTCACCGCCCCCGGGTTCGGACATCTGCCAGGGGGGAGAGTTGAACTCCCGACCAAGGGCTTATGAGTCCCCTGCTCTACCACTGAGCTACCCTGGCGCGCGAGCGGCTAAGCTTGTGCGCGACGGGAAACGTGTCAACGCCCATGGTTGAGAGGCGAAAGAAATCGGCACCCCCCTTGCTCCGATTCCTTCCCACTAAGGACATTTGAGCCACAGTTGACAATGAATGAACGTTCATTCACTGTGCGCCACCGATGCCCACAAAGCCCCTCAATCCCACGCTCGACCGTCATCAGCAAATTCTCGACGCAGCTCTGCGCTCGTTTGCCGAGTGCGGCTTCCATCAGACGAGCATGCACGACATCAGCGCCGCCGCCGGGATCAGCGTCGGGCTGATCTATCGCTATTTCAAAAATAAGGACGAAGTGATCTCCGCGATCGCGGCCGAACACAAAAAGGAGATCGCACAATTACTCGAGCGCGCGCGGCAGGCCCCGACTCTGCTCGAGTCGCTCGAGATTTTGTTTACCTCCCATTGTTGCGAGAATTCAACTCAGACGATTTCGGCGTTCGTGGTCGACCTCTTCGCCGAAGCCAGCCGCAATCCCCAGGTCGCCAGACTGGTGCGCGATGTCGTTCGCACCAAGACCAAGGGTCTGACCGATCTCATCGCGCGCTCCCCCGATTCAAACCGCGCCCACGGCTTTGCCCCGCAGGAGATCGCGGAGATGATTTTCGCGATCAACGATGGCACGATGATGCGCAGCGCGGTCCAGGCCTCGGGAGTGTCCGCGGCGAAGGAGCGCGATCGTCAATTAGGTATCGCGCGCGCGCTTTGGCGACTGCTGTTTGCCGGAAAAAACAGCGCCGTGCACGCGTAACAATACTAAACCCTGACCCACTGCTTACATGGCAACCTTTCCCATCATCATCCTGGTCTTGAGCGTTGCGCTCATTTTATTCACCCTGCTGGCGATCGTTCTCTTCAAAAGGAAGCGACGCCTCGGAGGCTCGATCTTCACAGTCCTGGCGCTCTTGCTTGTGCTCCTCGACCTGAAAGCGCTTCAGTTCCGCAAAATGATGTCGGCCCCGCACGGACCCCCTCCCACCACTGTCGCCAGCACGACCGTGAAAGAGGTCGATTGGGCGCCGATCCTGTCCGCGGTCGGATCCGTTTCACCGGTCCAGGGGGCGATGGTTTCGGCGGAGCTTGGCGGAACCGTGAGCCAGATTCTTTTTCAAAATGGCGGCACCGCCAAAAAAGGCGATGTCCTGATGAGGCTGGATGCTTCTTCGGAGACCGCGCAATTGAAGACGGCGGAGGCCGATCTCGCGTTGGCGAAATCCGATCTCGACCGCGCCCGCGATCTCGCGCGACGCAAGGTGATCTCGCAGTCGGAGCTCGACTCTGCCGAGTCGAAGTTCAGGCAGAAAACCGGCACGGTTGACAACATGCGTTCGTTCATCGCGAAGAAGGAAGTGCACGCGCCATTTGATGGTCAGCTCGGCATCCGGGAGGTGAATGTCGGGCAAACGATCAACGCCGGTCAGCTGGTCGTGGCGCTGACTGCGCTCAACCCCGTCTATGTCGACTTCGCCTTGCCGCAGCAAAATCTCCCAAACCTCGCCGAAGGCCTGGAGGTGCGGGTGCAGAGCGACGCGATGCCGGACGAAAAATTCGAAGGCAAACTGACTGCGATCAACTCGATGGTTGACCCTGTCACCCGAAACGTCACGCTTCAGGCGACGCTGGACAATCGCAAACACGATCTGCGGCCCGGAATGTTTGTGAAGGTGGATGTCATCCTGCCCGAGAAAAAGCACACTCTCACCGTGCCGGGGAGCGCCATTTCCTACGCGCCGTTTGGCGACTCCGTTTACGTGATCGAGAAGAAGAAGGATGAAAAAACGGGCAAGGAAGAGCTCTCGCTGCGTCAGGAGTTTGTCCGGATCGGCGAATCACGCGGCGACTTTGTCGCCATCACGAAGGGTCTGAAAGCGGGCGAGACAGTCGTCTCAACCGGAGTTTTTAAATTGCGCAACGGCATGGCCGTGACGATCAATAACAAGTTCGCACCGGAGCCACAATTGCACCCCAAGCCGGTCGATTCCTAGGCGTATCCTCACCCTCGCATGCAGGCGTTCACGGACATTTTTATCAAACGACCGGTCCTGGCGATGGTAGTGGCCTTTGTCATCGTCATCGCCGGCTTGCAGGCGATCAAGACGATCAACGTTCGCCAATATCCGCGGAGCGACATCTCGGCGATCACAATCACAACGGTCTACGTCGGGGCGGACGCCGAGCTAGTCCGCGGCTTCATCACCACGCCTCTCGAGCGTGCGATCGCGGCGGCGGACGGAATCGATTACATCCAGTCGCAAAGCAAGCAGAGCGTCTCCACGATCACGGTGCGCCTGAAGCTGAATTACGACCCGAACAAGGCGCTCTCCGACATCAGCTCGCGGGTGGACGCGATTCGGCGCGATCTGCCGCCGGAGTCGGAGATACCGGTGATCGCGATCCAATCGGCCGATTCCCAGTTCGCCGCGGCTTATCTCAGCTTCACCTCCGACATCCTCCAGCCTAACGAAGTCACCGATTATCTCGTGCGCCTGGTGCAGCCGCGCCTCACCGCGGTGAATGGCGTGCAAAGAGCGGATATTCTCGGTGGCCGCACCTTCGCCATGCGAATCTGGATGAAACCGGAGCGAATGGCCGCCCTCAATGTCCGCCCGGCAGATGTGCGGAGCGCGCTGTCGCGCAACAATTATCTCGCGGCGATCGGCAGCACGAAGGGTTCGATGCTGCAGGTCAACCTGACTGCGAACACCGACCTGCACACGGCCGATCAGTTCAAGCAGCTCGTCGTCAAGGAAGAGAAGGGCACACTCGTTAGGCTGGGCGACATCGCCGACGTCGTGCTCGGCGCCGAAGATTACAACACGGAGGTCCGGTTCTCCGGGCAGAAAGCCGTTTTCATGGGCATCTGGGTTTTGCCAAACGCGAACTCGGTCGATGTCGTCAAGCACGTCCGGGCCGAATTGGAGCAGATCAAGAAGGAACTGCCTACTGGCATGCAGGCGGACATTGCCTACGACGCCACCGCTTACATCAACGACGCCATCCACGAAGTCGTGAAGACGCTGATCGATACCCTGCTCATCGTCATGCTCGTCATCTTTCTTTTCCTTGGCTCGTTACGTTCCGTCATTGTCCCGGTCGTCGCGATCCCGATCTCCCTCATCGGCGCGCTCTTTCTCATGCAGGTCTTCGGCTTCAGCCTCAACCTGCTGACGTTGCTCGCTATCGTCCTCTCCGTCGGTCTCGTGGTGGATGACGCGATCGTCGTAGTCGAGAACATCGAGCGCCACATGCGCGAAGGAATGCCGCGGCTCCAGGCCGCGCTCGTCGGCGCGCGTGAGCTCATCGGGCCGATCATCGCGATGACGATCACGCTCGCAGCCGTCTACACGCCGATCGCGCTCCAGGGTGGTCTCACCGGCGCGCTTTTCCGCGAGTTCGCGCTCACCCTGGCCGGCGCAGTGGCGATCTCAGGCGTGGTTGCGCTCGTCCTTTCGCCGATGATGTCCGCCTATCTCCTCCGCCCCGAACATGTCGATCATGGATTCAGCGGCTGGGTCAATCGCACCTTCGATCGCTTTCGCGATTGGTACGGCAGTCACCTCGATCGCACCCTCGCCGCGCGACCGGCGGTCTACGCAACCTGGGCCGGGATCTCGCTCATCGCGCTCTTCATGTTCATGATGATCCCTAAAGTTGGGGTAAAGGAACTGGCGCCGACGGAAGACCAGGGCGTCATCTTCGGAATCATGACCGCTCCGGCCAACGCGACGATCGACGACACGATTCGCTACGCCGATGCCGCCGGGAAAGTCTTCAAGGGCATCAAGGACACGCGCTTCACCTTTCAGCTCACCTTCCCCGACAGCGGCTTCGGCGGAATGGTGCTGAAGCCGTGGGGCGAGCGGAAGACGCCGACCAAGGATTATCTGCCAATCGTGCAGCAAAAACTCGGCGCCATCCCCGGCATCCAAATGTTTCCGATCATGCCCGCCGCTCTGCCGGGCGCGGACAATTTTCCGGTCAGCTTTGTCATCGCCTCCACCGCCGACCAGGAGCACATCCTCGAATTCGCAAAACAGATTTTCCAGAAGGCGATGGCGGCCCACATCTTTCAATTTGGCGACATCGATACCAAGATCGATCAACCCCAGGCCCAAATCGTCTTCGATCACGACAAAGTCGCGGCGATGGGGCTCGATATGCAGCAGGTCGGCGCCGACCTTGCGGCCAGCATCGGCGGCAATTTCGTCAACCGCTTCAACATGGAGGGCCTGAGCTACAAGGTCATCCCGCAGATCAAGCGTGTTGATCGCCTCAATCCCGAGCAACTGCAAAACATCTACGTCACCGGGCCGGAGAATCAGCTCGTCCCGCTGAGCACGATTGCAACGATCAAGCACACCACCGTTGCCCGCTCTCTGAATCGCATGCAACAGCTCAATGCGGTCACGATCAGCGGTGTGCCGGCCACCTCGCTCGACGGTGCCCTCAAGTTTCTTGAAAACGAAGCGCACAACATTCTGCCCGCCGGCTACGTCATCGACTACACCGGTGAAGCGCGCCAGTTGCGCACCGAGGGAAGCAAGTTCCTCGGCGTCTTCATGCTCTCGCTCGCGCTTATCTTTCTCGTCCTCGCCGCGCAGTTCAATAGCTTCCGCGACCCGTTCATCATCCTCCTGGGCTCCGTCCCGCTGGCGATGTTTGGCGCGGGTATCTTCATGTTCCTGAAGATGCCCTTCGGGCAATTCTTCACCGACGGCTGGACGACCTCGTTCAACATCTACTCACAGGTTGGCCTGGTCACCCTCGTCGGCCTGGTTTCGAAAAACGGCATTTTGATTGTGCAATTCGCGAATGAGCTCCAGCGCCAGGGCCGAACCAAGCTCGACGCGGTCAAGGAAGCGGCCCGGATTCGTTTGCGTCCCATCATGATGACGACGGTTGCAACCGTCGCCGGCCATTTTCCCCTGACCCTGGTGACCGGCGCTGGCGCAGCCGCGCGTAATTCGATCGGTCTTGTCCTTGTCGGCGGGATGAGCATCGGGACCGTCTTCACCCTCTTCATTGTCCCGTCGCTCTACGTCCTCATCGCGCGCACCCACAACGAAAACGCGCCCGAAGAACCCGGGCGCGGACCGGAACCGCAGCTCCCGCGCGACCGCGACCTCATCCCGGAGTTCGCCGAAGCCTAGCGAGCCGGTTCGCCGCTGTCTTCTTTCTCGATCAGGTCGAGCACCCGCTCCGGAGCGGTATCCTTCTCCAGTTCCGACAACTCCCCCTCCTCGCCGATCTGCAATCCGACGCATTCGGCGATTGCTTTCAGAAGAGTTATTAATCGCGTCACCTCGTGCCCCGCGAGAAGACGTATTTGCAGGTCGAGCTCGGCCCGCTTCGCCGCCCTTTGCGAGATCCGGTTTTGCGTGATCAAGATAAACGTCGAAAGAAAAATGGCTTCCACCGAAGCGACCATCCCGAGGATGACCAATGAGCGGTCAAACTTCGGCAACGGCGTCGCCGGCAGATTGCACGCAATCCATGCCCCGAAGATCAAAATGTAGAGGTAAACAAACCACATGCTTCGGGAGAAAGCGGTGATCCGGTCGGCGAGCCAAATTTGGAGCGGGACCCGCCCCCTGCTCCGCACGCTGGCGTTCGAGTAGCACCCGCACATTGCGCTCCACCACCCCCGCCATAAAAACCCGCTCTGATGAATCATTGTTCATAGTCGCTCCGCGCTCTTGTTGTTCTGCCTCCTCCCGCAGATAAGAACGAACGCGCCGCGCCTTTTGAGCCTATGGAAGAGAAGGCGACAGAAAAGGGAGTGCGCCCCTGGAAAGGGCAAATCCTCAAAGAAACGGAAGCTTGCGTAGTTGCTGTGCGGGCGCGGGTAGAGTGCTTCGCCCTAATTCGCGGATTGGGCCGACATCACATGGACGCCGCGTCGATACACGCCTCGGGAAGTGAAGCTCGTCCCGGAGGCACGAGTTTGTCTATGCGGTTGCGGCGGCCGCCACTTCGCTGCATTTCCGCAAATCCAGCTTGCCGGTCGCCAGCACCGGAATGGCGTCAACTCGCCTAACCACTCTAGGTATCCAGAGATTCGGCATTCCGGCGTCGTTGAGTTTTTCTCGCAACGCCTTCAGATCGATGTCGATCGTGCTCAGGATGACGAGCGTCTCGCCCTTCGCTTCGTCGGGCGCTGAAGTAACCGCGATTGTGCGTTCGCCTTCGTTGCTGATCCCAAGCGCGGCGAGAATTTTATGTTCGACGGTTTCGTGCGGGACCATTTCACCGCCAATTTTCGAGAAGCGCGAGAGGCGGCCTTCGATGAACAAGAAGCCGTCCTCATCGAAGCGGCCGAGATCGCCGGTTTTGAGCCACCCGTCTTGCAGCACCTCCGCAGTCCGCTTCGGGTCGTCGAGATAACCTTCGAAAATGTTCGGCCCGCGCAGCCAGAGCATTCCGGAATCGTGGAGCGATAATTTCTCGCCCGATTCCGGCTCGCGAATTTCCGCCGCCAAACCCGGGACCATTTTGCCGACCGAGCCGGGGCGATTCGAGGGCTGGACATTCTCGCCCGCGAGCGACGGGTCGGGATTGGGCAGATTCACGCTCACAACCGGCGAAGTCTCCGTGAGACCGTAGCCTTCGAAGACCGGTTGGCCGATACGCTCTTCGAATGCTTCCGCGAGACTGCGCGGCAGCTTTTCCGCTCCCGTGATCGTTAGGCGCACACGCCGAAATTGTTCCCGCTCCGCCTTGCGCAAATAACCACGCAAAAAGGTCGGCGCGGCGAGGACGACTGTGACGTCGTAGCGACCAATGATCTCGGCGCACTTCCCGGCTTCGAGCGGATTCGGATAAGTCACGATGCGCACGCCATCGATGAGCGGAAACCAAAGCGTCACGGTGCAACCGAAGCTGTGGAAAAAGGGAAGCGACGCGAGCATGAGATCCTCTTTTGTCGCGTCGAGCATGACGCGGAATTGCGCGACGTTGCCGACAACGTTGCGATGACTCAGGACGACGCCTTTAGGGTCACCGGAGCTGCCGCTGGTGAAAAGCAAAACCGCTTCGTCCCGACCGCCCTCGGGCGAAATCCCCAACCAGCGGATCAAGAGGCGCGCCGGCAGAAAGATCGCCGCCATCCACCAGAGAAAAATATCGCGCTTCATCCCCGGCAGCAGTTCATCGAGCTGAATCGTCTTTTCCGGCCAGGGAAAATCAGGGAGGCGTTTGGCAAAAATATTTGCCGAGATGGCCGTGGTGAGGCCGGCAATCTCCTGCGCCCGCCGGAGCGCGTCGTAGCCACTCGTGAAATTCAATCCCACCGGCACCTTGCCTGCGAGAACAACGGCTAGATTCGCGACCACGCCACCCTTGCTCGCCGGCAGCACAATTCCGATACGAGTCTCCGGGCAGATCCGTCGCAGACGACGGCTCAAGGCCGCGGCCACGCCGAGCAACTTGCTTCGACTGAGCGACGAGTCATCCATCCCTTCGATCACTGCGGTGCGAAAGCGATGCCGCGCCAGTCCCTCTATCGCCGCCGCCCCTAACGACTGCCGGAGCGCCGGCCGCCGGCTGAAACAGCTCTCGCCTAACGAGAGCAACCGCTCGCGGACGGCGGCCGTGTCGGCCTCCTTGGGCGAGAGCGATGCGCCAAATTCCACCGTCGCCGAATAGGGAACATCCCGCGGCCACTTCCGAAAAAATCGGCCGCCTTGGAAGGAAAAGATCGAGCCCCAAAGTTGATCGAGCCAAACTGGAACAACCGGTGCCTGCGCCCGACGCGCGATCAACTGGTAGCCGCGGCGCAGGCCACCGAGTACGCCGGAGCGACTCAACTCCCCTTCGGGGAAAACGCAGACGATCTCGCCGTCACGAATCATTTCCGCGGCCAGGCGCATCGCGTCCTTCGCCCGCCGCGAAGTAATCGGAATGCAGCGAACGGTATGCAGCAACGGATGAAGGAATCGGTTGCGGTAAAACTCCTCCGCGATCATGAACCGGATCGGACGCGGACAGGCGAGAAGCAGGATGATCGCATCGACCCACGTGATGTGGTTAGGCAAAAGCAGAAAACCGCCGCGCGGCAAACGCTCCACGCCTACCGCCGTGACGCGATAAATTATCCGCGCGAGCGGCAGTCCGAAAAAACGCAGAAGGCGCTCGGCGACGGAAATTGGCGGCATGGATTTATGATTTACAATCGGCGCGTCGCCTACTGCAATCGGCAATTCCATGACGAGCTCATCGCCAGGCAAAGCCGCCGCCTACGGAGCGCTCGCGTTGCTCCTCGGGATCAACCTTTTTAACTACATCGACCGGCAGGTCCTGGCCGCGGTCGAGCCCGAAATCCGCGCGACCTTTTTCGCGCCTAACGACCCCAGCGCGATGACGCAAACGGGGCTGCTCGGCGACGCGTTTCTCGTCACTTACATGGTGAGCGCACCGTTGCTCGGGTGGCTGTCCGATCGGTTCTCGCGCTGGCTCATCGTCGGGTGCGCGGTCGCGCTTTGGAGTCTGGCGAGCGGCGCGACCGGGCTCGCCGGCAGCTTCGCGATTCTTTTCGGCACGCGCATTCTCGTCGGGATCGGCGAGGGCGGTTACGGGCCGGCCGCGCCGACCATTTTGGCCGATGCTTTTCCGATCGAAAAACGCGGACGCATCCTCGCGATTTTTTGTTCGGCGATTCCGGTGGGGAGTGCGCTCGGCTATATCCTGGGCGGCCAGATCGGAGCACGCTATGGCTGGCGCTGGGCGTTTTATCTCGTCGTAGTGCCCGGTCTTCTGCTATCGCTCCTTTGTTTTTTCCAACGCGATCCTGGCCGTTCGCGCGCGCGCAAGGAGGAGGCGAACCGAAAGGGGATTCGCGATTACCTCGCGCTCTTTCGCATTCCTTCGTTTACCTTCAACACCCTCGCTCAGGCGGCGATGACTTTTGCCGTCGCCGGACTCGGTTTTTGGATCGCAGAGTATCTGCGTTTTCGCGGGCAACCGGCGGCGAACGCGAAGACGCTCTTCGGCGGGGTCACCGTTGTGGCCGGCCTCAGCTCGACGCTTTTCGGCGGCTGGCTGGCCGACAAGCTGCGTCCTAAACATCCGAGCGCCGACTTCCTCGTTTCCGGCGGGGGAATGATTGTCGCCGCTCCCGTTTTTGTCGTCAGCCTCTATATGCCGTTTCCCGGTGCGTGGGTGGCGATGTTCGTCTCCATTTTTTGTCTTTTTCTCAACACCGGCCCTTCCAACACGGCGATCGCGAATGTTTCTGCTCCCGCCGTGCGCGCGATGGCTTTTGCGCTCAATATTTTTGTTATCCACATCCTCGGCGACCTGCTGGCGTTTCCCTCGATTGGATTCATCGGCGGGCATTCCAACATCCGGATCGCGTTCCTCTTCGTCACTGGCGTGATGCTTCTCTCCGGCACCATTTGGCTCGCCGGGATGAAATACTTGCCTAACGACACCGCCGCGGTCGAGGAAATCGCCACCACCAGCTAAGCGGAGGTAGA
>DASXPA010000253.1:0-2964 GCA_036493915.1 Chthoniobacterales bacterium | reverse complement strand
GCTTTGTGCGCTAGCATCGGACCGGCGATGACGTCGCCGATCGCGTAAACGCCCTCGATGTTGGTGCGAAACGTTTCGTCGACTTTGATTCGGCCCCGCTCGTCGATGGCGATGCCGAGCTTGTCCGCGCCAACGCCTTCGGCGAACGCGCGCCGGCCGACCGCGACGAGCACCTTATCGGCCTCGAAACTCAGTTCCTTCCCATCCTTCGTCGCTGTGGCAACAGCGCGACCGTTCTTCACTTTGACGGCGCTGACTTTGGTCTCGAGGTGGAACTTCATCCCCTGTGACGTGAGGGCGCGCTGGAGAAGGTTTGACATTTCCAAGTCGAACCCGATAGCGATGCGCGGGAGAAATTCGAGCATCGTGACCTCAGACCCGAGTCGGCTCCAGACCGAGCCGAGCTCGAGGCCGATCGCGCCCGCGCCGATGACGAGCAGTTTCTCGGGCGGCCTATCGAAGCAGAGCGCTTCGGTACTGCTGATGACCGTCTCGCCGTCGAACGGCATGCTCGGCAGATTGATCGGCACGCTGCCAGTCGCGATGACGATGTGATTGGCCGCGATCTCGGTCGCGTCGCCCTCGTTAGGCTGAACCCGCACTTTGCCCGGCTCGATGATGGTGCCGAGCCCGGTGAAGCTGGTGACTTTGTTGCCCTTCATCAGCGCGCGCACGCCGCCGGTGAGGGTTTTCACGACTTTGTTTTTGCGCGCCAGCATCGTCGGAAGATCGAGGCTGACGTTGTCGATCCTGATGCCATGCTGGGCGGCTTCTTTTTTTGCGAAAACGAAATGGTCGCTCGAAGCGAGCATGGCCTTGCTCGGGATGCAGCCGATGTTCAGGCAGGTGCCGCCGAGGTCGGGATCTTTCTCGATGATGGCGGTTTTGAGCCCGAGCTGCGCAGAGCGGATGGCCGCGACATAGCCGCCGGGGCCGGAGCCGATGATGATGACGTCGAATTTGTCCATGCGCCTTTGTGTTCACGCTTCTCGGCGCGAAAGGCAAACGCGGTTCAGGCGGCGTCGGCGACGAAACGCTTAGCCTCGTCCATCTCCGACGGACGTTCCGCATGGGGCGCCACTTCCATGAGTTGCATGTAAAACTGGCGCGCGGTCATCTTGTCGTTGGTCGCGCGGGCGGCGCGGGCGGCGCCGAGCAAGGTGTTGAAGCGGCGCGGATAAAAACCGAGGGAACGTTTGTAGGCAACGAGCGCATCGGCCGGGCGGTGGATTTCCATGAGCAGATCGCCCAGGTGTTCGTACGCCGGCAGGGTCGGGCCGGGCGTGACCGCATGCTTGGGTGTGGCGGCTTCGAGCTCAGCGGCTTCGCGCAATTTCGCCACGCTCGATTCATCGTTGCCCTCGGTGTGCGCGACCCAGCCGCTCAACTCCAAACGAAGGACGCGAACGTTGCGCGCAAACAAATTTTCGCCCGCCGCGCTCATTTTCTCCTCCAACTGCTGTAAACGCGCGACCGCGGCTTTCGCTTCGTCGGCTTTCCCTGCGTGCACCTCGCCAAGACCGCGCGCAAAACGCGTGATCGCTTCCGGCCAGGCAAAGCGGTCCCAATCGAGGCTGGCCGGCTCGCGCGGTTCAATCGCGGCCGCTGTTTTCCAGTCGCGCCGCTCGAGCGCGTAGCGCGATTGCGTCGAGGCGAGATGAAACGCGGTCTTGAATGTCGGTTCGAGATGCGGCGTCGAGCGCAGCCGTTGCAACTGCGCGGCCGCTTCTTTATCGGCCCCCTGCTGCAGGTAGCCGTAAATCAGATACTCGATCGCATGCGGGAATTCGTCCCAGACGAACTCGCCGTGTTCGCCTGCCGGATACTTCAAAGCCGCGATCGCCGCGCGCAAATTTCCCCTAACGACACCATCCCAGTCGCCTAGTCGGGTATAAATGTGCGTCGGCATGTGGATGGCATGCGGGTTGTCAGGCGCGACCTGCTCGTATTTGCGAATGATCTCGAGCGACTCGTGTTCGCGCCCGGGGACATCATTGGCGTGCACCAGGTAATGCATGGCGCCAGGATGCTCGGGGTTTTCCTTGTAGAGTCGCAGGAGAATCTCGGCCGCACGGTCGGAGCAGGCGCGCGCCCCAGAAATTGAATCGGGCGGCGCGACGGCGAGATGGGCAAGAGCGTAGAAGGCCATCGCCTCATGATCGTTGGGGAAAGCCTGGTAAACTTTCTCCATCGCCTGCTCCCAGCGCCGGATGCGCAGCCAGTAATCTCTTCCCTCTGGGTGGAGAAAAAACGCTTCGGCCGCGGCCACGAAGAGCCGCTCACGTTCCGTTGGCGGGTTGAGCTTCTTCGCCTGCTGCACTTCCTGCCAGCCACGCTCGATGTCTTTCGGGCCCGGGCGCGTCGGCCAGAGCGGTTGAAACAGCGTCATCGCCACACCCCAATGCGCCATCGCGCATTGCGGATCGATTTGCACGATGTGCTCGAAAGCTTCCCGCGCCTGCGGATAGGTCATATGATGCAAAAGGGCGACGGCGTGATTAAATTCCATCTGCGCTGCCGGCGAGCAGGAAATGGGAAAGCTCACCTTGCCAAGCGCGTGGCTGGCGTGTTGCTGTTCCGCGGTTTCCGCGACGGCGAGCGCCACCGCAGGCAGGAGGACTCCACCGATCCAGAGGAGAGGCCGGGAAAGGATTCGCCCCATAATGCCAAACGAGTCTACAAATCGAGCAGCAGCGCGGTCGGATTCTCGATCGCCTCTTTCACCTTGATCAGAAACGTGACCGCTTCCTTGCCGTCCACCGCACGGTGATCGTAACTGAGCGCGAGATACATCATCGGTCTCACGACGACCTCGCCTTTAACCGCAACCGGCCGCTGCTCGATCGCGTGCATCCCGAGGATGCCGCTCTGCGGCGGATTCAGGATCGGCGTTCCCATGAGCGAGCCGTAAACGCCGCCATTCGAAATCGTGAAGACGCCGCCTTGCAGGTCCTCGATTTTGAT
>DASXPA010000252.1:0-17909 GCA_036493915.1 Chthoniobacterales bacterium | reverse complement strand
GCTGTGCGTTTGAAGAGCCGGCTTGCGATTGGGCGCCGAAGCAGTTAAACCCATTCCGGTAATCGAACTTTCCGCCATGACTCCTACTGATCCACACGCACCGCCCACCCGCGCCGAATCGGCCCTTGCTTGCAGCGTCATTCTTTTCTCCCTCGCGCTGCTCGCCTTCATGCTCGGCTGGGCGCAAGGAGTGCGGAAGGATACGACTTATCTGCACATTCCGGAGAACGGCAGCTGGCTTATCGCCACGGCGATTCTGGCGGGGCTCGCCCTGATCTGTCTGCTCTTTTCGCGCATGGGCAAGCGCTCCTAGCGCTGCTCGCGTCCCGCAGACTCCGCTGTCCTCAGCGGATTGATTAGCTTGTCCGGGTTCGGAAATGTGCCGAGACAGTGCACGCTACAGGAACCGAGGCCAGCGCCACTTGCGTTATACTGTTACACTGGTAACAAGATAGCTATGAAACAAATGCCATCGCCGAAAAAGGTGACGCGGGTGCAGGTCGGAGCGAGGATGGAGAAAACGCTGGTCAAGGTGCTGAAGGCGTTGGCCGAGTATCTCGATCTTTCGTTAGGCGATCTCCTCGAAGGAGTCACCTTGCATGCTCTCGAAGGGAAGCCTGCTTTCAGCCCGAAAACGCTTGGGCAGATCAAGCGCCTGAAGACGATCTATGGTCTGGATCTGACCGCAAAGGACAGCCATCGGCTGGTCGAATACAAAGATGAAAGCGGAAAGTGACTCGGGCAGCCTGCTCTCGAAATTTGAGGCCGGCCGACTCAACCCGAGTCGCTTTCATCATCGCGATCACGTCCGGGTGAGTTACGAATTACTGGAGCGTCATCCCTTTCCCGAAGCGCTCCTTCATCTTGCGCGTGGACTGCGCCGACTCGCGGCCACCGCCGGTCATCCCGAGGCATATCACGAAACCATCACTGCGGCCTTTCTCGCCCTGATCGCGGAACGTCGAGCCGCCGGCGTCCATCACGGCTGGGAAGATTTCGCGGCGCGCAATCCGGATCTGTTGCGGAAGCAGTTGCTCGAAGATTGGTACGAACCGGAAACGCTGCGATCGGGCGTCGCGCGGAAGACTTTCGTTCTTCCGCCTCGCCGATGTGGCGCCTGACGAATTCGTTCGGCCCATTTAATCTGCTAATAAATCGGCCGCTCGCGCGTTAGAACTCTCAAGGAGTTTATGCGCGATGCCGAACATCTTCCTCTCGACGACCTGCCGGCTTTGTTGCGCCGGTTCGAGCTGCCGCTTCTGCAATATGCCACGCGCATTCTCGGCGATCGCGATCGAGCGCGCGACGTTGTCCAGGAGACGTTCGTCGAGCTGCAACGCGCGCCGCGCCGACAACTCGATCACGCGCCAGCGAAATGGCTCTTTACCGTCTGCCGCAATCGCGCGCTCAACATTTGCCGCAAGGAGAGACGTATGACTTATCTCGACGAGAAAATTCTCGAACAGGAGCCCGGACACGAGCCTTCGCCTAACGAACGCATCGAGCGTGAAGAGGCGAAGAGCTTTCTCTTGCGCATCGTCGCGACCTTGCCGCCGCGGCAGCAGGAAGTGTTGCAGTTAAAATTTCAAAACGACCTCAGCTATCAGGAGATCAGCGAAATCACCAAGCTCTCTGTGAGCCACGTCGGCGTGCTTCTTCACACTGCACTGAAAACGTTGCGCGCCCGTCATGCGCAGACCGCGCGCGATTTCATTCCCTCCAACCCACGTCTTGCCTCATGAATATTCTCGATGACCCGAAACTGACCGCCTACGCGCTCGACGAACTTAGGGGTGCGGAGAAGGCGGCGATGGAAGCCACGGTGGCCGCTTCGCCGGAAGCGCAGGAGTTCGTTAGGGAAATCCGTCTTCTCTCCGGCAACCTGCGCGCTGAATACGACGCGGAGCTGGAGATCCGTCCGCAGTCGCAGAACAACATTGTGCCTCTCGCGCAAGAGGACGAACCGTGGACCATCTCGCGCCGGTTGGCTTTGGCGGCCGCGATCGCTCTGTGCGCCTGTCTCGGCGCCCTCGCGGTCGGAACGATGAAACGCGGCGGGGTCGTTAGGGGAAATGGCAGCGGCCGCCTCGCCGGCGGCCGAACGGTCACGCAATTGCCCGCGGCGAATAATGCCGCCGTCGATGCGATCGAATCGGCCCGGGAAGAAAACGAACCGCCGCCGCCACCCGCGGCAGCCACAGAATTTGCACTGGCGGAGCCGCAACCGCGTGCGAAACAGGCCCCCAAAGGTTCGGCAGGTCTGGCGGCGGAGAGTTCCATTCGCCTCGGCCACCAGCCGTTTAACACCGCGCGCTACGCCGAGGTGAATGAGAATTCATTTCTCGCTGCGGCGAGCAATCCACTCTCGACCTTTTCCATCGACGTCGACACCGCCTCCTATGCAAACATCCGGCGCTTTCTCGAGAGCGGCTCTCTCCCGCCGAAGGATGCGGTCCGAGTGGAGGAAATGATCAACTATTTCAGCTACGATTACCCTCAGCCTAACGACTCCGCGCCTTTCTCGATCAACCTTGACGCCGCCTCATGCCCCTGGGCACCGAGCCATCGGCTCGTCCGGATTGGACTCAAGGGAAAGGAAATGCCTAACGAGAAGCGGCCGTCGAGCAATCTCGTTTTTCTCCTCGACGTCTCCGGCTCGATGGAGCCGGAGAATCGCCTCCCGCTGGTCAAGCAGGCGATGCGGCTGCTCGTCGGGAAGCTGGGCGAAAACGATCACGTCGCGATCGTAGTTTACGCGGGCGCGTCCGGTCTGGCGTTGCCTTCGACGACGGGCGATCATAAGGAGCGGATTCTCGCCGCCCTGGAAAATCTGCAGGCTGGCGGCTCGACGAACGGTGCGCAAGGGATCGAACTTGCTTACCAAACGGCGGCGGAACATTTCATCAAAGGCGGAGTCAACCGCGTCATCCTCGCGACGGATGGCGATTTCAACATCGGCACGACAAGCGAAGGCGATCTCGTCAGGCTGATCGAAGAGAAAGCGAAGATCGGCGTCTTCCTCAGCGTCCTCGGGGTGGGGGATGATAATCTGAACGACTCGATGATGCAGAAGCTGGCCGACAAGGGAAACGGCAACTACGCCTACCTCGATTCGTTAGGCGAAGCGCAAAAGGTTCTCGTTAGGCAAATCAACGGCACCCTCGTTACGATCGCCAAGGACGTGAAAATCCAGGTCGAGTTCAATCCCGCGCGAGTTGCTTCCTATCGCTTGATCGGCTACGAGAAAAGGCTCCTGCGCAAGGAGGATTTCAACAACGACAAGATCGATGCGGGCGAGATCGGTGCGGGACATACCGTGACGGCGCTCTACGAAGTGGTACCGGTCGGGGCGGAGCCCAATCCCGCCGCAAGTATCCCGGCAGTCGATCCGCTGAAGTATCAGCACACGCCAGCGTCGGCGAAGACGTCAGGCAAAGGCGATTCGCCGGAGTTGTTGACGGTAAAGTTGCGCTACAAGGAACCGGATGACGACACAAGCAAGTTGCTCGAGCGTTCGTTCGTGGATGACAAGGCGCCGTTCGCGAGCGCTGCGCCGGATTTGAAATTTGCCGCGGCGGTGGCGGAGTTTGGAATGATTTTGCGCGACTCGGAATTCAAAGGGGACGGAACGTTAGGCACGGTCCGCGAATGGGCGCAGGAGGGAAAAGGCGCCGATGCGAACGGCTATCGCATCGGTTTCCTCGAACTGGTACAAAAGGCGCAGCAGCTGAAGGCGCGGAGGTAATTTTCGCGGATGAAAAATGAACACGTGGCAAAGAACTACGGAGGGTGGAGTCCCTGCGACGCCCTGTCTCGTAGGAGCTTGACCCTCCGAGGCGACCGAGCAGATCTCAAAGACTCACTGCATGGGTTTCGTTAAGGCGCCGCGTCCGCCTCGGCTTCGATCGTGACCGTGACTTCCTCGCCCACCACCGCGGTGCCTTCGATTACCTTGTTCCAGTTCAACCCGTAATCGCTGCGCTTGATCGGCTCGGGCTTTACTTCCCAACCACTGATCGGTTTGCCGCCCATCCCTGTCCCTTTGCCGAGAAACTTCGCGTGCAAGGTGATTTCCTTCGTCACACCGTGCATCGTGAGATCACCAATGACGTCGCCACTGTCGGCGCCGGTGCGCTTCACGCTCTTGCTCTTGAAGGTGATGGTTGGGTATTTCGCGATCTCGAAAAAATGCGCGCTCCGCAGGTCGTCGTCGCGGTGCACGTTCTGGGTGTCGACGCTCGCCGCCTGAATCGTGGCGGTGACGGAAGATTTTTCGGGATGATCCGAATCGACCTGAATGGTGCCTTCGAATTTTGTGAACTTGCCGGTAACGTAGCTGAAGAAGTGCCGCACCTTGAAATTGATCGAAGAATGGACGGGATCGATTTTGTAGGTGTCGTCGGCGTTCGCGTAAAAGGCGCTGCCGCAGAGCGCAGCCGCCACGAGCAAAGGCAGGTGTTTTTTCATTGCGCTGGATTCTATCGAGGAGTGAAGCGGCGGCGAGATTTTCCTTTGGCGAAAAAGTTACTGTAACGCCTTCAGCAACTCGCTGCGTCCGCGCGGCAGCCGACCGAACAAAGAAGCGAGGGCTGCGGCGGGATCGCTTTTTAAGAACGCGGCGTCGTGTACGCCGGTGAGGCGGGCGAGTTCCGCTTCGAAATGGCGCACCGCGCGGGGGCTCGCATTTTCCCGATCGAGAAAACCGAAGGCGCGCTGGAGGAGATGAAAAAGCTCCGGTGCCGGATGATCGAGCTCAGTGCAAATCTCGATCCATTGGACAAAGCAGGAAGCGGTCTGCATGCGCGCATAATTCTCCCGGATCCCGGCGAATGGATTGCGCAGGACCGCTTCAGTGAGCGTGTGCAGACCGGATTTCCGGCTGCGCTTGATCTGGATTTCCGCTTCGAAAAAAAGATCGAGCTTTCCGGCGAAAACGCTCTTCGGCCGGCGCGCCCCACGGGCCACCGTCTCGATGCAGCCTAACGACTCTGAGCACCACGCCACGATCAAACTGGTATCGCTCAGCTTGCGTTTGCGAAGGAGAATCGCGTTCGTCGTTTCCATGGCGCCCGCTCAAGGATCCCCGGAGCCTACGGGGCTCGAACCCGCAACCTCTGCCGTGACAGGGCAGCGCTCTAACCAATTGAGCTAAGGCTCCTCGAAAAAAGGGAACCCACCGTAGGTCGCAGGCTCCGCTCCCGCAATTGATTTTTCCGGCACCGCAGCCTGAAGTTGCGCGCCCCGCGTAACGATTCAGAAAGAAAAAAGATGAATGCAAACGCACCCTCGACTGTCTCAATCAGCGATGGAAAAAACGACGTGCCTGATCGGTTCGATTGCGGCCCGAAACCTGCGCGCGTATTCTTTTGTGAAAGGTCAGCACTGAGGGAAGAGAGGAAATGAGCGACGAATGGAAGGAGGGGCACGGACACTACGGTTCGCCTAACGACGAAGGCGAAATCAGCCTACTCGAGGCTTTCGATCGCGCCGTCGCGATGCTGCCGCCGGAGGGTCTTGCGCGTGACCGTTTGCTCGGGCTCCGGGCCGACATCGCCGCGCAGGAAGAGATGGTCGGCGACGCGCGCGAGATGATCGAAAAGCTCGAGCAGGTGATCAAGAAAGTGACTTCGCCGGCGAATCGGATTGGCACCTTTCTCGGCAGCCCGGCACGCGACACAGCGCAAATCGTGGTCGGCGGTGCGGATTATTATTGCAATGTCGATCCACGCATCAGCCTCGCCAAACTACCCAAGGGAACCCGCGTCCTCGTCAACGAAGCCTATGTCATCGTCGGCGATCTCGGTTTTGAAACGGCCGGCCCGGTAACCAAGATCGCCGAAGTGCTGGGCGCAGATCGGCTCCGCGTCGGCGCGGAACACGGAACGCAGTCGCTCGTCCTGCAACGTTCGGCGCAGCTCGCGAAGGCGCCCTTGAAAACCGGTGACGACGTCCGCGTCGATGCGAACTATCGCGTCGCGCTCGAGCTCCTCGCGAGCCCGCAATCGCAGGATCATTACCTCGATGAAGTGCCGGAGTTGCCCTGGGAAAAAGTCGGAGGTCAGGAGGAAGCGCTCCAAGCCATTCGCGACGCGATCGAGCTGCCGCTTTTGCACGAGGAACTGTTTCAGAAATTCCAGCACGCGACGCCGAAAGGCTTCCTTCTTTACGGCCCGCCTGGCTGCGGCAAGACGCTCATCGGCAAGGCGACCGCCTACAACCTCACGAAACAACTGCGCAGCAAATCGGGCGCCGACATGCGCGAGTATTTCATGCACATCAAAGGCCCCGAGATCCTCAACATGTGGGTCGGCGAATCGGAGCGGATGGTGCGGGAAATCTTCGCCACCGCGCGCGAGAAACGCCGCGAGGGTTACATGCCGTTTCTCTTCATCGACGAAGCCGAAAGCATCCTTGGCACCCGCCGCGCGTCCCGTTACTCGAATATTCTTTCCACTCTCGTGCCGATGTTCTGCACCGAGATGGACGGGATCGATTCACTCAACGAAGTCGTCATCATTCTCGCTTCGAACCGCGCGGACCTGATTGATCCGGCGATCCTGCGACCGGGGCGGATCGATCGCAAAATCAAGATCAACCGCCCGAACAAGGAAGGCGCGCGGGAAATCTATCGTATCTATCTCACAGATGAGCTTCCCTATGACCCCGAGATCCTCGCAGGCGCGGAATCGAAAGCCGCGGCAATCGACGCGGTCATCGGGCGACTGCTCGAAACGCAATTTGCGAAGCGGGAGGAGAATCGGCTGCTTGAAGTGACTTTGCGGAGCGGACGCAAGGAAGCACTTTATCGGAGCGATGTGATCAGCGGAGCGATCATCGCTTCAGTCGTCGAGCGCGCGAAAGGAATGGCGATCAAGCGCTCGATCGCGAGTGGGAAAGATGAAGGTATCAGCGAGCCTGATCTGCGTGTGGCCTACAACGCCGAGTATCTCGAAAACGAAATCCTGCCCGCGACGGACATCACGGAAGACTGGCTCAAGCTGATCGATTACGATCCGGATAACGTGGTGAAAATCTCGCCCGTCCGGATGCTCGATCGCTCCAAAGCGAAAGCTCCCTCAGGCGTTATTTAGCGGGGATGGCATTCTGGGGACCGCACGCGCCCTCGCGTGCTGGCAATGGCGCGTCGCCATTGCGAACTTTCCTCGCCGCTCGCCTTCCCAAGCCTGTTTCGGCGAGGCGCCGCGGTAACGTGGCTCGCAGAGCGAGCGAGGCCGGGCTTTCAAACCCGCACGCGGGGGCGCGTCCGCTCCCGGACATTTCGCTCGCGCGTTTTCCCAGGTCGCGATAGGTAGAGACTTACGAATGAAAGCAGCCAACTTCTGTATTGCCCTTCTTGTCGCGAGCATCGCCATGTCCGCAGCCGCCGAGGAAAAGAAAATGCCCGACCAGGAGCAACTCGAGCAAATGGCGGCGCGCTTTGCGCCGACTGAAATCACGGTCGATCTCTCGCAGCTCTCGCCTAACGATCATAAAGTGCTCGCGAAGCTGGTGGAGGCCTCGCAGATCGTCGACGGAATTTTCCTGCGCCAGATGTGGCCAGGGAATCCTTCGATGCTCCTCGATCTCGCGAGTGACGAGTCGCCCGAAGGCCGGGCCCGGCTGCATTATTTTATCATGAACAAGGGACCGTGGTCGGCGCTCGATCACAACGAGCCGTTCATCGCGGGCGCCCCGCCGAAACCGGAAGGCGCCGGCTTTTACCCGCTCGACGCGACCAAGGATGAAATCGCAGCGTGGATAAAAGGGAAGCCGGCGAAAGAACAGGAAAAGGCGAAAGGCTTTTTCACGGTTATCCGCCGCGACGCCTCCGAGAGTTTCAAGCTCGTTCCCTACAGCACCGAGTACGAAGGTGAACTGACTCTGGCGGCAAAACGCCTGCGCGAGGCCGCCGCGGCCGCGAGCGAGGCGACCTTGCAGAAGTTTCTTAAGACCCGCGCCGAAGCCTTCCTTTCGAACGATTACTATCAGAGCGACATCGCCTGGATGGAACTCAAGGGGGCGATCGAGCCGACGATAGGACCATACGAGGTTTACAACGACGAGTGGTTTAATTACAAGGCCGCCTTCGAATCGTTCATCACCGTGCTCGACGAAGAGGAAAGCGCGAAGCTGCAGAAATTCTCCGGGCAGCTTCAGGACATCGAGAATCATCTCCCGATTGATCCAAAATATCGCAACCCGAAGCTCGGCGCGCTCGCGCCCATCGTCGTGGTGAACGAACTATTCGACGCCGGCGACGCCAATCATGGTGTCCAAACTGCGGCCTTCAATTTACCTAACGACGAAAGGGTGACACGGGAGAAAGGTTCCAAGCGCGTCATGTTAAAGAATGTGCAGGACGCGAAGTTCTCGAAGATCCTAAAGCCGATCGCGCAAGTCGTTCTTTCGCCTAACGATCAAAAGGATCTCTCCTTTGACGCTTTCTTCACCCACATCGTGGTGCATGAGTTGATGCACGGTCTCGGGCCGCACGAAGTGACCGTTAACGGCCGGCAGAGCACGGTCCGGGAAGAGTTGAAAGATACCTACAGCGCACTCGAGGAAGCGAAGGCCGACATCTCCGCTCTCTTCGCCATCCAATATATGATCGGCAAAGGTGTTCTCCCGAAATCGCTCGAGCGGCCGCTTTACACGACTTATCTGGCCTCCAGTTTCCGCACCCTGCGTTTCGGGACGAGCGAAGCGCACGGGCTCGGGATGGCGGTGCAGTTAAACTACCTGCTCGATCACGGCGGAGTGAAGGTGGCGAGCGATGGGACCTTCGCAGTCGTGCCCTCAAAAATTGAGGCTGCGGTCGAAGGGCTTACCCGGGAGATCATGACGATTCAGGCGGAGGGCAGTTACGAGAAAGCGAAAACCTTGAGTGGCAAGCTAGGAGTCATTCGTCCAGAAGTGCAGCGGGAACTGGACAAACTCAAAGGCGTGCCGGTGGATATCAAGCCACGCTTCACCACCGCCGAGAAGCTCATCCACGAAAACCCCTGACGAATCGGTGCGACAGCTTCCGGGGAGGACGTGTTAACCCGTCGCGCGCGGGTGAGTCTCACCCGCGGCCCTTTGCGCGCAGCGCAACCCGTCGCACACTTCCCGTTTCTCATCCCGCTGCGAATGTTCGGCGAAAACTCCGCCGAACGACGGGTTAACAACCCGTCCTCCCAGGAATCTTCACGCTTTGCGCTTCCCGCGGAAGCACGCGCTGTTTAGGATCCCGCGATGAAGAAATGTCTTTGCTTTGCGCTTCTTTTCGTTTCGCTCGCACGTGGCCAGATGCCCGCAGTGCAACACACGCCGGACGTTTCGAATAAAGCTTTGATCACAACTGCCACGCCTAATCTCAAACCCGACAAATCCGGCGAAGCCGCGGCTTTGCACAAGCTGGCGGACGATTTCTACAACTGGCGCAACGAGCAATTTCCGGTCGCGAGCAGCGACGCCGGCCTCCACACCTGGGATAATCGCCTAACGAATTACGCTCCGGAGCAAATCGCTTCACGCGCGACACACGTCCGCGAACTGCTGCAAAAGGTGAAGGCAATGAAGACCGCGAACTGGCCGAAAGAAGAGCGGATCGACTGGATTCTCTTTCGCTCGCAGCTGGAGGGCTACGCCTTCGACGATCGCGTCTGGCATTCCACCAGCCGCGATCCGCAGACCTATGTGAGCGAATGCAGCAACGCCATCTTTTCGCTCCTGAAGAAGGAATACGACACGCCTGAGAAACGGGCGCGCGCCGCAACCGCGCGGCTTCGCGCGATGCCGGCGATGCTCGCGCAAGGCGAGAAGAATCTGCAACAACCGGTGAAGCTCTTCGCGCAGCTGGCGATCGCCTCGGCGCGCGCGATCGATCCGCTCTTTACCGACAGTCTCATAACTTTGGCGAAAAACCTGCCCCCTAACGAACATAACTCTCTCGTGCAGTCGCGTGACGCGGCCCTCAGGGCGATTCACGATTACGCCGACCATTTGGAAAAACGCCTGCCCTCAATGCCGGCTTTCGCTCCGATGGGTGAAACCAACTACAATTTTTACCTTCACCAAGTTCTTCTCCTTCCGCTCGATGCCGCCGAGGTAGAAATGATTGGACGCGTCGAGCTGGCGCAATATCGCGCCTATGAAGCGTGGCTCTCTGATCCTTCTCTCGCCAATCCCGATCCCTCCCGAAGCAAAAGCATTCCGGCCGATCAGGCGTCGTTTTTGAAAGCTTACCAGGGTCGCGAGGCGGAAATGATCCAGTTTCTTAAGGAGCATCACCTCGTCACCCTGCCCGACTACCTCGGTAAATTTGAAATCCGACAGTTACCCGCGGCCTTTAAGCCGACCAGCCCGGGCGGCTTTATGAATCCGCCCGGCGTTTACGACAAGGACTCGACCGGCTTTTATTTCATTCCAACGTATAGCCCGCACTCGCCGAACTTTTACATCCGTGCGGCGATCGAAGATCCGCGACCAATCCTCGGTCACGAAGGAATTCCGGGTCACTTTCTCCAGCTCTCGATCGCGAACCACCTCAAGGATGAAATCCGGCGTCAGAATGCGAACAATCTATTCATCGAAGGATGGGCCCTTTATGGCGAGGAGATGCTTTTACGGGAAGGGCTTTATCCGCTCGACTCCGCGTCTGAAGGTCAGGTGCTGCGGCTGGCGCGTTATCGCTCCGCGCGCATCGGGGTGGATGTTAACTTGCACACCGGCAAGTGGACGTTTGAGCAAGCGGTAAGGTATTTCATGGACGCGGGCGGCCTCGATCGTGAAGCCGCGGAAGGCGAAGCGGCCGGTGCGGCTTCGAGCCCGACGCAGAAGATCAGCTACATCGTGGGGAAATGGCAGATTATGCAGTTGTTAGGCCGTTATCGCGATAAGATGAGTACCAAGTTTCAGCTCGGCCAGTTTCACGACGACCTCATCAGTCACGGCAGTCTGCCGGTGTCGATTCTTGAATGGATCATGCTCGAGGACCCGACCGATGTGGAGAAAGCGTTGAAGTAACAGAAAGCGCGAAGGCTGCTGGAGAGAGTTACTCGTAGCGTAAGGCATCAATGGGATTCACTCTCGTCGCGCGCAACGCTGGCAGCAGACACGCGAAGGCGGCGGTTCCCAACAGAAGCAAGGCAACTTCTCCGTAAGTCACCGGGCTCGTTGCGCTGACGCCGAAGAATAAGCTGGCGAGAAAGCGCGAGAGGGCGAAGCCGGCGGCGATGCCGATGAGCAAACCGAGCGCGACCATGCGCACGCCTTGACTGAGGATCATGACCATGACGTCCCGAATCTGCGCGCCGAGCGCGATGCGAATCCCGATTTCCTGGGTTCGTTGCGCGACGAGCGATGAAAGCACGCCGTAGATGCCAACGGCCGCGAGGATGAGCGCGAGAAACCCAAACGTGCCCATGAGAAAGGCATCGAAGCGACGCTGGCTCGTGCTGTCGTCGATGACCTGCTGCATCGTTTGCAACTCGAAGACCGGGAGGGCGCGATCGATCGACCAGATCGCTTCTTTCACCGGCCTAACGAGGCTATCCGGATCGAGCGCGGTGCGCACGGCGAGGGTGAGCTGGGTGTAATCGACCATCGGCTTGGTGATTTCCGGGCGGGTGCCTTCCTCAAGCGAGAGCTGGTGAGTGTTCGCGACCACGCCGATGACAGTGGAAACCGTCGGCACCGGTTTTGTTTTCGAGGGCACACTCCGCAAATGCTGACCGACTGCGGACTCGTTAGGCCAAAGCTTCTGCGCGAGTGCCTGATTCACGATCACGAGAGGTCGGCGGTTATTGAGCTCGTCGGCGGTAAAGTTGCGACCCTCGATCAAGCGCAGGCCGATCGTGTGGAAGTAATCCGGGTTCACGATCCCGCGCAGATCAGCGGTCGGCTCGCTGCCGCGCTTCGGCTCAGGCTGGCCGTCGACGGTAAATTTCGTTAGGCGAATGCGGGTTAGCGGCAGGCCGTCGGAGAAACTCGCGCTCTTCACGCCAGGAAGCGCCGCGATTTTCTCCAGCGCCTGACGGCAGAAACCGGCGATGGTCGCGTTCGAAGGATAACGCGATGGCGGCATGCTGAACTTCATCGTGAGCAGATGATCGGGGCGAAATCCGGGATCGACATCCATGACGGCGACCAGGCTTTTCATCATGAAAGTCGCACCGATCAGGAGGACGGAGGCGAGCGCGACTTCCGCCACGATGAGAAGGTGGCGAAGGCGACCGGACGGCGCGGTCGCGCGCCAGCCACTGGTGTGGCGCAGCGCCGCGTTCACATCGGCGCGCGCCGCCTGCAAAGCGGGAGCGATGCCGAAAAGAACCGCGGTCCCGATCGCGACTCCGGTGGTGAAGAGGAGCACCGCGAGGCTGAGATGAATTTCTTCCGGTCGATTGATTCCGGCCGGCTTCATCGCCACAAACAACGTGATCGCCAGTTGCGCGAAGAGCAGACCGAGCGTCGCGCCGATTCCACTCAGGACCAGGCCTTCCGCGAGCAGCTGAGAAATGAGTCGCGCCCGTCCCGCGCCGAGCGCTTTGCGAATCGCCATCTCGCGTTCGCGGATGGCCGCGCGCGAGAGCATGAGGCTGGCGATGTTCGCGCAGGCGATCAGAAGAACGAACCCAACTGCCGCGAGCAGGACCGTCAGGTTGCGCTTTAGCTCCTGGCCGACGTCCTCGACATAGATGGGGAAAACATTCGCCGCGAAACCAGCATCGACGGTTGGATTTTCCTCGGCGAGTTGTTGCGCGATCGCGGCCATCTCGGCGCGCGCCTGCGTCAGGGTCACGCCGTCGGCGAGGCGGCCATAGACCTGCATTTTGCGGCGATTGAATTCGATCGGGTCGCTGTTGTCGGCCGGTGTGAAGGGCACCCATAGGTCCGGTTTGCGTTGCTCCGAACCGTCGCGGCTGGCCGGGAGGTGGAAATCCGGAGGTAACACTCCGACGATCGTGTAAGCGAGATCGTTCAGAGTGAGCTTTTGACCGAGGACGTTAGGCTGGCCGCCGAAATGATTTTTGAAAAACGTGTCGCTCAAGAGCACGACCTGCGTGCGGGAGGGATCGGTCGCGGCCGCGGCCAGACTAGTGCCGAGACGCGGTTGCACCCCGAGCGTTTCGAAGAAGTTGGCGGACGCGCGCGCACCGGAGATGCGTTCCGGTTCCGGAGCACTCGTTAGGTTGAAATTAGCGTCGGCAAAGCCGGCGATCGCGGCGAACTTCGTCGCACGTTTTCTCCACTCGATGAAGTTGCTATAGGCCGCCGGGACGCGATCGCCGACGAAAGCGCCCAGAGTCGGATTCTTTTCCCACAACATGACGAGACGATCGGGCTGGCGATAAGGCAGCGCGTGCAACAACACCGCGTCGACGACGCTGAAGACGGCCGAGTTCGCGCCGATGCCGAGCGCGAGGACGAATACGACCGTCGCAAAAAAAAGCGGAGATTTTCGCAGAATGCGAAACGCAAAACCAAGATCCGCGAAAAAGCTGCTCACGCGGCGATTTTACAAACGACGCAGCGAAAGGCGAGCAAGTTCACATTTTGCCAGCGAGATCGGGCAGGCTTGAATGCCGGTTACTGATTCGCGTATCCTGCTCCGCAGGTATGAATGATTCACCTGCTGCTAAGCCGAAGGCTCGGCTGGCTACCTGGATAGGATTGTTCATTGCCCTTTTTGGGTTGCTCATCGTTCGTTGGGCCGTCTCGTTTTTCTATCCGACCTATAGCCAGGCGGGCACGTTATGGAAAGAGCCGCTCAACTGGCTGTGTGCGATCGTGCTTTTGGTCATCATCCGGCGGGGAGAAAAGTTACCGCTCAGCTCGATCCACCTCGGCTCGCCTTGGGTGACAAGCTCGATCGGCTGGGGCGTTGTGCTGGCGCTAATTTGTTTCGTCGCAGGTGGCATTGTCGCCAGCCTCACTCATTTTCGAGGCGGTGAACTGGGCGTGGCGTTTGCAAAATTTCCGCTTTGGCTCGTGATCCTTATCGTCATCCGCGCAGGTTTCGTGGAGGAGCTATTCTATCGCGGATACGCGATCGAACGGCTGCAGCTGCTCGGCTTGAATCGCTTTTGGGCTGCGGCCATTCCACTGCTCGTCTTTGGTTTCGCGCATGGGACGAATGGCTGGGCCAACATCGTTCTCGCCCTCAGTTTGGGTGTGGTCCTGACGCTGTTCTATCTCTGGCGACGCGATTTGGTCGCAAACATGATCGGCCACTTCCTCGTCGATTTCATTTCGGTGGTGTTACCGCGGCTGATTGTGCATAGATAGACTCGAAGACCGCGTTAGCCGAGTGAGCCTTTTTCGGCTCACTGACGATCTCTTGAATCCAAATCTCTCGCTCGACGCATCACACTCGTATGCTTCATGACTTCAGGTTTGCCTTTCGACAGCTCACCAAGGCTCGGGGTTTCACGGCGGCGGCGGTGATCGTGCTCGCGTTCGGAATTGGGGCGAACACCGCGATCTTCAGCCTCGTGAATGCGATGCTCTTTCAGCCGCCGCATTACGCCAAGGCCAACGAGGTGGTGCAGGTATTTTCGCAGGATAAGAAGGATCCAAAGAGCTATCGCGGCTTTTCTTATCCTACCTATCTCGATATCCGCGAACGGAACAGCGTCTTCTCGGGGGTGATGGCGCACAACCTCGCCATGGTCGGCCTCGGCGAAAAGGGAAGCACGCGGCGCGCTTTCACCGACGTCGTGAGCGCGAATTATTTCACTGTCCTGGGCGTGAAGCCCGTGCTCGGCCGCGCCTTTCGCCCGGAGGAGGAAACGCTCGGGCGCGACTCACAGGTGGCGATCGTGAGTTACCATTATTGGAAAAAGAACGGGCTCAATCCTTCGATGCTGGGGTCGCTGATTACGATCGACAGCCGGCCTTTTACGGTGATCGGGATTCTGCCGAAAGGCTTCACCGGCACGACGCAGATTTTCGCACCGGAGATATTCCTCCCGCTCGGGGTTTATGATGAAGTCGCGAACGATTTCGAGACGGAGAACAAAGACAAGCTCGACGATCGCAACGGCCGACAGCTGATGGTCGTCGGGCGGTTGAAAGGGGGCGTGACCGCGACCGCAGCGGCCTCGGCAGTGAAAGTCTTAGCAGCGAGTCTCGAGCAAACCTACCCAGTCGCGCAGAAGGATCAGACCTTCACGCTCGAGCAGCTTTCCCGCTTCTCCATGAGCACGAGTCCGAGCCGCGGCAATAACATTAAGCGACTGGCGCCGCTGCTCTTCGGGATGTCGGGTGTGGTGTTGCTCGTCGCCTGTCTGAATCTGGCCAACATGTTGCTCGCCCGCGGTACCGCGCGGCGGAAGGAGATCGCGATTCGGCTCGCCCTCGGTGCAGGTCGCGGGCGGATTGTGCGGCAATTGCTGATCGAAGGTCTCGTCCTGGCGCTGATCGGCGGAGTCTTCGGGATGCTGCTGGGGCTGTGGTCGTCCGATTTTCTTGTGGCCTCGTTAAGTCGGGCGCTCCCGATCGACATGGTCTGGTCGACTGGCCTGAGCTTTCCGGTGCTGATGGCGACGTTTGCCTTTTGTCTCATGGGGACGCTGGCCTTTGCGCTTGGGCCGGCGTTGAAGCTGTCGAAGTCCGCAGTCATGGGCGATCTGAAGGAGCAGGCGGGCGAAGATAGAGTCGTTAGGCGCTGGAAATTTTTGCCGCGCAATCCATTGGTTGTCGTCCAGATTGCGTTTTCTCTCGCGCTCCTCACCGCAGCCGCGCTCTTCATCCGCGGCGCGGAGAAAGCGGCAAATGTGGAGACTGGTCTGCAAACGAAGTCAAATTACCTCCTGGAAGTTGACGCCAGCCTGGCCAATTACGACCAGACGCACTCGCTGAATCTCTATCACACGCTCGAAGAGCGTCTCGCAGCCTTACCCGGCGTCGAAAGCGCGAGCATTTCCTCAACGGTTCCATTTGGATTGATCGATCTCGACAAAAACGTGCAGCGCGGCGGGGTCAATCCGTCGCCGGATGCGAAACCCGCGACCGCGGCGGAAGGTCGCGCGTTTGATGCGACCTGGAACAGCGTGGGCGCGAACTATTTCAAAACCGTGGGGCTACACCTGCTGCGGGGCCGGGGCTTTAATGTCTCGGAAGCGATGCAGCAAAGGTCACCGACAGTCGCGATCGTCGATGAAGTGCTGGCGAAGAAGCTTTGGCCTAACGACGACGCGTTGGGTCAGTGGATTCAATTCGCGGATAAGGATGCGTCGGACACGAAAAGCGGCGGAAACAAGAGAACGCAAATCGAGATCGTCGGCATCGCGCCGCATACGCGTGAGAGCTTGTTTGAGAAGGATCCCAACGGCACGCTCTACCTCCCGTTTGCCGAAGGTTTCCAGAGCAACGTTTTCTTTCACCTCAAATTCGCGCCTAACGCCGGCCGCGATGCCGCTGCGACGACTAATCTCATTCGCCGCACGGTGCGAGAGGTCGACCCGGCGATTCCGATCCTGAGCCTGAAAACGTTTGCGCAACATCTTGATGGCAACATTGAACTCTGGATCGTGCGCGCGGGCGCAGCCTTGTTCAGCATCTTCGGCGGGTTGGCGCTGGCCCTCGCAACGGTCGGCGTTTATGGCGTGAAGGCTTACTCTGTCGCGCGGCGCACCCGGGAAATTGGCATTCGCATGGCGCTGGGCGCGCAACGCCGCGCCGTCTTGAGAATGTTCATGCGCGAAGGCGCGGTGATGCTCGGAAGTGGAATGCTCCTCGGACTGCTGCTGGCGGCCGGCGCGAGCAAGCTTCTGAGCGGAATGCTCTACGAAGTCGGCGCGTTCGATCCTCTCGCCTTCACCGTCGCGCCGCTCGTCCTCGCGGCCACCGCCGCCCTCGCGACCTGGCTCCCGGCGCGGCGCGCCACGCGGATCAGCCCGATGGCAGCCTTGCGCACGGAATAGTCGCGTTGAAACATGACCGATCCGGAGTTTTGCCGGATCCGCTACCTACCGCCGCCGGGCGGCCGCATCTTGCGAGGCGTCACCGTGGGCTCGGGAGGCAATGTCCGGCGCGGACGCGCGGTCGGCGTCGGTGTCGCGGCGGCTTTCTTCTGCAGATATTCCAGCCGCGCTTTGCGATTCTGCGCGTCGAGGTTGCTCGGGTCCATGCTCAACACTTTGTCGCAATCAGCGATCCCATTGGCCGCGTCCCCTTTTAACTCATAGACGTAGCTCCGACTGAGATAGGCGCTTTTGTCGTTAGGCTTATCTTTAATGATCTTGCTGTAGTCGGCAATCGCCTGATCGTATTTCTTCAGATTCCAGAGCGCAAAAGCGCGCCGATCGAGAATCTCCGGATCGTTCTCCTTTTCCTTCAGCACGACGTCGTAATCGGCCACCGCCTTGGCGTAGTCCTTGTTCTGCAAATAGGCGAAGGCGCGAAAGCGATGCGCGAGGACGCTGTCAGAATTGAGCTTGAGCGAGCGATCGAGGTCTTGAATCGCCTGGTCGTATTTCTGTTTCGAGATGTAAGCGACACCGCGGTTGAGATAGGCGGGAGCGTTGTCATCCTTCTGTTCGAGCGAGTCGGTAAAAGCCTTGATCGCATCGTCCATCTTGCCGGCGCCTTTGAAAGCGAGCCCGAGGTTGTTGTAATTGTCCGGATTTTTCGGGTCGGCCTTCACCGCCTTCTGGAAAAGATCGATCGCTTTGTCCCAATTTTTGTCTTTGGCGGCGGCAACGGCTTCCCTGCTGTACTTATAAGCTTCGGCTTTGGCATCGGCGCGGGCGAGCGTGGGAAAGGCGGCTGCGAGAAAAAGCAAAGCGCTGATACTCAGACTTCGATTCAAGATTTTCATAAGCATCATCTTCCAATTAAAAATCGGACGCGCGAGGAGTTTGGCCGCAACAATTTCGCCGCGCAAGCGCAAGCTGCCATCCTCGGGCCACGCTCAACCTTCCGCG
>DASXPA010000251.1:0-11710 GCA_036493915.1 Chthoniobacterales bacterium | reverse complement strand
CGACGCTTGCTGCCCCGCTCATGCCCCCGCCGGCCCCGGCCGGTCGGCGCACGATTTCGTTCGGCGGCGAAATGCCCGCGGCCACGGCGAGCTCCCCATCGCTTACGCCGCTGGTCACGCCGGCCGCGGAACGCACGGTCGCGTTGCCGTTAACCGAATTGCTTCCGCAGATTCCCGCGGAATTGCTCGAGCAGACCGAGGTCGATCCGGCGCATCGGGTTCTCCTGAATGCGGCCGAACTGGAACGCGGCCTGGCGAGGGGTCGCCCGGCGGTGCCGCTGCGCGCGATTTATCAGCAGGCGCCGACAATTTTTACGAGCGAGATCGGCGCTGGCGATGAGCGTGAGATCACGCTCCCTTTCGACAGAGTGCTGGAGCAAATTGCGAGGTTGCACGTCCGCCCGGATCAGGTGTGTGAAGAGGTTCTTCCGCAAATGGAGACGCCCTTTTCGCAGGTGACACTGGAAGACAGCGAACGCTTCGGCACGCCATTGGCGCCGCTGCCTTCGACCGTGCCGGGTGTCGTCCCGGAGCGTTCCGCCGAAGTCGAAAACCGTTTGCCGACCGCCGCTCCAACTCTTCAAGAGGCGTCGACTCCGGCGCCTGTCGCAATGCCAGCTCCCGCCGCAACAACGCCGGCATCCCTAACTCCTACTCCAGTTTCAATAGTGAAACTTCCCCCGCCCGTCGCAGCCGCGCCGCCCGCGACAACCCGGGCCGAGATACCCGCCGCGAAAGCTCCATCGCTCGCGCCCATCCGCCTTCCGATGCCGCCGCAAACCGCGGCCGCAAGCTCGCCGCCCACGAATCCGGCAGCGCCGGATCCCGCACAAGCAGAATCTTCTCTCTCCGATGCCGCGCTGAGCGAGCCGCCCCAGCGGTCAGGCTTCCGCCTGATCAAGTCGACAATTTCTCCGAACGGAACGGGCGCGCCCGCCACTGAGCGAGTTCCAGCCTCAAGTGGGTCGCCCGTTCCCATTCCTTTGCCAGCGCCTTTCGCGCCACCAGCGTCGGCGCGAATTCCGGTCAAAGTCACGCCGCCGGCGAGCGACCTGTGTCCACCGCCGCCGCTGCCCCTGCAATCCGCTCCCGACGGGGAGACCGCGCCGCTCATTTTTTCCAGCGAAGGGCCACGCATCCAGTTGTCGTTGCGCGCGATCCTGCGGGAGGTCCCGTCGTTTCAATTTACGGGCTCGCTCGAGAGCATTCCTGAATCGGCGCAAATCGAATTGCCTTTCGCGATTGTCGAACCGCAGTTGTCGTTAGGCCGGATCGCGATTTCGCCTGCGCAATTTTACGCCGCCATGCCGGAGGAATTCCGCGCCGGCTTCGTTTTGGACGAAGGCGGGGTGCCCATCTCGTTGCCATTGCCGGAAGTGCTGCAGAATTTGCCTAACGAAAGCTTGCAGCTCCGCGACGACCAGGAGGAAGTTGAGGTCGCCGATATTTTTGAAACGCCGTTCAGCCAAACAGCCGCTGAAGACGCTGCCCGCCTGCAGATGTCCGCCGCTCCGATCGTGAAAGGCGCGGTCGACGCCGGTGCGGCCGGGGGCGCTGACCCTTTCCAAGCAGTCATTCCCACCGTCGAATCACTTAACGAAAAGGAACAGATTTCCGCCGAACTCGAAACGACTGCGCCCAAACCGACAGCGTCGCCCCCGCCGGGCTCAACGCTTCCGGCTACAACGGAGACAACGCCGCCGGACGCGAAGTCGATCGTCGCCCGCGCCAGCGAGTTACCGGGCGTCTCCGCCTGCGCCGCGGTTTTTTCGGATGGCCTCTGTCTCGCAGGCAACATTCCCGGCGAATATCAAGCTGACGCGCTTTGCGCGATGGCGCCGGAGATCACAAAGCGCATTGGTGAACAGATCAGCGGTGCGAATTTTGGCAGCATGCAGGCGATCACGGTTTTCTGTGCGAAGGCCCCGGTGAGTTTTTTTATCTCCGACAACATCTGTCTCGCCGCCCTCCATTCCGCGGATGAAATCGCCCCGGATACGCGCGCACGCCTGAGCAGCATTACCCAGGAGCTTGCGCAGATTTACGCCCAACCCGCCGCCTAACGCCTAACGCCTAACGAACTCCCATGTCTATCATCAACTACGCCAGCCGCGAGATTCAATTCAAGATCGTCTACTACGGTCCCGCGCTTTGCGGCAAAACCACCAACCTCGCTTACATCCACGAGCGCATCAGCCCGGGGAACCGCGGCGATCTTGTCTCGCTCGCCACCGCCGCCGATCGCACCTTGTTCTTTGATTTTCTGCCTTTAAACGCGGTCGTCATCAAAGGCTTCGTGACAAAGTTTCAGCTCTACACTGTCCCCGGTCAGGTGATTTACAACGCCACCCGCCAGCTCGTTTTGCGCAGCGTCGACGGCATCGTCTTCGTCGCCGATTCGCAATGGGAAAAAATGGAGGAAAACGTCGAGAGCTTCCGCAACCTCGAACAAAATCTCGCCCAGCAGAACATCTCGCTCGACGAAATCCCCTGCGTTCTCCAGTACAACAAACGCGACCTCACGAACATCGCGCCGCTCAACTACCTCGAGTTCCTGCTCAACAATCGCAAGAAACGGGTACAGAGCTTTGAGGTCGTCTCGAGCACGGGCCAGAATGTCTTCGCCACGCTCAACGCGGTTTCGCAGTTGTTGCTGCAAAAGTTTAGCAAACAAAGCGACAGCACCGCGGCCGACGCCGCCCCTGCGCCGCAGGTCGTCCCGCAACCGGCCAATTCCTTATGAACACCATCCCCGCGCTCACGATCGAGCACGTCGCAAAGCTCGACGCCCTGCTTGGCGATTTTTTGAAAAAGGCGGACGCGGAACTGACCGTCGTGATCGATCGCGGCGGCAACGTCATTTCGCAATTTGGCGACCATTTCGTAATGGATGTGACGATCATCGCGGCGCTCGCCGCCGGCTCCTTCGCGGCCACCCGCGAGCTCGCGCGCAGGATCGGGGAGGTGGAGTTCAACGCCCTCTTTCACCAGGGGAATGGCAGTCACATTTTCATGAACTCAGTCGACGAAGACACGATTATGATCACCGTTTTCGGCCGTCGCACGACGGTTGGCCTGGTGCGGTTTTATTCCTCCGCCGCGGCCCAGGCGGTTGCCGAACTGCTGCGCTCGCTGCAGCACTCCGAGGCCGTGGGATTCAGCTTCGACAGTGGCGACATCAGTGGCGCGACGATCTTCGCGGATCGTTAGGCAAAGTCTTTAACCGCCGAGAGCGCGGAGACGATGACAAATCGTCGCGACTAAAAAATCAAGAACCTCCGCGTCCTCGCTCTCGGCGTTAATTACGCCTCGCTCTCACGGACTCAGGTTGCGCAATCGAAGCTTGCGCGGAAATTCATTTCCACTTTATGGCGGTCCAATTCCGGGATTATTACGAAACGTTAGGCGTGGCCAAAAGCGCCAGTGCGGCGGAGATCAAGAGCGCCTTTCGCAAGCTCGCCCGGGTGCACCATCCCGACATGGCCAAGCCGAAGGAAAAGGCCGCGGCGGAGGAAAAGTTCAAGCAACTCAATGAGGCTTACGAAGTCCTGAGCGATCCCGAGAAGCGCGCGAAATACGATCAGCTCGGCGTGGATTGGAATCAGCCGGGGGGATTCCAGCCGCCGCCCGATTGGGGAGGCGGAGAAGGAGGCGGCTTTCGTCGTTACGCCGGAGGTAACGGGGGCGGAGTGGAGTTCGAATTTGGCGGCACCGGCTTTAGCGATTTCTTCGAGGCGTTTTTCGGCGGCGGCCGCGGCCAGTCGGCTTTCGGTGGCGGTTTCGGCCGGCGCACCGCCACGCCTGAGCGGGGGCAGGATGTCGAGGCCGATATCATGGTGACGTTGGAGGAAGCGCTGCACGGTTCGAAGCGGCAGGTTTCGCTGCGGCGCGCCGGTTCCGATAAAACCGAAACCTATCAGGTAAAGATTCCGCGCGGCGTCCACGAGGGTCAGCGAATCAGGCTCGCCGGCCAAGGCGAGGCGAGTGCGGGCGGCGGGAAGAGTGGCGACCTTTTTCTGCGCGTGCGCCTGGCGCGGCATCCCGATTTTTCGGTGGAAGGAAACGATCTTATTTACGAGGCGACGCTCCAGCCCTGGCAAGCGGTCCTCGGGACGGAGTTGGTCGTCCCGAGTCTGGAAGGCGAACGCCGGCTGAAAATTCCGGCAGGCACCCAGGGAGGTCAGCGTTTTCGCCTGCGCGATCGCGGCCTCCCGAGCGCGAGCGGGGGGCGTGGCAACCTTTATGTCATGGCGCAAATCGCGATCCCAAAACATGTGAGCGATGCCGAGCGCAAGCTTTGGGAACAACTTGCGAAACCCTCCGCCGGCGAGCCCTGATCTACAGGGCTCGACATACCCGGCGCGGCTGGATAAAAAGTCGAAATGAAAATTGCTCTCGGCTCGGATCACGCTGGCTTCCGTTACAAAGAGAAAATCAAAGAGCTTCTCCCGTCGTTAGGACACGAAGTGGTCGACTTCGGTACGGACAGCACCGAGCCGGTCGATTATCCAAAGTTCATCCGGCCCGCGGCCGAAGCGGTCGCGCGGGGGGAATGCGATCGCGGCATTGTCCTTGGCGGCTCGGGCAACGGGGAAGCCATCGCGGCGAACAAAGTGCGGGGGGTACGTTGCGCGCTCTGCTGGAATGAGGATACGGCGCGTCTCTCCCGCCAGCACAACGATGCTAATGTCTTGTCGTTAGGCGAGCGGATGATCAGCGAGGAGATGGCGTTGCAGATCGTGCGCATCTGGCTCTCGACCGATTTTGAAGGCGGTCGCCATGCCAATCGGATCGCGCAACTCGAATAGAGCGAGAAGAAGGCGCGACCTCCCGGACCAGGCAGAGGCCCTGCTGCGTTCCATGGGCTTATTCTCTCGAACAGCGATGATTTCGGCGAGACGAGCGCTTCGTTGGCATCAGAGCTGCTATTCTGAGTATATTAACTATAACAACTATGCTCACCTTCTCCTATCAAGCTCGTGATGGCGCCGGCAACATTGTCAATGGTATTCAGGATGCGCTGAACGAGGAAAATGCCGTCTCCAGTCTCATGAGTCGCGGACTCATGGTTCTGTCGCTCCAACAAAAAGCCTCCGCGACGCGCAAGAGAAACAAGCTCCTGAGCGTTAAGGAAACGGACCTCGTGCTCTTCACCCGGCAACTCGCGACGATGATCGAAGCCGGCATCTCGCTCACTCAGGCGCTCACAGCGCTTTACGAGCAATGCGATGCGAAGCGACAAAAAAACCTGCAGCACGTGATCAGCGACATCACTGCTCGCGTCCAGGGCGGCGAGACCCTTCACGAATCAATCGCGAAACATCCGCGCGTTTTTAATCGGCTCTACATCAGCATGGTGAAAGCCGGCGAGCACGGCGGTTTGCTTTCCGAAATTCTCGATCGGTTGGCCGGCTTTCTCGAATCGACGGCGCGCCTCCGCAAGAAAATCAAATCTGCCATGACCTATCCGGTGATCGTCGTTTCCATCGCTTTTTTGATCACCACCTTCCTCATCGTCCGCGTCGTTCCGGTTTTCGGGGAGATCTTCAAAGACTTCGGTTCGAAATTGCCCGCGCCGACGCAATTTCTTCTCAACGTGAGCGACTTCGTTCGCGGGAATTGGTATTTCCTCATTCTCGGCATCGGTGGTGTGATCTTCGGCGCACGCGCGTTCCTGCGCTCCACTCGCGGCCGCCAGCTCGCCGATCGCTGGAAATTGAAGCTGCCGGTGTTCGGCCCGCTCATCCAGAAAATCGCAATGTCGCGTTTCGCTCGCACCTTCGCTCAACTCATCCGCAGTGGCGTGCCGATTCTCGAAGTGCTCGACATCGTCGGCGGCTCGGCCGGCAACCACGTCGTCGAAGAAAGTGTCCGCGGCGCCAGCGCCGATGTGGAAAAAGGCGACAACCTCTCCGTGGCACTTTCGAAGAAGAAAATCTTTCCGCCCATGCTCCTCAGGATGGTCGCGGCCGGCGAATCGACCGGTCGTATCGATACGATGCTGGAGAAAATGGCCGACTTCTGGGACGAAGAAATTGAGGCGCTGCTCGACGCCATGACCTCGTTGATCGAGCCGCTCCTGATCGTGTTCCTCGGCGTCATCGTGGGCGGCATCGTGATCGCGATGTTCCTGCCGATCTTCAAACTGAATGAAGTAGTTTCGCAGAGCAACAAAACCTAGGGAGAAGGTTGTTGTTCGGAAACGGAGGGCGGCTCGCAAGGGTCGCCCTCTTTGTTTCCCCTCCTCATGCTTCCTGAAGTGTCCGGCTCCGGAGGTCGAGTATTGCGAGCACGAGTGGGAAGATGCGACAGACGTTAGGCACGTCCGATCCGCACGGTCAGTGGCCAAGCCGCGAGGCGTTCTTTCGGTTCTCCCCAAGCGTGCACGAGATCATCCTCAATCAACGCGACGGGATCCCTGCCATTCGCCGCGAGAAACTGCTGCGTCGCCGACCATGTGCGGAGGTAGCCAAGGAGGCGGTCGCGTGACCAGTGATCTTCGATCTGGAATGGCGGCGCGGCGATTTCCTCGAAAGGGAACCGCAGCTCCTGGTATCCGCGTCCTACGAGCTTCCGTTCCGCGGGCCAAAACGGACCAACCACCTGATCATGAAATCGCCTAACGATCGCATCGACTTCCAGCGAGATGCGAAGCTCGTCGTAAGTCCAGACCGCGAGCACCGCTCGCGGCTTCAAGACCCGCTTCGCCTCCGCATAAAAAGCCACCAGATCGAACCAATGCAGTGCTTGCGCAACCGTCACCGCATCGCACGATTGCGCGGCTAGACCGCTCGCCTCCGCCGGCGCGACCCGGTATTCCACCCGCTCGTTGGGCTGAGCGCTCGCGATCTGTTCCGCGCTCGCGTCGATCCCGATCACTTCCGCGAAAAGCTCGGCGAGCGCGACCGCCGCCTGACCATTCCCCGTCGCGCAATCGAGTGCGCGTTGACTTGCAGGCGCCGCCGCGGCGATGAACTCAAAAAGCTCCCGAGGATATCGCGGACGGAACTTCGCGTAATCGGTCGATTGTCGGGAGAAATGATCTTTAAACTTCATTGGTCTTCTTACGATTTGGGATCGTCTTCCCTGCGACCTGCTCGACCCGCGAATACAGCTCGAAATAAATTCGCTCGATCGCCGTCGCGGGATCTTCCAGCATCATGCTTTCCTTGATCTTGCTCGCGTAGATTGGGAACGAAAACGGGGAGACCACCGGCAGCTCCCGCAGTTTCCAGTCGAAGCTCGGCACCTCGTCGAGAAATGTGAATGCTGTCTCGGCATCGAGAAAGGTGTGAGTCGCCTGCCGGTAGGCTTCCTCCAGCAGGGGATGATCGGGCTCGTGTTGCTCGAGCACGCGGAAGAGCACCTCCGAGCTCCAACTCAATTGTCGCGGCTTGCGTTCCCGGCCGGGCAGGTTCCGCGGCACCATCAGACCGGTCTGCGCCACGCCACGGAACTGCCATTTTACCAACTCCGATCCGCGTAGCGCTGCGTGCAAATTCTCCTCCGCTTCGGCGCGCCGAAAACAACTCTGCCACTGCGCGAGCGGCAACTCTTGAAAACGCCGAAGCGTGAGAAGGAACCCGTAATCATCGATCGTAACCAACGCGTTGCCGCCGATCCGATCTTTCACCCGCCAGGCAATGATCCGCGAGAGGGCGTCGTTCGCGCTCCGGCCGATCAGGGCATGAAAAAAATAATGCGAATGTTCGCCCTCGCGATATAGCTCGATGAGAAACTTTCGCCCCACCGGGACCTCCGAGATCGCGAGTTGTGCGCGAAAAAACTCGACGATGGGCTGCGCGTTCGCGAGCGAGATGTGATACCTCTCGACCAGCCACTCCACCGCCGCCGCGTCCCCTTCTGCGCGCAGCCGGACATTGAGATCTTTGCGCAACTTCCTCACCGCATGCGCCAGGCCGGAGGTCAGCGGCATCTTCGCCGCGTTCCAGCGTGGGATGGTTGGCAACTGCCCGTCAGCCCGTTCAACATAAGCTTCCTGCACGCCGGTCTCGACCAGCCTAACGACCCGGCCGCCGAGGACAAACAGATCGCCCTCGCGCAATTGTTTGATGAAGCCTTCCTCGACCGAACCGAGCCGGCGCCGGCCGAGGAGGACGCTGACGAATCCCTCCGAGACAATCGTGCCGATGTTGAGCAAAAACTCCCGCGTCACGCGCGGATGCGCGAGGGCAATCATGCCGTCGCGGATCTCGATCTTGCCAAAAAGCCCGGCGTATTGCTGCCGGAGAGAAGCGCCGCCGCCGCTCAGGTATTCGAGCACGTGATCGAACTCTTCCCGTTCGAGTTCGCGAAAAGGGTAGGCCCGTTTCACGATCGCAAACGCTTCTTCGACCGCGATTGGCGCCAGTGCGGCCATCCCGACGATGTGCTGCGCGAGGACGTCGTTAGGTTTTTCCAGAATCTTAATCGGATCGAGCGTTCTTTGCCTAACGAGATCAGCGGTGGCGGTCGCTTCGACGAGGTCATTGATATTCGTTGCGACAAGGACGCCGTGACTGCTCTTGTTCAGCGAATGCCCGGAGCGTCCGATTCGCTGAATCGCGCGGGAGACGCCCTTCGGCGTCGCCACCATGACGACGAGATCGACCGCGCCGATATCGATGCCGAGCTCGAGACTGGTCGAGCAAACCACCGCGCGCAGCTCCCCATCCTTGAGACGATCTTCCACTTCAAGACGAACGCTGCGATCGAGCGACGCGTGATGCGTTTCGATGCGATCGGCCAGCTCGGGCAGCAGCTCCTTCAAACGCAGCCCGATCTGCTCCGCGGCTGAGCGGACATTTGTAAAAACAATCACGGATTGTCGTGAGCGAATCAGCTCTGCCAGTTCCGCGTAAAGTCGCACGCCGGTGTAGCCGGCCGGCGGGTAAGGCTTGCGCCGGAGCGGCGAGAAAACCTCCACGATCGATTCCTTCTCGATTCGTGCCTCGGTGATTCGGCAGGGACGATTGTCGCCCGCGAGAAATTTGCCTAACAATAATAGCGGTGCCGCCGTGGCGGAAAGTCCGACGCGACAAAGCGGTCTCTTGTGGCCGGCTGCAGCGGACGGCCTGACGAGTTCTTCCAGACGTTCGAGCGAAAGCGATAAATCCACCCCCCGCTTGTTTCCGGCGAAAGAATGCAGTTCATCGACGATCACAAATCGGCAGCTCGCGAGATGCGCAGCATAACGTTCCTGCGCGAGGAGAACGGCGAGACTCTCGGGCGTCGTGACGAGAAAATGCGCGGGCTCCCGGCGGAATTTCGCGCGCGCTCTCGCGCTCGTGTCGCCGGTGCGCACGTGAACGAGCAACTCCTTCTCCACGCCCATGCCGGCGATCGGAGCGCGCAAATTTTTCCCGATATCGTAAGTCAGCGCGCGCAGCGGCGAGACGTAGAGACAATGCACGCCTAACGACAGGGCGCCGGCTTCGAGTTCTCGCAGCAGGTGATCGAAGACGCCGAGAAATCCGGCGAGGGTCTTGCCACTGCCGGTGGGCGAGGTGAGGAGGATGGAGCGGCCTTTAAGGATCGATGGGACGCAGCGAATTTGTGCGTCGGTGAAGTGGCCGTAGGCGCCTCGAAACCAGGCCGTCAGCCGCGGATGCAGCTGCCGGTAAAGCACCTCGCTCGCGGCTGACGTTTTTCGCACCCGCCAAGCTCGTAAAGAGATGGCCCGCGCGCCAGCGGCTCCTGCTTTTCGTCAGGTGCGCTCGACACGCTCGCTAGGCTGCGATTGTCCGCACTGCCGGAAATTATTCTGGCGCTAGCTCTACAATGGCGATCTTACTTTCAGGGGAGATTGCAGTAGAGTGCGGAGCGATGTTGCGACGAGGAAAATTCGGGAATACCGAAACGGCCCTTGCCGCGGGTATCGGCTTCAGTGTTCTCGTGGCCGGCATCATCGGCGTGGTCCTCGCCTTGCGCGCCCGTGAATGGAAATTCTGCTGGATTGCCGGCGGCGCCGTCGTCCTGGCGTTGGTCTATCTGATTGCCGCGATTCGGCGCCGCCCGTTCTGAAGCGTCAGGTGTACTTCAGCACTTCCTCGATCGTGGTATCACCTTCAAAAATACTGCGAATGCCATCCTGCCTCAGTGTCGTCATGCCGAGCTCGATCGCTTTTTGTTTGAGAGTGACCGAAGGCGCGCGCTGATTGATGAGTTCGCGCAGCGGCTCGCTGGTTTTCATGAGCTCGTAAATTCCCTTGCGTCCTTTGTAGCCGGTGTGGTTGCACCTCTCGCAGCCTTTCCCGTAGTAGAAATGGCGCTCGCTCACTTCGTGCGGAGTAAGGCCGAGCTGTTCGAGGAGCGATTCGTTAGGCTGGTAGGCCGCACGGCAATCGGGGCAGATGCTGCGGAGAAGGCGCTGGCCGAGGACGGCCTCGAGGGTGGAGGAAATGAGGAACGGTTCCACTCCCATGTCGATGAGACGCGCGATCGCGCTAGGCGCGTCATTCGTGTGCAGGGTGGTGAAGACGAGGTGGCCAGTGAGCGAGGCCTGGATGGCAATCTGCGCTGTCTCAAGGTCGCGCGTTTCCCCGACCATGATCCGATCCGGGTCTTGGCGAAGAAAGGCGCGGAGGACGCGCGCGAAGGTGAGCCCGATGTTGTCGTTCACCGGCACCTGCATGATGCCTTCGAGATCGTACTCGACCGGCTCTTCCGCGGTTAGCAGTTTCGAATCGATCGTATTGATCTTGCGCAGGCACGAGTAAAGCGTGGTTGTTTTTCCCGAGCCGGTCGGGCCGGTCACGATGAAGATTCCGTTTGGCCGTTCGATCACTTCGAGGATGTAACGGAGGATGTAATCGGGCATGCCTAACGACTCCAGATCGAGATTCACGATCGAGCGATCGAGAACGCGGAGGACGAGGCTCTCGCCAAATTGCGTCGGCAAAGTCGAGACGCGCAGGTCGACCGCGCGGCCCGCGATGGTTTTCTGAATGCGGCCATCCTGGGGGAGGCGGCGCTCGGCGATGTTCATGTTCGCCATCACTTTCACGCGAGAGATCACAGGAAGGGCGAGATGGCGCGGCGGCGGCGACATTTCGTAGAGCGCGCCATCGACCCGGTAACGCACTTTGAATTCGTTCTCGAACGGCTCGAAGTGGATGTCGCTGGCGCGGTCCTGGATCGCCTGGTAAAGGATGAGATCGACGAAGCGAATGATGGGGGTGGCGTTGGCTTCCGCTTCCACGTTGCTGTCGGTCGCGTCGTCGCCCGCCAGACTCATCAGTTCGCCGGTTTCACCGAGCTGCTTGAGGATGTCCTCCATGCTCGAGGTGTCCTCGCCGTAGTGTTTGCGAAGTCGGCCCTCGATCTGTTCGCTAGGCGCGACGATCACGTGGATGTCGTGCCCGAGGGCGAAGCGCAAATCTTCGATCGTTTGCGTGTCGAGCGGATCGGCGAGGGCGACGCGGATCGCGTTGTCTTGAAGACCGATTGGCAGCGCGCGATGCAGCCGGGCGAAGCCGGCCGGGATCAGTTTCAGGAGCGGCGAGGAAATCTCGATCTCATCCAAGTCGACCACTTCGGTGCCGAGAGCGTGGGCGATCGTCTGATAAAACTGCGCCTCATCGACGATCCCGTTGTCGACCATGGCGCGCTCGATCGCTTTGCCGTTCTCAGTTGTCTCGAGGAGGACATCATCCGCCTGCGCGCGATCCATCAGACCCTGATCGATGAAGAGATCGGTGACGCGTTCGTT
>DASXPA010000250.1:0-7292 GCA_036493915.1 Chthoniobacterales bacterium | reverse complement strand
GTCCATTTCCGTCCACCGCGGCGAAGGTTCGCCGCGCCTGGCGCGTGTCATTCAAACCCGCGACCGGTGTCGCCCGCTCGACCAGGAGCGGGCCGCATTGCAGCGCGAAAGTAATCCGGTCCCTTCGTTGAAAATTGGTTGCCCTGACGATATCAACCTGTTTCGCGGTGACCGCGAGGACACCGCTGAGGAGCTTCGCTTTCCGCAACGGCGAAATAACGCGGCCGGCGCAGACGAGCAGTCCGACAGGCGCATCATCCGGATCGAAGTAGCCGCCATTGACACCGGCCAGACTTTTCGTTTCCGTCATCACGTCTGCCAGGTCGCGGCGTGGAGCCTCCGGTTGATCGATTACCTTGAGCGTGGCGTTGCGGCTCGCGAAAACAGCGAGATGCAAGGTGACCTGCTCCGTCGAGTCGGGATTCTTCAGCTCGACCTTCCAATGCTCGACCGATTCGTTAGGGGAACCTTTTTGCCGCGCGCTCGAGTGGACCAACCAGTCTGCTCGCGCGCAGAAGTCGGCGCTGAGAAGGCCGGCCAGCACGCCGGCGCAAATCAGCCGCCATCCTCGGGTCGCGGGACGGGACACCTATGGTCCCGCCTTCAGGACCGCAAAAGTGCGGCTGCCCTTCCGATCGAGGTAGAGCAAGATCCCCTTGCTCGGATCGGCCTTGACGAGGGCGTCGCGGAAACTGGCCACGTTCGTGACCGGCTTGCCGTCCACTTCCGTGATCACGTCTTCGCGCTGGATATCCTGCGACGCGGCGATGCTGTTATCGGCCACGTCAGTCACGATCACGCCCCGCTCCACTTTCAACTTCAGGCGCGTCGCAACTTCTTTCGTCAACTCCTGCACCTGCAACCCAAAGCGATTAATGTCTTCCTGGCGCGGCTCGGTTGGTGGCGCGGGCGGAAGCGGAGGCGGCCGGCCGAGATCGTTAGGCAACTCTCCGGTCGTGACTGCGATCTTCATCGTTTGTCCCTTACGCCAGACGCCGAGCTCGACGTTTTGCCCGACCTTCTTTTTCAAAATTTCGTGCTGCAGTTGCGTGTCGGTCGCGACCGGTGCGCCATCGATTTGGGTGATGACATCAAACGGGCGCAGCTCGCTTTTGTAGGCCGGCGCGTCAGCTTCGACCGTGCGCACGATCACGCCCTTGTCGATGCCCTTGAACAAATCGCGGAGCGTCGAATTATCCCCCAAAGTTTCGATCCGGATGCCGAGCCATGGCCGGATGATCTTGTTGCCGGCGATCAATTGTGTGCCGATTTCGTTTACCAGATTGCTCGGGATGGCAAAGCCGAGGCCGCGGTTAAGGCCGTTGATGAGCGTGTTCATCCCGACCACTTTGCCGTCGATGTCGCAGAGCGGGCCGCCGCTGTTGCCGGGGTTGATCGAGGTGTCGGTCTGGATGTAATCGTCGATGTTGTAGCCGCCGGTCTCGAGCAACTTGTTGCGGCCTTTGCCGCTGATGACGCCGAAGGTGAAGGTGTAATCGAGCTTGTAGGGCGCGCCGATGGCAAAGGCGAACTGGCCGACGCGGGCGGCGTCGCTATTCGCCATTTGCACGACCGGCAAATTGGTCGCGTCGATCTTCACGACGGCGATGTCGGTGCGCTCGTCGGTGCCGAAGACTTTGCCGATAAATTCCCGGCCGTCTTTCAATTTCACTTCCACTTTATCGGCGTCCTCGACGACGTGGTAGTTGGTATAAATGTAGCCGTCTGGCCTAACGATGAAGCCGGAGCCTTCGCTTTGCACCGGCTCGGGCGCGCGCAGGCCGCGGTGGGTGTCGTCGTCCGGCGGCTGGAAAAGAAAATCGTCGAGCGAGTTGTCGGAGCTGTCGGCCTTTTTCGTCACCTCGATGATGACGACGCTGGGCGCGACGGATTCGAAGACTTTCTCGAAAGCGTTGTTGAGTTGATGGACGACATCTTTACCGGGCGCGGCGGCGGCAGGAGGAATGGTCGGTGTTGCCTCCGGGGTTGCCGACGGTGGCGTCGTCGCCGGGGCTGGAGGAGCCGGGGTTTGCGCGGGCAAGGAAACGCCTAACGAAAAGAAAAGAAGCAAACAAAAGAAGCGGGTCATAAGCGGCGATATGGACAGAAGCGCGATGAGCGCTGTTCAATTGTAACGGGAAGCAGGAAGCGGGCAACCGTGCCTCCCTCCTGGTAATCCTTCTCCTGCTCCTGCTCCTAATCCGGAAAAACCAAAGCGAGAGCAGGATTAGGAGCAAGAGCAGGAGAAGGAGGCGGAAAAAGCTTCGTCGGCGCGCACCCGAAAGTGCCCACATTGACACCATAGTTAAGGCCCTTAGCTTTTTCGTCACATATCAAAATGGTTACTCTTGCCGACGGCAAAAAGGACGGAAAAGAGTTCATCTCTATGGCGCCGGGTTACTTCCCGAATATTGCGCCGGAACTCTGGAACGATTGGAAATGGCAGCTGCAAAATCGCGTCACCACTCTGGCGCAACTCGAGCAGCATCTCGTGCTCTCGGAAGAAGAGCGGGCGGGAGTTCTGCTCTCCGGCGACAAGCTCGCGCTCGCGATCACGCCGCATTTTTTTAACCTCATCGAGCGCGACAATCCTGATTGCCCGATCCGGCGTCAGGTGATCCCGCGGATCGAGGAGACGTGGGCTTCGCCTTACGACATGGCAGACCCGTGCGGCGAGGATTCGCACATGCCGGTTCCCGGGCTCGTGCATCGTTATCCCGATCGCGTTCTCTTTCTCGTCACCGATCGGTGCGCGAGCTACTGCCGGTATTGCACGCGGAGCCGCGTCGTCAGCGGCGTCGGCGAGCAGGAGCTGCACACGGAGTTCGAGGCCGCTTTCAAGTATTTGGAGGAACACACCGAGGTGCGCGACGTTCTCCTTTCGGGCGGCGATGCCCTGCTTTTCAGCGACGCGAAGCTGGAGAAAATCCTCAGCCGGCTGCACGCGATTCCGCACATTGAGTTTCTTCGTATCGGCACGCGCGTCCCGATCTTTCTCCCGCAACGGGTCACGCCGGAGCTCTGCGCGATGCTGCAAAAATATCATCCGCTCTGGATGAGCATTCACGTCAACCATCCGCGCGAGCTCACGACCGAAGTTCGCGCCGGCCTCGAGCGCCTCGCGAACCACGGGATTCCGTTAGGCAATCAAAGCGTCCTCCTCGCTGGCGTGAACGACGATCTCGAGACGATGAAGACGCTCGTGCACAAACTGCTCATGTGCCGGGTGCGGCCGTACTACGTTTATCAATGCGACCTCATCAACGGCTCGTCGCACCTGCGCGCGTCGGTCGCGAAGGGGATCGAGATTATCGAAGGATTGCGCGGCCACACCACCGGTTATGCGGTGCCACAGTTTGTCATCGATGCGCCCGGCGGCGGCGGGAAGGTGCCAATCAATCCCGGTTACGTCCTTTACCACGACAACGAAAAAATCGTCATCCGGAACTACGAAGGTCAGATCTTCGAATATCCCGAAACCGGCGGCGACGAGAGCGTGCAGTTTGCGCCCCAGCGCGAATATCACGACGAGTATCTCTATTCATAAGTCGCGAGAGCGTGCGCTGTGTCAGCGCACTTGGAATCCACTGAGACAGCGGACGCTACAACTTCGGCGGTCTGCAGTGGGTCGTTACTGGCCTAATGAACAATCAGGCTTAATATCTTGCGCGTAGATGTCGCCGCCATCGGCGCGTCCGTCGCTCCAGGCCGCCAGGGCTCGCCCGTTCGTCGCGAGAGTCAGGTTAAGCCGCGATTTCGAGGAGAGAATCGACGAGACCGGGAAAGGTGGGCAGATGATGTTGGCGTTCGGATCGACCTTCGCGCCGGTGATCACGTCCTGCGAAAAAGCCGCTTCCGATGACCAGACGACCATCGGCCCGGCGCTCATGAACACACTCGTCACGTTGAGGACCGCAGAAGAAGTGAAAGGCTGCACGACTAGGCCGCTGTCGCCCCATTGCCTCTCGCCGGTGGCGTTGAATTTTTGCCCGGAGATTCCTTCATTCGTTAGGGGGCCTTCCAGAATTTCATCCCAGAAGAGATAGGTCGAACTCGTCAACGGGTCGTAACTGACGCTCGGATTCACATGATCGTGGGCGGCGTTGGTTGAGCCGAGGACGCCGTTGTGCGGAAACGCTTCGCTCCCGTCAGCGAGGATGTGCTGGGCGCGCGATTGCAACGGCCCGACTTCGTACCAACCAAAGACTGCGCCACCCGCGCCGTCAGTCACGAAGGGAGGGAAGTTGCCGAACTGCAGCGAGCCGCCATCGAAAACGGCGACATGATTCGCGCCCCAAAGAAGTGAGCCGTCGGAAGCGATTTTATTCGCCATCAAATGCTTCGGGCTGGTGAACCCCGCCGCTGAGACCCAGGAGACAATCACCGAACCGTTGTCGGAGCCATGGAGGTCGGCGACCGAATAGGTCATCCCCATTGGCGCGGTGATCGTAATCCCATTCTGTCCCCATAGTTTTTGCCCGAAACGGCTGCTGAGTTTTTGCAGCTTAATATTGTTGCCTTCGATCCAAGCTCCGACGACGAATCCATCGGATGTTGCGGCGATCTTCGGCTGGCCCAGAAAATCCTGACTGCCCGTGACCGCGACTCCCCATCGTCCCCATACCTGTGTCCCGTTCGGGATCACCTTGATCATGGTCACGGTGACGTTTGGATTGTAAGCGCGGCGGTCATCAAGAAAGGCAAGGAGCGCGTTCCCGTCGGCGTCGACGTCGAGTCCGTAGTCCTGCGTCGAACTCATCCCGAGATCGGCGATGCGAATACCATTCGCACCCAGTTGCGGCACGCCGTTGGCGTCGAGTCGTTGCAGATCGACGTCGTAACCAAACGGCGGCATCCCATTGGGATCGTTGTCGAACCAACTGATGTAACAACCGCCGTCCGCGGTCGGCCGAATTTTCGGCTGCACTTGCTCACCCGGTTTCACGGCGATGCCGAGATTCATCATTGGATCGGAACTCCATTGGGCGAAAACGGAGGTCGACCCGGCAAGGGACAAGAGGACGAGCGAAACGATAAGCAGTTTTTTCATTAATTGTCACCGTTTTAACAGACGCTGCGTCGCTGACGAGGAAAATCCCGGCCCGGATCGCGAGGCGGAAAATTGCGCCTGCTCCATTCTTGCGGCACAGGTTCACTTCATGACTGATGATCCTTCGCGTACCGGTTCCGATCCGCTTTGGTACAAGGACGCGGTCATTTACGAGTTGCACGTGAAGACGTTTCACGACAGCTCGGGCGACGGGATGGGCGATTTCCGCGGGCTCATTGAGAAGCTCGATTATCTCCAGGAACTGGGCGTGAGCGCGATCTGGCTGCTGCCATTTTACCCCTCACCGATGCGCGATGACGGCTACGACATCGCCGATTATTTCGACGTCAATCCGAAGTATGGATTGCTCGATGATTTCAAAGCTTTCCTCGATGCGGCGCACGGGCGGGGGTTGCGCGTTATCACCGAGCTAGTTATTAATCACACCTCGGATCAGAATCCTTGGTTCCAGAAATCGCGGCGCGCCGCGCCTGGTTCGCCCGAGCGCGAGCTGTATGTCTGGAGCGACTCGCCGGAGAAGTACCGGGACGCGCGGATCATTTTCAAAGATTTTGAGACCTCGAATTGGTCCTGGGATCCGGGTGCGAAAGCGTACTACTGGCATCGCTTTTATTCACACCAACCGGATCTGAACTTTGATAACCCCGTAGTGCACAGGATGGTCGAGGAGGTGCTCGATTTCTGGCTCGAAATGGGAGTCGATGGACTACGGCTCGATGCCATTCCCTATCTCTATGAACGCGAAGGGACGAACTGCGAGAATCTTCCCGAGACGCACGAATACCTGAAGAAGTTGCGCGCGCACATGGACGCGAAGTTCAGCGATCGCATGCTTCTGGCGGAGGCGAACCAGTGGCCCGAGGACGCGGTCAAATACTTCGGCAACGGCGATGAGTCGCACATGAATTTCCATTTCCCGCTTATGCCGCGCATCTTCATGTCGCTGCAAATGGAAGATCGATTTCCGATCATCGACATTCTCGATCAAACGCCGCCGATTCCTGAGAATTGCCAGTGGGCGATGTTCCTGCGCAATCACGACGAACTCACGCTCGAAATGGTCACAGATGAAGAGCGCGATTACATGTGGCGTGTTTATGCCAATGATCCTCATGCCCGGATCAATCTCGGCATCCGCCGGCGCCTCGCACCTTTGCTGAACAACAACCGGCGCAAGATCGAATTGCTTAACACCATGCTCTTCTCCATGCCCGGCACGCCGATCATTTATTACGGCGACGAAATCGGCATGGGCGACAACATTTATCTTGGCGACCGCAACGGTTGCCGCACACCGATGCAATGGAGCCCGGATCGCAATGCCGGATTTTCCAGAGCCAATCCGCAACAGTTGCATCTGCCGATCATCATCGACCCGGAGTATCACTACGAAGCAATTAACGTCGAGAATCAGCAAAAGAACTTATCGTCGTTGCTTTGGTGGATGCGCCGGGTCATCGCGATGCGGAAAAACTTCAAAGCATTTTCACGCGGCTCGCTCGAATTCCTGACCCCAGACAATCCGAAGGTTCTCGCCTTTCTGCGCAGGATCGACCACGAAAACGTGCTCGTCGTCGTAAACTTGTCGCGCTTCTCGCAATCGGCGGGCGTCGATCTCTCGCGTTTTTCCGGCTGCAGCTTGATGGAAGTCTTTAGCCAGAACTTTTTTCCGCGTATTCGCAAGTCGCCGTATTCGATCATGCTCGGTCCGCATACGGCCTACTGGTTTGTGATACGATCGCAGCCGGTCGCCTCCCGGGCTGCGCAAAAGAGAAGAGTTCCGACAATCGAGGCCGATCCGAGTTTGGAAGGGATACTGACCGACGGCGCGCGCGCGCATTTGGAACGTGAGATCTTGCCCGGTTACATCCAGAGTTGCCGTTGGTTTGGGTCAAAGGCCAGAACTTTGCGCAAAATTCGGATCGTAGAACGAGGCCCGATTTCGGCTGCAAAAGGCGCTGCTCAAATCTGGTTTGTCGAAGTCAGCTATCTCGACGGACCAACCGAGACTTACGCGCTTCCAGTCCAAATTGCCAGCGGCGATGCCGCGCGCGCGGTTGAGCCGGCGGCAATCATCGCGCGGTTTGTCCGCTCCGATGAATCTGTCCTCTACGATGCGATTTGGGATAATCAGTTCCGGGCGCAACTGTTTCAGGCAATCGGCCATCCTGAAAGTCGAAAGGGGCAGAACGGTTTACTCATTGGAAATCCAAGTGGCGTA
>DASXPA010000249.1:0-2674 GCA_036493915.1 Chthoniobacterales bacterium | reverse complement strand
ACTGAAGATGGCGCTGTTGACGCCGATCCCAAGGGCGAGGGTGAGCATCGCGACGATTGTGAAACCGGGCGACTTCAGGAGCATGCGGAAGGCGTATTTGAGGTCGGTAATCATGTAATTCAGGCTTCCAGCCTGACCGGTAGCGCAGGCTTCCAGCCTGCAGTCTGGTTGAATTGCGCAGGCTGGAAGCCCGCGCGACTGAACAGCCAGGATGGCTGTGTTATGTCGAAGCATTTCATTCGGTGCGGAGGGCGACAATCGGATCGACCTGCGCGGCGCGGCGCGCAGGCAGCCAGGCGGCAAGAAACGCCACGCCGGAAATCAACAAGACGATCGCGCCGAAAGTAACTGGATCAGCCGCGCCGACGCCGAAGAGCAGGCTATTTAGCAGTCGCGTCGCGGCGAACGCGCCCACCACACCGACGACCACACTGATCGCCACGAGCCCCATCGCCTGACCTACGATGAGCCGAAAGATCGACGACTTGGCCGCCCCGAGCGCCATGCGAATGCCGATCTCATTCGTTCGCTGCGCGACCGAGTAAGCCATCACGCCATAAATCCCGATCGCGGTCAGAAGCAACGCGACGCCGGCGAAGATGGAAAGGAGAAGCGCGTTGAAGCGCGGACGCGCGAGCGACTGCGAAATGTAATCTTCAAACACACGCACGTTCGTTAGGGGAATATCGGGGTCGACCGACGCGAGCTGCGCCTGGACTTCGTTCGTTAGGCTGGTCGGGTTCGTCACCCGCGTGCGCACGACGAGCGACATGATGTCGAAGGGGATTTGCGTGAGCGGGAGATACATCTCCGGCGTGTCGTCTTTGCCTAATGAACGATGTTTCACATCGCCAACCACGCCGATGATCTCGCGCATCTTCGGTTTGCCCTCGTCGGCGCTGAAGCCAGGCGTGATCCGTCGACCGACCGCGCTGCGGCCCGGAAAATATTTTTTCGCGAACAGTTCGTTCACGATCACGACGGGCGCGGATTGCATGGTGTCGTGTTCGCTGAAGACCCGGCCCTCGCGCACTGGAATGCCGGCGGTCGAAAAATAATCCGTCGCGATCAGGCGGACGGGCGCGTCGTTGCGCTGGCCTTCCGGGAGCGGATGCTCCGCGAGATCGAAGTCGGTCACCATGTTGCTCGAGCTGAGCGGCAGCGGCACGATCGCGCTGGCGGATTCCACGCCTGGGAGTGCGCGGATTTTCGGCAGCAGCTTTTGGTAAAACTCCACAATGTTTTCGTTGTTTTGATAAACCGAAACCGGTAGACCGATGCGCGCCGTGAGAAGACGCTCAGGTCGCAAACCGGTCGGGACATCGCCGAGCCGCGCGAAACTTTGGATGAGCAAGCCGGCGCAAATCAGGAGGACGAGCGCGAGTGCCACTTCCGCCATCACGAGGCTGTTGCGGAGCCGGCCTTTGCTGCCGGTATCGCTGCCCGTGCGTATGCCGCTTTTGAGAGCAGAGTTGAGATCGACGTGCGAGGCCTGCCAGGCCGGGACAAGTCCGAAGATGATGCCGGTCACGAGCGAAACGAGGACGGTGAAAGCGAGGACCGCGCCATCCAGCTGGATGTCGCCGATCCGCGGGATGCTTTGCGGCACCACTTTGACCAGCGCGGAGGTGCCCCATTGCGCGAGGAGTAATCCAAGCAGGCCGCCGAGCGCGGAAAGCAAAACGCTTTCGGTGAGCAATTGCCTAACGATGCGCGAGCGGCTCGCGCCGAGCGCGGCGCGCAGCGCGATTTCTTTCCCGCGCACCGAGGCGCGCGCGAGAAGCAGGTTGGCGACGTTCGCGTTGGCGATCAGGAGTACGCAGACGACCGCGCCGAACAACACATAAAGCGCGGTCCGCACATCGCCGATCAAATCTTCGCGCAACGGTTTCACGAGCGCGCCGAAGTCGGTGTTCGTGTCGGGATATTGTTTCGCCAGACGCGCGGCGATGGTTGAGAGATCGGCCTGCGCCTGCGCGATCGTTAGGCCAGGTTTCAAACGCGCGATTGCCTGCAGGCTGTGACTGCCGCGCTGTTCCGTGGACGGCTTCGAGCCGTCGCTGGTCGTCGCGTCACCCGCAATCGTGACATAAAACTGCGGCGGGTCCTGTTGGATAGGAAATTGGAAGCGCGCCGGCATCACGCCGATGACCGTGTAGGGCGCCCGATTCAGTTCGATCCGCTGACCGATCACTTTGGCATCGCCGCCGAAATGTCGCTGCCAAAAATCGTAACCGAGGATGACTTTGAAACCGCCAGGGCCGCCGCCCGCTAGCTCGTCCGCGCGGGTGAAATTGCGGCCGAGCAACGGCTTGATTCCGAGCACACCAAAAAAATCTCCGCTGCAACGGACGTCATCGAAGCTTTGCGCGACGCCCCCGCTGCTGAAGGCCATCTTCTCCTCTCGGAAAACCGCGATGTTAGCCAGCGTGCGATTGTCTTTCCGGAAATCGAAATAGTCAGGATAAGAAAGTGAGTTGAGCTGATTGCGCGGCGCGCCCGGCCGCAACGTCATCGAGCCAACGGCGAGCAGTTCTTGCGGCGCGGGAAAGGGCAGGGGCTTAAGGAGAACGGCGTTGACGACGGAGAAGATCGCGGTGTTCGCACCGATCCCGAGCGCGAGCGTGAGGACGGCGATGAAGGTGAAGCCGGGCGATTTGCGGAGCTGGCGAAG
>DASXPA010000248.1:0-4655 GCA_036493915.1 Chthoniobacterales bacterium | reverse complement strand
GCCAGGTGATTCCGTTGCTTATGCTATGAAATGCTATTGGTTCAGTGGGCTGTCTGAAGCGGGCCGAGGCCGAAAACAGTGTTTGCTCGAAACTCCGTTCCCGCCCAAAATTCAGCAGCGTCATCAAGATGAAAAGACCTTTCTCAGACAATCGCTCAGCGCCTAAAAGGCAAATTGCTTTTTGGAAACGCTCCCTTCGGCTTGCCTTTAGCCTCTTTCTGGCAGCGGGACTCGCCGTCCAAGTCAACGCGGCCTCCCAAAAGGGTTCCAACGCTGAGTCGAAGGCTATGCCAACGCCCACTGCAACTCCCAATTTCAAGCCCGAATCTGCCACCAGCCCGGGCAGTGTGACTGTCGAAGGCAGCCCAATCGCGTATCAAGCCGTGGCCGGCACACTCGTCGTCCATCCCAAAGGCTGGGATGATGCGGCCTCGACTGAGGATTGGAAAAGCAAAGAGAACAAAACGAGCAAGGAGAACGAAGAGAGCGAAGAAAGCGGGAAGAGCGAAGAGAGCGAAGAGAAGTCCAAGAATCCGACGGCTGAAGCCTCGATGTTCTACGTGGCTTATAACAAACAGAATGCGGAACCGGACAAACGTCCCGTGACGTTCCTGTTCAACGGCGGCCCCGGCTCTTCGACTGTCTGGCTGCACATGGGCGCCTTTGGCCCTCGGCGGGTGATCACGGCAGACAACTCGCATACCGCGGCTGCGCCTTATCAAGTTGTTAATAACGACTACAGCCTGCTGGACGCCAGCGATCTGGTTTTCGTGGACGCTCCCGGCACCGGCTTCAGTCGCATCGCCGGCAAGAACAAGGAAAAAGAATTTTACGGCGTGGATCCGGACGCCCATGCGTTCGCAGAATTTATTGTTGCGTATCTTAGCAAATACGGGCGCTGGAACTCGCCGAAGTATCTCTTTGGTGAAAGCTACGGCACGCCGCGTTCCGCCGTGCTGGTGAACCTGCTCCAGCACGAATACTACCTCGACTTGAACGGTGTGATCATGCTCTCGCAAATCCTGAATTTCGACCTGAGCGTGGATCGACCGGAATACAATCCCGGCGTCGATCTACCCTACATGATGGCACTGCCTACGTACGCGGCGACCGCCTGGTATCATCACAAGTTGCCCGGGCCAAATTCTCCCGCCCAGCTCGAACCATTTCTCAAAGAGGTTGAGCAGTTCGCGATGCAGGACTATGCGCACGCGCTGGCGGAAGGAGCGATTCTGCCGGAAGCCCAACGCAAGGACATTGCTGAAAAGCTGCACGCCTATACCGGCCTTCCTGTCAGCTATATCCTGAAGGCCAACTTGCGCATCGACGGCGGCGAGTTCGCGAAGAACCTCCAGGATGACACCGACACCACTACCGGCCGTCTCGACACACGCTTCTCGGGTCCCACCATGGACCCGCTGAGCAAGGAGGCCGATTACGATCCGCAGGCCGCCGCCATCGGCTCCGCTTATGTCTCCGGTTTCAACGACTACGTGAGAAAGTCTTTGCACTATGGTCAGGATAAGACTTACCGCCCTACGGCCCGATTGTGGAAGATCTGGAATTTTCAGCATCAGCCGCCGGGGGCGACCCAACCGTTGCCGCAGTCGACCAACGTCATGCCGGATTTAGCCAGCGCCATGAAATACAATCCGGACCTGCGAATTCTTCTACTCGGCGGCTACTTCGATCTGGCCACGCCGTTTTACGAAGGTTGGTACGAAATGCACCACCTGCCCATTCCGGAGCAGCTCCAGGACCACATCGAATATCGGTACTATCAGTCGGGTCACATGGTGTACGCGCATCAGGAATCGCTCAAAGCTCTCCACGATGATACGGCCACTTTCATCCAGTCGACCGATCACCTCGGCAAATAATCTCCCGGCGCCTTTTCAACTTTCCGAAATCCGAAATTTGAATGGAGCGAATGGGATGAATACGCCGTGCTGGGAAACCGGCGGATGGACTGCATGGGTCGGTGGGAATCCGACCGAGCGGATCGGGAGATCGCGAGTCAACGACACGGCCGCCGGACCGCGAGGTAGCGGTCGAGCGCTGAGGGGGCAGCCGAGATACAGATCCGGAACTAAGCCTTTCCGCCAAAAGTCACGTGATCATCAAGATCGAGCAGGTCGAACCAGGTCTTTACGTCTTCGCGGGCAGGGTTAAACTTTTTCATCCGGTCGGCGAACATTTCCAGTGTTTCCACGTCGCTATCCGGACCGCGCTCGGAAAAGTAAGCGCTCCATTGCTGGATCTCCCATGGACTTCGCTTGTTAGGCGCGTTCTCCTGTATCCAGGCCAGCATTTCACAGTCGCCTTTACCAGTGGCAAGCTCGGCCTTTAAGGCTTCCGGCGTGATTCCGGTGAAGCGGAACCAATGATAATCCCCCGGATTATTGAACTTGAATTCACCAGCGGTTCCGGCGATCTCGGCGCGACCCTTATCAAGTATGCGTGGAAGGACAACGTAACCGCCTAGCCGCACACGCGGGCTGCGCGGTGGACGCTGAGTCAGATTGGGAGCGTGATTCAGTTTTTTCATCATCCGGCAAGGTAACAGTGGAAATGCAAACGGTAAAAATCGGATGACGGCGCTGAGGCGTAGCCGCCAATAACCGTGCCCTGAGCGAAGTCGAAAGGGCTGTGTCGAGGCGACCGTGGCGGGCTGGAGACCGACATCGTCTTCAGAGAAGCCGATCCACCATTGGCTGACGGTGGAACGTGTTGTCCTCAACGCGTTGGCAATCTCTGTAGAGGCATCTGTGTCGGCTGCGAATTCCAATACACGCACGCGACACGCGTGCCACTACAGCAGACGCGCAGGCGGCACGCCTGCCACTACAGCATCGTCTTTCGCCACGGCGAATCTCTGATCAGGAGAAGCCGATCCACTTAACAGTGACTCCGCTTGACATTACGCGGCGCGCCGAGCGACAAAGGAGCGCGCTGGCGTTAACGAGTTGTAAGAAGAGAATTAACCGCATAGAACTTGGAGAACACGGGGATAGTCTCATGACCAAACAAAAAGCGCGTATAACCGGACTCATTTACCTGCTCTTCTTTCTTACATCGATACTGAGCGTCGCATGCCTGAAAGGACTGGTCGTCAAGAACGACAGCGCGGCGACGGCAAACGCGATCGTCACTCACGAGCAGTTATTCCATCTCGGCGTTGCTACCGGCTTGATCGAAACAGGATTCTACATCGCGTTGGTCGCGTTGTTTTACGTGTTGTTTAAACCAGTGAATCGGAGTGTTTCGCTGGTTGCTGCCTTCTTCGGACTTGTGGGCTGCGCAATCCAGGCGAGCGGGAGCGTGTTTCAGGCCTTCACGTTAACCAACCTTGGAAATGGAGGAACGGTTTCGGTATTTAGCTCTGATGAATTGTCGGGCCGCGCAGTCGGAATGCTGTTTCTGAAATTGACCGATCAAGCGAGCGGCGTCGCCCTGGTGTTCTTCGGGATGTATTGCCTGTTGATCGGCTGTCTTATTCTGCGATCGACCTTCCTGCCGCGTTTTCTCGGAGTGTTGATGGCGCTCGCAGGTTTAGGCTGGCTAACCTTTTTGTACCCGCCGTTAGCCGAGCGACTATTCGTCTTTATCGCAATTGTTGGCATTACTGCGGAAGCTCTGTTGATGCTCTGGCTGCTGGTCATGGGCGTAAACACCGACCGGTGGCTGGAACAAGCAACGACGTCAAAAACTTTGAGCAATTGAGTTCATACATCGTAAGCCGCTTATGATAGCGACTCGCCAGCCGAGTCAGTCCAATTGATGCGATCTTAGCGCAGCCCCTTTTCGATCGCAGCTTTTTCGCAACGCTCCAGCAGCCGCGGCGCTTTCATCCGATCCGCCCAGGCTGCGAATGCCGGTGCCGCTCCGCGCCAGCGAAGCGTCTCGACCTTCTTGAAGAGCGGCGCATCGGTGCGCAGCGTCGCGAGATTCTTGAAGAGCAGTGCGAGATCGCGCTGTTCGCCGAGAATGCCCGGCGGGAACTTTTCGATCGGACCGTGACTGTTCAAAAGCTGGGCGGCGGTTTTGGCGCCGATCCCAGGGATGCCGGGGTAGCCGTCGGCCGCATCGCCCACGAGCGCCAGCAGGTCCGGAATGAGCGGCGGGTCGACGCCGAACTTTTCGCGTATCCCGGCTGCATCGCGAATCGTTTTGCGCCGGCCGTCGATCTGCACCACGCGGGTACCTCGGACGCATTGCGGCAGGTCCTTATCGGGCGTCCAGATGGCGACTTTCTGCACCTTCTTGTCCTTCGCCGCGAGATGCGCGGCCGAAGCGAGCGCATCATCGGCTTCGAGCTCGATCATCGGCCAGACGACAACGCCCATCGCCGCGAGCGCCTCCTCGAGGGGATGAAATTGCGCGAGCAACGCGGGCTCGATCCCGGCGCCGGTCTGGTAGTCCGCCCAAACCCGATTGCGAAACGACTCGATCACGTGGTCGGTGGCAACGCCGAGGTACGTATGGCCGTTCTCGATCATTTGGAGCACGGTCTGCAGCACGCCGACGACCGCGCCATAAGGGCGGTCCTTGCCTTTGGTAAACCGGCGCAACCCGTAGAAGTGACGGAAGAGCTCGTAGGTACCGTCAACGAGGTGAACGATCATTTTGGGTCAGTGTCCGCGGAAAAGTAGACC
>DASXPA010000247.1:0-78155 GCA_036493915.1 Chthoniobacterales bacterium | reverse complement strand
GATTTCTTTGCCTGACGCTCGCGGCGCTGACTTCGCGCGTCCACCGCTTGCCAGCGAACCGCTGCTCATGAGATCCTTCGCTATGCTCAGGGTGACAAGATCAAAGACGAACGGCTTTTTATGCCGAAGCACTTTCGTCTTTAGCTGAATCATCTATTCGTTAGGGCTGGTGAGGCGAGGGCGATGATGAAACAGCTGAGGCAGCTGTGATCCTCGCGGTGTCGACGATCGGGCGACGGAGATGTTGCCATTGTCCGTAAACTGCCGCGAGCCCGAGGACGAACGCGATCAGCAACATCAGCTTCAGCCCGGCGGCCGGGGCGCGCGCCGGTCGCAGCGGCGCGGCGGGCGGCTCGGGTAAGTCCATCGTCGAATATCAAGGACTGATTAGAGCTCGCAACTCGATTGCCTAACGAATTGCAAGACGGCGGGATTTCAAACTCCGGGGAGGACGCAGTGTCACCCCGTCCTTCGGCGGAGTCTCCGCCGAACCTCGCGGAGAGTGTGCGATGCAATTTGCTCAAAGAGGTTGCCGGGATTTCGATTTCACGGTTGCGTTTTGCGCAAAGGGCCTTGGGCGAGACTCCGCAAGTGCGACAGGATAACATCCCGTCTCCCCGGAGTTTTCGGTAACGCAATTTGTTAATCGAGATGGAGAGCACCGATTGCTTTCATTACTTTCTCGCTCAGGCGCGGGTAGACTTCGCGTCCGGTTCCGGCCACTTCTTCCTCGGTGAAGCGCAGCGGTTCACCGACAACGATCGTGATCGGGCAGAAGCGCAATTTGCCTCCGCCCCGGGGGAGCGCGTGGTGGGCGCCAAAGATCCGCATCGGGACGACAGGCGCGCGTGTTTTTGCTATGACCAATCCAATTCCGGACAGCGCCGGTTGCAAATTTCCATCCTCCGTGCGCGAACCTTCGGGAAAGACCAGAACGCACTCGTCGCGGCGAAGGACGCGGATCAGTGCCTTGAGTGCGCTGCGATCGCCGCCTTCCTGATCGACGGGGATGACGTTGAGTTTCGGAAGGAGCGAGCCGAGGATGGGAATGTCGAGCAACGATTTGCGCGCGAGAAAATAAATCGCGCGGCGGCAGGCGATGCCAGCGAGCGGTGGGTCCAGATAGCTCTCATGGTTCATCGCGAGGATGACCGGGCCTTCCTGAATCACCCGCTCCGGATGGATTACGCGGAATTGAAAGAAAACCTGCGCGAGCAGCTGCGTGAGATTGTAACCGAAAACGTACCAGGCGGTCACGACGCGATCATCAGGCCTTTTAATTTCAAGCGGCCAATGATCTCACCGACGACGCCGTCTATCGTGAGGTTGGAGCTGTCGATGACGTGGGCGTCTTCCGCGATAATCAGCGGCGAGACGCGCCGCGAGGAATCGGCCCGGTCGCGCGCGGCGATGCGATCCTGCTCGCCCTGTGCGGAGCGGCGACGGGCGCGAATTTCTGGCGAAGCGTCAATATAAAACTTGTAAGGCGTTTCGGGAAAAACGACGGAGCCGATATCCCGGCCTTCGATCACGACATCATTCGTTAGGGCATAACGACGGAGATGCTCGACGAGAATTTCGCGGACGCGCGGAACGCTGCTGACGAGGGAGACATTATCATTCACACGATCGTCACGCAGGTAAGCCGCGGGATCGACGCCATCGACGAGCATGACGGAAACGTCGCCGCGCAGCTGGCAGGTGATGGCAACTTGCTCGGCGATCTGCGCGATCGCTTCGGCATCGTCACTGGCGACGCCGCGTTCAAGTATATGCCAGGTGAGGGCGCGATACATCGCGCCGGAATTGACGTAGGCGAAGCCGAGGCGCCGGGCCAAGGTCTGCGCGACGCTGCTCTTGCCGGAGGCGGCGGGACCATCGATCGCGATGACTTTGTGAGCGGCTCCGGACTCCATCGCGCTGCGGATTTTGTCTAACGAATGCTTATTCTTGTGGCCGTTGGGGGGCGAGCGAAGTGATGACCGGCGTGGTCTCGCGAAAATTTTTCGGATTGGCGAGTTCGCTCAGCAACTTCTCGAATCCGGGATAGGAGGTCGCGACACAATCCACATCCTGGATGACAGTTTCGCCTTCGGCGAACATTCCCGCGACGGCAAAAGCCATCGCGATGCGATGATCGCCGAAACTGGAAAGCCGCGCACCGTGGAGCGGAGCACGGCCGTGGATTTCGAGCCCGTCGTCCAGCTCAACGACCTGCGCGCCCATCGAGCGCAGGTTGTGCGCGATCGCGGCGATGCGATCTGTTTCCTTCACCCGCAATTCCTGCGCATGGCGAATGATGGTTGTGCCGTTGGCGAGCGCGCCGGCGACGGCGAGGATGGGCAGCTCGTCGATGAGCTGCGGGATCTCTTTTCCCTGAATCACGGTGGCTTTGAGATTCGCGCCGGTAATTTCCAAAATTCCGCGCGGTTCCACCTGATCGACATCCTCGATCGCTTCACGTACCTGCGCGCCCATGCGGACGAGGACGCCGAGGAACGCAGTGCGGGTATCGTTCAGGCCGACATCGCGGACGAGAAGGTGTCCGCCGGGCTGGGCCGCCGCGGCGACGAGCCAGAAGGCCGCCGAGGAGATGTCGCCTGGAATGCTGAAGTCGCGCGACTCCGGCACGTGATCGCCGAAGACGCTGATGCTGCCATTGTCGCGCTGGGTGTGGACGAGAAAATAATTGAGCATCAGCTCGGTGTGGTTGCGGGTCGGGACCGGCTCTTCCACGGTGGTTTTGCCTTTGGCGAAGAGTCCGGCGAAAAGGAGCGCGCCTTTCAGCTGCGCGCTCGCCACTGGCATGGCGTATTTGATGCCGTGCAACGACGTCCCGGTGATGCGAAGCGGCGCCGTGTGATGTTCGCCTTCGGTTTCAATCTGGGCGCCCATCAAACGGAGCGGCTCGACGATACGGGCCATTGGTCGGCGGGAGAGGGAGCCGTCGCCAACGAGCCGGCTCGCGAACGGCTGACCGGCGAGGATGCCGGCGAGCAGCCGCATGGTGGTACCGGAGTTGCCGCAATTAATCTCGTCCTTGGGTGCAGTTAATTTCCGGCGCCGGCCGTGGACGATAAGGACCTCCGGTTCCGGTTGTTCGATCTCGATTCCGAGGGCGCGCATCGCCTCGACTGTGTTCGTGCAGTCGGCACTGGTGGAAAATCCGCGCAGGACGCAAGGGCCATTGGCGAGCGAAGCGATGAGGACGGCGCGATGGGAAATGCTCTTGTCACCCGTGACGGTGATTTCGGCTTCCATTCGCGGGGCGCGTTTTATCCGTAGGTCGTCCATGGGTTGCGAAAGCGAGGCGGGCGCCTATCGGAAACTGGCCAGCTCTGCGCAAGAGGAAGAATCACAAGTTGCGCGGAAATGTCCAGCGCGGGGCAATCAGGAATGATGGATCAGGTCCGCGATTCTACGAATCTCGATTCCCAGCCCCTCGCTAGGGAACAAGGAAGATCTTATTCGTATAGGGATCGCGCACTTCGGTGCCGGGCGGGAAGCCGCGGACATCGACGTAGCCCTGATTCGGCGCGTAAGGGCTGGTGACGAAGCCGGGTTTATCGGGCACGGGAATTCCATACGGGATGTCCCCTTTGGTCGGCTTCACTGGCGCGGCCGTCGCGGCGGTCTCCGGCGCGGGCGGCGGCGGCTGGGTCGCGGCGACGTCGGGCGATGGAGGAGGCTGTTGCGTGTTGTCGTAGTACGGCTGCTGCTGGACCGGATACTGCGATTGTGTGGTCGTGCTCTGGTAAGTGGCGACGTGATGACGCGGCGGCGGCGGTTCCGGTTCGGAGCAGGCGGAGATGAAGAGAGCGGCGAGGAGGGCGAGCGAGCAGGATAGTTTCATAGGATGAGAGCAGGCAGGAGTGATTTGGAGGATGTCCCCGTTTTCTAATTCAATCGGTTGCGGGTGACAACGCTTAATTGCAAGCGGGCGCGAGGGCCATGCTTTTGTGAAAAAAATGCAAATTTGCGGTCGCTTCTTTCCGAATAATAGAAAATGGACGAGAACGGCGGCCATGTTTTGGTGATCGATGACGACCGCGTCACGCGCCGAATGTTAGTGCGCAATCTCGGGGTGGCCGGCTACGATTGTCGTGAATCAGTGGGCGGAATCGAAGCCCTCGCGCAGCTTCACGCTGAGCCGCCCGCGCTGCTCCTGCTCGACCTTGACATGCCGGAGCTCGACGGCGCCGGCGTGCTGCGACGGCTGCGTTCGGATCCTGACCCGGCGATCGCGCAATTGCCGGCAATCATGCTCACGGGTCACAGCGGTGAGGAGAGCGAAGTGCTCTCGCTGGAAGCAGGCGCAAACGATTTCGTGACGAAACCAATAAACTTTCCCGTGCTTCGGGCGCGCATAGATACGCAACTGCGCCTGCAATCGATGCGCCAGCAATTGCAGGAACAAAACGGCGAGCTCGAAGCCTGGCGTACAAATCTCGAACGCGACCTCGCCGCCGCACGTCTGACCCAACAATCGCTCATTCCGCACAAGGCGCCAACGCTGCCCGGCTGGGAAGTGGCGGCGACTTATCGACCGGTCATCCAAGTTGGCGGCGATATCTACGGTTGGTTGCGAATGGCGGATGGTCGTACGCTTTTCTGGATCGCGGATGCGACCGGTCACGGGGCGGCAGCGGCGCTTCTCACCACGTTGGCGAAGCTGCTTTTTCAACACGGCAGCGTCGAGCACACGCGGCCGGTGGCGATCATGGAAGCGGTCAATAACGATTTTCGCAGCATCTTCGGAGCGCGCTCTTTCATGACAGCAATGTGCGTCACGCTCGATCCCGCAACCGGTGCGGGTGTCGTCGTGGGCGCGGGTCATCCGCCGCTTCTCGTGACTCGCGCCGATGGGCCGGCGGAGTTGGTCGCGTCTTCCGCGCCGCCGTTAGGCTTGCTCGAACGCACGCATTTTGAGGAGGTCGCGATCGCGCTGCAACCGGGCGACGGCTTTCTCCTTTACACCGACGGACTCTACGGTTCCTGGAAAGCCGAAGCGGAACGCTGGACGCCGGAGCGTTTGCGCGAATTGCTCAGTGAGCGCGATGCGAGCGCGCAGGCCTTGCTCGACCGTATCCTGCGGCAGGCCGCGCCCGATCGGGGCGATCCGCTGCCCGATGATCTTGCCGCCGTGGCGGTACGACGGGGAAAATAACGCAGAAATTTTTTTTCTTTCCCGGGGAAAATTAGTATTGCTCTCGGAGAAAGGTGCGATTAATCAGCCTTTATGCCCAAAACCACTGCGAAAAAAGCACCCTCAAAACGTAAGCCTAACGCTGCTTTCATGAAGCCCGTGCAGCCGGATGAAAAGCTTGCCGCGATTGTCGGCTCGAAGCCCCTCCCGCGCTCGGAGCTCACGAAGAAGCTCTGGGATTACATCAAGAAAAATGGCCTTCAGGACAAAAAGAAACGGACCCAGATCAACGCGGACGCCGCGATGAAACCCGTCTTCAATGGCAAGAGCCAGGTAAGCATGTTCGAGATGACCAAGCTCGTTTCCGGTCACCTCAAGAGCACCTGACCGCCTAACGAACTCCTGCGAGCCTGATGGCTTGACTTGGAGGGCAAAATTTTTTGTTGCCCGCGGGAGGCATCTGCCCGCGGGCGCAAGGAAGCCAGTTATAGTGTCGGCTGTGTCAGCGGACGCGGCGCGTTGAGGACAGCGCACATCCCAACCTCAGTCCGGCGGTCGGTTGCGGGATCGAACGAAATCGGCGAGAGGTTGCGGGTGAAAACTCTTCGTCTCGCTAGCCTTATCGCGGCTCTTTCCAGCCTCGCCTTTCTCTCCGTCCAGGCAGAACCGACCTGGCTCTCCGATTTTCAAAAGGCGCAGGCCGAAGCCAAAGCGAATCACAAACTACTCCTGCTCAATTTCACCGGCTCCGACTGGTGCATTTGGTGCAAGCGGCTGGACGCCGAAGTCTTCACCCAGCCGGAATTTCAGGACTACGCCAAGAACAACCTCGTCCTCATGAAGGTGGATTTCCCGCGCGCGACAGCGCTCACCACCGAAGTGCGCAAGCAAAACGAAGAGCTTGCGCAGAAATACAACATCGAAGGCTTTCCCACCATCGTCGTCCTGAATGGCGAGGGGCAACAAGTCGGCGAACTCGGCTACCAACCGGGCGGTGCCAGCGCCTTCGTCAAGGAGTTGAAGAAGCTGCCGCGCGGCTGATTGCCTAACGAAGAGCCGTTTCTTCCCGCGACGCGTCCAACTCCTCCAGTGCATCTGCAAGCTGTTGGCGCGTGAACGGCTTCGGCAGCGCGCTCCGAAATCCGAAAGTCAGAAATTCCGCCATCGCCGCAGCGTCGGAATAGCCGCTGCAGATGATCGCATTTACTTGCGGATCGAGCTCACGCAGTCGCGCGATCGTTTCCACTCCACCGAGCCCGCCGCGCACCGTGGCGTCGAGAAAGACGGCGCGGAAAGTATCGCCCTGACGCATCGCCCGCTCGTAGACGCGAATGGCCTCTGCCCCGTCCGGGACAGCAGTCACTTCATAATCCATCGTCGCAAGGAGTTGCGCAGTCAGATCGCGAATCGTCGCCTCGTCGTCCATCACGAGAATGCGCTTTGTGGCCGCGCGCTGTTTTTCGTCGTTAGGCAAAAGCGGATTGTGCGACACCGGCGTGCGGGTTGCGGGTAAATAAAAGGTGAAGGTCGCGCCTGCCGGTGAATTCTTCTCGAGGTGGAGAAAGCCATTGTGCTTTTTCACGATCGAATAACAGATCGCGAGGCCGAGCCCACTCCCGGTTGCCTTCGTCGTGAAATAGGGATCGAAAATTTTCGCCGCAAGTTCCGGCGAGACCCCAGGCCCCTGGTCCGCGATCGAAATCTTGAGATAGCGTCCGGGCGCCAGCGGCAGACTGCTCGTTCCCGCGACTTGAAAATTTTCCGCCGCGACCGAAACCATCCCACCGGTGGGCATCGCTTCGCGGGCATTGATCATGAGCGCGTTGATCACCTGCTCGACTTGGGCGGCATCGACCTCGGCCTTTGCCAGGTGATCCTCAATCTCGATCGAAGCGCGCAGGTTCGAGCCATGCAAAGAGAACTCCGCCGCCCGCTGCACAAGCTCGCCTAACGAGGCGATCTTTTTCATGGGCGCTCCGCCTTTTGAAAAAGTGAGGAGTTGCCCGGAGAGCCGGGCGGCGTGCTGCGCGGCCTGGCTGGCTTTGCCGAGAAAGGTGAGGAGCGGACCCTGATCGGCGGGCGCCTCCAATTGCGCGAGCCCGATGTTTCCGGAAATGACCGTGAGAATGTTATTCAAGTCGTGGGCAATGCCGCCGGCAAGTGTGCCTAACGACTCCAGTTTGCTTTTCGTGAGGCGTTCGGCCTCGATCCGCCGCCGCTCCGTGATGTCGCGGAAGAAAACCGACATGCCGTTGCCGTTCGGGTAGGCGTGAGCTTCAAGCCAGACGACACCATCCTCGGCGAGGGCTTCAAATTCCATTGCCGTTTGCTCGGCCATGACTCGCCGGTAATTCCGAGCGAAGACCGAGTCGGCGACGTGGGGAAATTTTTCCCAAAAGTTTTGCCCGAGGAGCTTGGCGCGCTCGATGCCGAAGGACTTTTCCGCCTCGGCATTGACGTAGGTGAAATTCCAATTCCAATCGAGCGCGTAGAAGCTGTCGCTTGTTTTCTCGAGAATATCGGTCATCCGCTGAGCGGCCTGCTGCAGAGCGACCCGCGCGAGATGGCGCTCGTGCAATTGGCCGACCTGGCGTTCTGCCACCGAGAGACGGACGTCGAGGCGTTGGGTGTGGAAGGGTTTCGTCAGGTAGTCGTTCGCTCCCGCGGCGAGCGCTTCGCGCAGGTCCTCCGGATCGGTCCGCCCGGAGATGAGGAGAATGAACATTTCGTCGCCGTCCGGTTCCGTGCGCAGTTCGCGACAAAGATCGAGCCCGCTTTCGCCGGGCAACATCCAGTCGACGATAAGAAGAGGGAACCAGGTTCGCGCCAATTCAGCCTTGGCGGTTGCGACGTCGGAGCAAGCCGTCACTTCGTGGCCGCGTTGTTCGATCAACCGGAAAAGGTTCCGTCGCGTCTCGGCATGATCTTCAACCAGGAGAATCTTCATCGATTTATGGAAACCCCCAGCCGCTTACCGTCCGTTTGGAGGTCAAAAGGCCGGCCCGCCAAGAAGCGGAGATTGGCGCACCGGTATCGACCTAGAGGAGCAGGATAATTGCCAAAACAGGACCTAATCGTCGCCTCTGAAATATCGCCTCGGAACTGCCCAAGAGCGCCGCTTCTCCGGGGGCGTCTCTTGCGTTGCCGGGCCGCTCTGCTAGGTACAGCGCAATCTTTCGCCTGTGAAATCGCAGCTCTTCGTCTCTCGCCACTTCCTGGCTCTCACCGCTTCACTTTGCGCTCTGTTCGGTTGTTCGCTCGACGCGCAAAGCCCGTCGCCGGCCGCCGCACCGGAGAAAAGTCCACCTGCTCTGGACGCGCCGAAGCCCTCTTCGACCCCGGCGCTAAGCTACAGTGCGGTGCATGTGGACGGCCCGTATATCGCGCAGACTTTCGATGACGGCCCGAGCACGAAACTCACTCCCGAACTCCTCGACATCCTCGCCGCGCACCACATTCACGCGACCTTCTTCGTCATCGGCGAAAATGCCGCGCGCCATCCGGAAATTCTGCAGCGCGCGGTCCGCGAAGGCCACGAAATCGGCAATCATAGCTGGTCGCATCCCGCCTTCGGAAAAATGTCTGACGCTGCGGTGCGCCGCGAGCTGCAAAAAACCGACGATGTCATCCGCGCCGCGATCGGAAAGTCGCCCACCCTGATGCGACCCCCGTACGGTTCCATTACCGCGCGGGAAAAGAAGTGGATCCACAGCGAATTCGGGTACACGGCAATTTTATGGGACGTCGATCCGCTCGATTGGAAGCGGCCAGGATCGTCCGTCGTCGCCAGCCGCATCGTGAGGGAAACGCGCCCGGGTTCGATTATTTTGTCGCACGACATTCATCCCGGAACGATCAAGGCCATGCCGGAGGTCTTCGATAAACTGCAAGCCAAAGGCTTCAAATTCGTCACGGTTTCGCAGCTGATCGCAATGGGAAAACCAATGGCACCGAAAGAAACGGGAGCGGCCGGCTCGGCTCCCGTCATTTCGTCGAGCGCCAGTCCCTCATCGACGGCGTCACCCCGCCCCACGGGTTTCGCCTTCCCGACTCCTTCGCCCTCAGTCAGCCCCGCGAAACCGTAGGCGCCGGCATGCTCGCCGACTTCTATCTGCAGTTGCGCAACCGCACGGAAGCGGCTCTCGCTGCGCTCCTCAAGTTGACCGCCGACATGCAGCGCGAGTCGATCATGCTCGACACGATCCAGAACTTGCTCAAGGACGTGCGCGAGCCGCTCCTGTTTGTCGTCGTCGGCGAAGTAAAGGCGGGCAAGTCTTCGCTCCTCAACGCGCTCTTCGGCCAGGAGTTTTGCAAGGTCGACGTCCTTCCCGCGACTGATCGCGTTTATATTTTTAAACACGGCAGCCGCGCCGAGACGATCGACGTTTCCGAGCAGGTGACGGAGCGCTACGAGCCGATCGAGTTCCTGGAAAACTTCAACATCGTCGACACCCCGGGAACGAACACGATGGTCGAGAAGCATCAGGAGATCACGGAGAATTTCATCCCCCGCGCCGATCTCGTCCTCTTTGTCTTTTCGGTCGTCAACCCCTGGGGCGCGTCCGCGTGGGACCTGCTCAAGTTTGTCAATCAAAGGTGGCTCAAGAATATTCTCTTCGTCCTCCAACAATCCGACCTGCGCGAGCCTCACGAGATCGCGGCGATCGAGAAACATCTGCACGATACTGCGAACGAACGGCTCGGCTTCGCCCCGCCGATTTTTGCGGTCTCCGCGCGCAAGGCGTTACTCGCGCGCACCAGCGGCGTCGACAAGGCGGGGCTATGGGAAGAGAGCGGTTTTGGCCCGATCGAGCAGCACATCAACCTGATGGTTGACCAATCGAAGCATGGGCTGCGCAAGCTTGTCTCCACCTGCCAGACCGCGACCGTGGTTTTAACCGACAGCTCGCTCCGCGTGCGCAACATTCTCGCCACGATCGTGCGCGACGAGGAACAGCTCTGCCGTCTCGAAAACATCCTCACCTCGCGCAAAGAACAAACCTTGCGGCAGGTTGGCGGGTTTCTCCGGGGGATCGAGCAGGCCTGCCGGCGTTGCGAAGCGGAAGGTCAGGAGTTGCTCGAGCACAATCTCTCCTTCTGGCGAACCTGGCGGCTCGTTTTCGGCAAGTCGCAATGGCAGGAAAAATTTCAATCCGATCTCGAAGAGAAAATGCGCAGCCTGATTCAACCGCAAGTCGAGAACGCGCTCCAGTTGCTCGAGACCGATCTGCGCAGTCTGTGGCCGCAGTTGCAGGACACGATGGAGAGGCAGTTCGAAGGCGACGCCCGTGCGCAGGTTAGCCAAACGATCCCCGATTTTGCGCGGCAACGTCGCGAGCTATTGCAATCGATCCAGCTCACGCTCGTCGAGCGGATCGCGGGCCGCGGGATGGAAGCGCAGCTCGAGCGGATGTTTCGTGAAACTGCGAACTGGCTCCGCGTCCCTGCGGGCGTGGCCGCGGCCGGCGGACTGGTCGCGGTCATCGCCGCCATGAGCAGCGCCGCCGTTGCCGACGTCACCGGCATCGTTGCTGCCTCGGCCTTTATCGCGGGAACGTTCGTCGCCTTCGCGCGTCGACGAAAAATTCTCGCGGAATATCACCGCCAGATGGAAGCAAAACGCGAGGAATTAGTCGCGGCGATTGAACAGCAACTGCAGCATGCGATCGATCTTTTCTATGCGGAAATCGGCGCGCTCTTTCAGCCCCTGCGGGCTTTTTGCAACGCCGAACGCAAGCGCTACGATCCACTCCTCGCCCGCGTCCGTGAGATCGAAAAAACCTTCGCGCAACTGACGGCGGAGTTAGTGCGCCACCAGTGAAAGGGGGTTCCGCGGAGGACCGACTGCTACTCCGTCGTTCGCGCAAAGACACTATTGGAGAAGAAGGTCAGAGTCCCGCGGAAGACATTGGCCGGGACCAGCGAAATCCCTGAAAGTAAGCTCCTTGCCGCTCCGTCGTACGGGTACGGCGCAATCTGCGCGGACGATGGGATGATATCCCGTCCTCTTCAGAGCTTTCCTGCGTCGACTCCTTCTGGCTGTGCAAGAACGCCCAGTCGTTAGACGAGGTCGTCGGCGCTACTTTTTCGCCTTCGACTTCGTCGAATACTGTTCCGCCAGTCGCTCTTCCGTCATGCGTCGGGCGATCACGAAATTGTTGTTGTCGCCGTAATTGCGCCACGGTCCCGGCGGTACGTCGCGCACTTCGACGAATTGCCAATCGTTAAGTGACATGTTTCCGAGCCCAAGATAATCCCGGACCGCCGGCGAAACATCGAGCCCGGCGCCGTGGTTAAGATTCGGCCGCGGGCGCTCGTTGCGGAAAACATATTGCCAATGATCAGTTCGAAACGGTCCGCAATCTTCCCACTGCGCGTAGCAGACGCGATTGCCATGGCGGATCGCGATCCAGCGATCTTTGCAGACCGAGTGTCCCTGTTGCACGACCGCCTGCCGAAACCATGGGACGACGATCGGCGCTTCCGGTTTGAATTGTCCGTGGCTGACGTCGTTATACGGCAGCGCGCAGTAAAATGGATTCTGTCGCGGCACAAACGAAACCGGGATGTAGTTGTGCCGGCGCGAAGGATCGGGATTGTCGAAGCCGCCGTAGTTGCGCGTCCAATCCGGATCCCAGGAACTCTTATGGTTGGGCACCGGATTGTTGACGGTGGCATTTTCACCGATCCAAAAAATGGTCGTGACGATATCCGTTTTCCACGGGTAACGGGATAAGGAGAAGCGCGAGGTCGTCGGGACAAAGACCTGCGGCTCGACTTTGAGGAGCGCCTGCGCCCGCAGCTTCATCGCATATTTGGCGAAATCTGCGCTGCTTTCGTAGGGCGACTGCGCGCGGAGGAGTGGGACGATAGCGACGGCTAGAACCACTGTCGTGAGGAGAAATTTCGTCCGTGTCTTCAGCATTTGCACTTTTCGTTGTATCCGAATCACTCGCTCAGGCAAGCCCCGTTTCGTTATATCCAGCCCTAGCACGAACCATTCCAAGGCGACCTCAACGCCGGCTGAGCAGCGTATCGGAATGGAACGCCGCATCGTTCATTTCCGGATAATCGAGCGTAAAATGCAAGCCCCGGCTTTCCTTTCGACTCAGGGCCGAGTCCACGATCAAGGCTGCGACCGTCGCAAGATTGCGTAGCTCGAGGAGGTCGACCGTGATCCGGAAGTTCCAGTAAAATTCGTCAATCTCGCGCAGCAAATTGCGCAGGCGCGCGCTCGCTCGCTGCAGACGCTTGTCGGTGCGGACGATGCCAACGTAATCCCACATCAGGCGGCGGATTTCGTCCCAGTTGTGATAAATGACCACCAGCTCATCGACGTTTTGAACTTCGCCCGGTTTCCACTCCGGAAGCGAAACCGAGCCGGCTGGATGAGCCGGCGGCTGACTCCGAATCAGTGCCGCGCAAGCGCGATGCGCAAAGACGAGACCTTCAAGCAGCGAGTTGCTCGCGAGCCGATTCGCGCCGTGCAGGCCGGTGCAGGCAACTTCACCGATCGCGTAGAGACCGGGCAGACTGGTCGCGCCGTCGATGTTCGTCTTGATCCCGCCGCATTGATAATGCGCCGCCGGCACGACCGGGATTGGCACCTTCGCCATATCGATTCCGTAGCGCAGACACGTCTCGTAAATGTGCGGGAAACGTTCCTGCAAAAAGTCCCGCGGCTGCTGCGTAATATCGAGATAAACACATTGCGCGCCGGAGCGTTTCATCTCGGCGTCGATCGTGCGCGCGACGACATCGCGGGGCGCGAGTGAGCCGCGTGGATCGACCTGCCTAACGAAATCTTCTCCTTTGCTGTTGCGCAGGATTCCCCCCTCGCCTCGCACCGCCTCGGAGATGAGAAACGATTTCGCCTGCGGATGAAAAAGACAGGTCGGATGGAACTGTACGAACTCCATGTTCGCGATCACCGCGCCCGCCCGCCAAGCCATCGCCACGCCATCGCCCGAAGCGATGTCGGGATTGGTCGTGTAGAGATAAACCTTCCCGCAACCGCCGGTCGCGAGCACGAGCCGATCGGTGCGGATCGTCTCGACTGCGCCCGAGATCTCGTCGAGCACATAAACGCCGAGACAATGATCTTCCGTCGCGAAGCCCAACTTTCCCGCGGTGATGAGATCGACGGCCATGTGATTCTCGAGGAGGTCAATGTTGGGCGATTGCTGCACCGCGCGGAGCAGCGTCTTCTCGATTTCGTAACCGGTCAGATCGTGCACATGCAGAACGCGACGTTTCGAATGCCCGCCCTCTCGCCCGAGATCGAGTTCGAGATGGCCGGAAACTTCGCGCTCGTCAAAGTGCAAACCCAGCTCCATCAACTCGTGCACCCGCTTCGGTCCTTCCTTCACGACCGTCTCGACCGTCTCCGGATCGCAAAGACCTGCGCCGGCTTCGAGCGTGTCGCGAATGTGGAGGGCGAATGAATCTTCGCCGCTCGTCACGCAAGCGACGCCGCCTTGCGCCCACGCTGTGTTCGAGTCGACACCTTTGCGTTTCGTCACGATCGCAACGCGACCGTATTCGGCAGATTTCAAGGCGAATGTCAGGCCGGCGATCCCGCTGCCGATGACGACGAAATCGAACTCTCTCATCCGAGTAGAATATTATCGATCAGGCGGGTCCGGCCAAAGAAGGCGGCAACGGCGAGAAGCGTGCGCGCTGCGATCGTTAGGCGCGGTTGCAGATCGTCGGCGCCGACGATCTCCGCGTAATCGATCCGGGCGAGGGGAGCGGACTCGATCTCTCGGCGCGCGCTGGCGAGAACTTTCTCAGCTGACATGTCCGAAGAGCGCGCCGCCGCGAGCAGCGCCGTGCGAATGACCGGGGCCTGCGCGCGTTCTTCCGCGCTGAGATACTGATTGCGCGAGCTCAGCGCGAGGCCATCCGGCTCGCGCACGATCGGACCGGCAAGAATCTCTATCGGGAAATCGAGATCGCGGACCATGCGCCTAACGATGGCAAGTTGCTGAAAATCCTTCTCCCCAAAGACCGCCGCATCTGGCGCGAGAAGGTGAAACAATTTCGTCACCACCGTGGTGACGCCACGGAAATGGCCCGGTCGCGAAGCGCCGCAAAGCCGCTCCGAGAGCATCGTCTCCTCGACAAAAGTCGAACGATCTCCTGCATACATTTCGTTAGGCGCGGGACGAAAGATGAGATCGACCCCTTCCGCGCGGCAAACTTCTTCGTCCGCCACTTCCGGCCGCGGATAACGTGAGAAATCCGCGCCGGGTTCGAACTGCAGCGGGTTCACAAAAATGCTGACAACTACTTCGCCATTCGCGCCCGCGTTTTCTCGCGCCAGCCTAACGAGCGAGACATGCCCCCCATGCAGAGCCCCCATCGTTGGTACCAGGACTCGGCGTTTCTTTGGAGCGCGTGGAAGCGCGCGCAGTTCGGCGAGGGTCGAAACAATCTTCATCTTTCCAGCCAAATCGCCTGCCGCCCGATCAGGAAGCGGCGGTGCCCGAACTTTTGCCAGCCGGCGGCCCGCGCCAGTTCGCCCATTTCTGCAAAGGAAAAAGCGCGCCGGATCGAGGCGCGGGCGTCGTTTCGCGTCATCGGCTCGCGATAAACAAAAGTGGTGAGCAGATCGATAGCAATTGTCGTCAGACGATTTCGGCGCAGATCTGAAACAAGGACGCAGCCGCGTGAAAGATCGCGAGCGTGGCGCAACAAGGCGACCGCATCGTCCTTTGTAAAATGGTGCAGAGCGAGGGAAAAGAGCACGAGGTCGTAGGAATGGTTTTCGCCGAAATGTTGGATGCCCGCGCAGTGATAACGGATCTCGGGAAATTTTTCGCTCAAACTCCGCGCAACTTCCACGGTCGAGGCCTGAAAGTCGACCGCATCCACGGTGACGCGGGCGCCAACTTTGCGCGCATGTTCGACCACGAGCCGCGGAATATCGCCCGAGCCAGTAGCGAGATCGACGATGCGCAAGTTGTCGTTAGGCCGAATCCAGCGCCGCAAAAAATGCCGGACCAGGGGATAGCTGCCGAAATAACGATTGAGCGATCGGAGATTGCGGAGATCGGAAACCAGCTCCGGCGAAACCGGCTGCGGCCGATCCATCCACTCCGGATCGGCGGGATTGAACTGCCGCTTCACGGCTGGAGATCGCCGATGGCCCCGTTGTCATCCTGGGTGAAGTGAAGGATCTCACATCTGCAATGATCGCCTGCAAGCGATGAGGAAGCGCTCATTCCAGAAGAGAGATCCCTCGCTCCGCTCGGGATGACAAGTCACTGAAGAAATTTTGCCCACGCCTCGGGCAGCTGCGCCGTCTCGATCTCGCTCCCAATCCGTCCTTCCCACTCCGCGACGAACGACGTGCTTGTGCCATAGACCATGATCAAATCCTCCGAACCCTCGACCCGAACGGCGTGCCCCACGCCGGGCGGAATCACGACCGCGACATTGTTCGCCCCGCGGTGATTATCGCCATCGATGAAGAGGCGCATTGCCCGCGGCGGCATCCCAGCACGCGCCTCACGCAAAATCATCTCCGTGCGGCCTTGGACAAAAAACATCACATCCCATTGTTCGCCCTCGTAGCGGCGCAGGGAAAAATTCTCCGGCTCGCCGACGAAGAGCCGCTGAAACCAGTCATTAGGCGAGACACCCTCGGGGATGTTCGGCGGGTGAACGTGAAAGCCTTTAGCGGTTTGCGGAAACATCCGCGCGGCGGACCATTGTTTTGGCCAGAGACTGATCCGGGCGAGCGGGCCTTCGTCCCGCCTAACGAACTCACCGAACGCTCCACGGTGGCGTTGCGGATGAATCGTCCGCGAAAAAACTTCCACCCCGGGAATCCAGATCTTCACGATCTCCGGCTGCCCCCGATCGACAGCGGCAACTTTCCCGGCGTCGACGCCGACCTCGGCGATTTGTTGTGCGAGATCGCGCACGCTGTAGTCACGCTGGGTGAGCGCGGCCTGCGCTTCGGCCGTGAGGCCGTGCCAGAGATTCGAGTCTGTTTTTTTCATGAGAGCGCACCGACCGGTTCGCCTAACGAGAAGTCGGCCTGATCGCGGGAGAGATTGGGATTGTAATAAGGATCGCGCTCGACTACCTCCGGCCAACGCTCGCGCAGAACGGCGAGCTCGATCGGCTCGACGCTCAGCCGCCGCGTCGCCGACTCCTCATGATAGAGCTTCGCGAAGGGCGTGTAGACGACGAGGTAACCGGCCGCGCGCATTTTCAAACAAAGGTCCACGTCGTTGAAGATGACCGGGAGCTGCTCTTCATCAAATCCTCCGATCTTTTCAAAAACATCGCGCCGGGTGAGGAGACAGGCGGCGGTGACCGCGCTGTAGTTGCGCGTGACCTGCAATTGCCGACAGACGCCCGGGGAATCGCCGGCGAATCCGCAGAAGGCGTGCTTCACCGTTCCGCGCACGCCGAGGACGATACCGGCGTGTTGCACGCTCCCGTCGCGAAACAGAAGGCGCGCGCCAACCGCACCGACTTCCGGCCGCTGGATGTGTTCGGCCATCGAGGTAAGCCATTCGGGGTCGATCACTTCCGCGTCGTTATTCAAAAAAAGCAACCACGGCGCGTCGGTCTGCTCGACCGCGAAGTTGTTGATCGCCGAGTAATTGAAGGGTCCGGGGAACTGGAGCACGCGGTGGCGCGTTTGCCCGAAATAAGCGCACGCCTCCTCAGTTTCGCTGTCGTTATCGACGATGACGATCTCGAATCTCCCGTAGCGCGTTTTTTCCTCAACGCTTGCGACACAGCGGGCGAGCAGATCGATGCGGTCGCGCGTCGGGATGATGATGGCGATGCGTTTTTCCTCAACGATGTCGCGTCGGATGCGAAAGGCATGCGTGTTCCAATCGACCGCGACGTGTCCGGGCTGGTCGGCCCGGACAAGGTAGTCGCTGAGCGCGCTGCGGGCCGCTTCGAGCGCGTCCGGCTTGGCGCGGAAACTGGTGGAAGTCGAGCCGGGGCTGCGTCGCCAATGATAGAGCACGCGCGGCACGTGATAAATGTGCGGCGAACGCGCGATGACCCGCAGATAAAGATCGTAGTCCTGGGCGAAATCGAACTGCGAGCGAAACCCGCCCAGCTTACGCACGAGGTCGCGCCGAAGCGTGGTGAAATGGCAAACGTAGTTGTAGGAGAGGAAAAAATCGGGCGACCACTCCGGTTTGAAAAACGGCGCTTCAAATCCGAGCTCGGTGATCTTGTCTTCGTCGGAATAAATCAGGTCGGCATCGGGGTGTTGCTGGAGCAGTTTTGCGGTTTGGTAGAGCGCATCCGGCTCGAGGAAATCATCGTGATCGAGGAGCCCGATCCAGTCGCCTTTGGACTTCTCGATACCGATATTGGAGGCGGCGGAGATGCCGGCGGATTTTTCCAAGCGGGAAAGGTGAATCCGCGTGTCGCTCGCTTCCAACCTAACGAGTGCATGCAACGTATCGTCATCGGTTGAACCGTCGTCGACCAGCTTCAGCTCCCAATTTTCGTAAGCCTGCTCGCGCACGGAATCGACTGCCTGCTCGAGCCAGACCACCGGCGTGTTGTGGACCGGCGTAATCACGCTGATCAGCGGTCGATAGGAAAATGTGCGCGACTCCAGGCGCATTTGCGCCAACTCCTCCGGGGTCGCCTGGTGCCGTTGCAGCCAGCGCTGGTATTCGTTAGGCGAAGCGGGACGCCGGGGATCGGGCGCGGCCTGCGGATGGCGCTTGCGGATCTCGCGGATGAGCTTTTGCGGGAGCCGATAAGGCGCGAGGAGGACCTGACCGATCTTGCGCTCGGGCGATTTGCGGAGAGCCTGCTTTTCGGCCTTGAGCTGTTTCAGGTCGCGCTTCGCCTGCTTCAGTTGGACGATCTTTTGCTCGAGTCGCGCGATGTGACGATCGGCCGCTTCTAATTCGGAGAGGCGGGTGCGGAGCGTTCTGCGGACTCGCCGCAGCTGCGTGTTTACCCGGGAAAATCCGATCTCGATCGCAGGTACGAGCGACTCCGCCGAGCCAGCTTTCGTCCGGCTAAGGAGCACCGCGTCCGGCTCGAGCTCGACGATCTCCGATTCGTAAACGGGAAAAAGCCCGCCAGCCACGAGACGCCGGACCAGCTCCGGGCGGCGGCGCGTGGGATTCGTGCCTGGCGCTGGCAACAAGAGAAGGCGATTTGCTGAATTCGTTAGGCGATCAAATTGCGCAGAACCCTCCGCCGCCTCCATCTCAGGCGGATAAAACCAGATCGTAAGATCGAAAGGCGGTTCGCTTCCGTTTTGCGAAGTCGCTAAATCTTCGAGGCTCGCCCGGCTGGTCTTCTCAGCCGTGTCGCCTGGCCATTCCGCGAGAAGGTGTTCCGTCTCGCGGCCGATCAGGAGCAGGCGCGCCGGTGAAAATTCCCGCGCGACGCACTTCGCAAAATCCGTAGGCGTGAGGTGAAGAGGGTGCCGCTGCACAGCGGCACATTATAATGATTGCAGCCGCTCGCAGCCAAATTTACGGTGCTCGCGCACACCTCCCAGCCGGCGCTGGCGGAACCGCATGCTCGATTTCTGCGTTTACCATTTCTACCGCGCCGCGCTTGCCCTCACTGTCGCGCTCCCTCTGCGCGCGGTCTTTTCGTTCGGCGAAATCCTCGGTTTTTTCGCCTGGCTCGGGCTTCCAAAGTATCGCGAACTCGCGCGACACAATCTCCAAATCGCGTTCGGCTCCGAGTTATCAGAGGCGGAAAAAAAGCGCATCGTCCGCCGTCACTTTCAAAGGCTCGGGGCAAATCTGCTCAGCGGCGCGAAGCTCAATAGCCTGCCGCAGAGCGAGGTCGCGAACTTCGTCGCGATGGAAGGCGCCGACGAAGTCCATCGCCAGCTACGCGCCGGTCGACCAGTGGTTCTCGCGCTCAGTCATCTTGGGAACTGGGAACTCTTTGTGCAAATCCTACCCTATTGCTTTGATTACGTTCCGCTCGGCACGGTTTATCAGAAATTGCGCAATCGTCGGATCGACGAATTCGTCGGTCGGCAACGGGCGCGCTTTGGCCTGCGCTTGTTCGATCGCAGCGAGGGTTTCGGAAAAGCCATCCGACTCCTGCGCGACCGCGGAATGATCGGGATCCTCAGCGATCAGCACGCTGGCGACGCCGGAATGTGGACGCCATTCTTCGGGCGGCTCGCCTCGACTTCACCGCTGGCCGGCGTGCTTTGCAAGCGCACTGGCGCCGCTCTTTTTGGCGCCGCCCTTTACACCGACGGCCTCGCAAAATGGCGCCTCGTTTTTTCTCCAGCCTACGGTCAGCCTGACGACACCGTCGCCTCGCTCACCGCCAAGACCAACGCAGTCATCGCCGACGAGATCCGGCGCGCGCCGGAGGATTGGTTTTGGGTCCACAACCGATGGAAAACCCCGAAGCCAAACTGGCTCCTGACGCAATATAAACGCGGCCTCTTCGTGGCGGGCGACAGCGTCGCTGCCCTCCAGCCCTTTCGCATCCTCATCCGCGCGAGTAACTGGCTCGGTGACAGCGTCATGAGCGTGCCGGCGGTGCGCGCGATCAAACGCGGGCGGCCGGACGCGCATATCACCATTCTCGCGCCGGAAAAAATCGCTGCGATCTGGCGGCTCGTGCCGGAAGTCGATGCCGTAATTTCGTTAGGCAAAATGTCGTTAGGCGCGGTGCGGCGGGCTTTGCGACTGGAGGCGCCTTTCGATGTCGGGATCGCTTTTCCAAATTCCTTCCGCAGCGCTCTCGAGCTTTGGCTGGGCGGACTGCCGCGGCGGGTCGGTTATGCCGGGCGTCACCGGCGCTGGTTGCTAAATCAGGTCGTGCCGAAGATCGAACGGCCCGGTCCGCCACCGCATCAGGTGGAGCACTATCTCGATCTCGCACGATCGTTAGGCACGAGCGCAGAGGCAGGTGACATCGCGGTTTCATCGCCGCCGCTCGCCGCCGCGGGCGAGCGCCGATTGGGGCTTTGTCCGGGCGCCGAGTATGGGCCGGCGAAACGCTGGCTGCCGGAGCGATTCGCGGAAACGGCCGCGGCCATCAGCGGTCACTGGGTCTTTTTTGGAACCGCGAAGGACGAAGAAGTAGGGGCGCAGGTGGCGGCTGCTTTTGGCGGAACTTGTACCAACCTCATTGGCAAGACGACGCTCGAGCAACTGATCGACGAGCTGCGCCGCTGCGAGCTGTTGCTCACGAATGATACCGGCACGATGCACCTCGCGACCCTTCTTGGCGTGCCGGTGGTCGCAGTCTTCGGTTCAACCGAGCCCCGCCTCACCGGACCGCTCGGAAAGAAAAGCTTGGTCGTTAGGCATCAGGTCGAGTGCAGTCCCTGTTTTCTGCGCAAATGCCCGCTCGATTTCCGCTGCATGAAAGCGGTCAGCGCTCAGGAAGTCGCCGCCGCGATCGAAGTGCTGTTGTAGTGCGCGCTGTTTGAAAGCCCGGCCATTGCTTCGGATCCGTTACGGCAGCGCCCTGGGAGCAGCATCGTGGTCCGCTGAGACAGCCAATGCTCCAATAACTAGACCTTCATCACGTCGGCATCTTTCCGCTCGAGATGTTCTTCGATCGATTTGACGAAGCGGTCGGTTAATTTCTGGATCTCCGCTTCCATATCGCGCAGCTGGTCTTCCGTCGCCTCGCCGGCTTTCTCCATTTTCTTCGCTTCTTCCATCGCATTGCGGCGGTTTCCGCGCACCCGGACGCGCGCCTCTTCCGCCATTTGCTTGAGCGATTTTACAAGATCCTTGCGCCGCTCCTCGGACAATTCCGGCACGGGCAGCCGAATCACTTTTCCGTCGACGAGCGGCGTGATACCGATCTTCGATTCCTTGAGCGCCTTCTCGATGTCGCGCACGGTGGCGGCGTCAAAGGGCTGCACCACGAGCAAACGTGGCTCTGGCGTGGTGATAAGGGCGAGCTGTTTCAACTTCATCGACGAACCGTAGGCATCGACATCGACATTCTCGACCAGGGCCGGCGAAGCCTTGCCGGTGCGCACGGCGGCGAATTCGTGGATCATGTAATCGACGCTTTTTTCCATCGTCATTTCGGCTTCGAGGAGAATGTCTTCGGCGCTCATAGAAATGGAAGAAAGCTGCTCAACGGGGATGCGCAATCGCTAATCGGTCACGAGCGTGCCGACCGGCCGGCCGAGGACGGCGTCGCGGATGTTCGTCGGCTTGTTCATGTCGAAAACGACGATCGGGATTTTGTTGTCCATGCAAAGGCTGAAGGCGGTCGAGTCCATGACCTGTAGCCTTTTCGTTAGGGCGTCGGTGTAGCTGATGCGGTCATAACGCTGCGCGTCGCTGTGCAGGTTCGGATCCCGGTCGTATATGCCGTCGACTTTTGTCGCCTTCAGAATGATGTCGGCGCCGATCTCGCTCGCGCGCAAGGCAGCGGTCGTGTCGGTCGAAAAATAAGGGTTTCCGGTGCCGGCAACAAAGATCACGACGCGACCTTGTTCGAGATGGCGAATCGCGCGGCGGAGGATGAACGGCTCGGCGACGTTTTGCATCTCGATCGCGGTTTGCACCCGCGTGACGACGCCACTTTGTTCGAGCTGGCTTTGTAGGGCCAGGCCGTTGATGACGGTCGCAAGCATGCCCATGTAATCGGCGGTCGTGCGATCCATTCCGCGATGACTGGCGGCGAGCCCGCGCCAGATATTTCCGCCGCCGATGACGATGCAAATCTGCACCCCAAGCCCGAAAACTTCCTGCACCTGACGCGCGATTTCCTTCACGATTTGCGGCGAGATTGTGTCGCGTCCGCCACTCTCGCGAAGCGCTTCGCCGCTGAGTTTCAGGACGATGCGTTTGTAGGCGGGCCTATCCATGCGGGGCGATGATCGATGAGAAATGGACGGTTGGGGAGGAAAAACCTCGAAAAAACTCAGCCGCGCTCATCCGACGTTTCCCTTCGAGCTGGACCTCGTCGAGGCGCAAAGAATCTACGCCAGTAGCGACGACGATGGTGCCCGAAGGGTGGGCGACCGAGCCGGGGTCACCGCCCCCGGCTACGACGGTGGCGCGAAAGATTTTCAAGTGGCGCGATTTCCCGGCGGCGTCGCTGAGGATGCTGAATGCGCCCGGCCAGGGATCGAAGGCACGAATTTTTCTCTCAAGGGCTTCCGCGGTTTCGGACCAGTCGATTCGGCCGTCTTCCCGTTCCAACTTTGGCGCATAGGTCGCGAGCGAGTTGTCTTGCGCGCTGCGCGGCGCGGTCCCTCCAGCTAGTCGAGCGAGCGCATTGAGCAGCGCAGCCGGTGCGAGCTCCGCGAGGCGATCGTGGAGCGAGCCACCGGTTTCGTTAGGCCCGATCGTTAGGCGCGACTGCGAAAGGATGTCGCCCGTGTCGAGCCCCTCATCCATGTACATAACGGTGATGCCGGTTTCCCCGTCGCCGGCGACGATCGCGGCCTGGATGGGCGCGGCGCCGCGATGCCTCGGGAGGAGCGACGCGTGCAGGTTGAGACACGCGAGGCGAGGAATCGCGAGCAGACTGCGGGGCAGGATTTGTGAGTAAGCCATGACGACAATGACCTCGGGCGCGAGCGCGCGAATTTCATCGATCGCAACTTGTTCGCGAATTCGGCGCGGTTGGAGCACCGGCACCGATCTTTCGCGTAGCTCCATCTTGATCGGCGACGCCTGGATTCGCTGCGCGCGGCCGACCGGTTTGTCGGGTTGCGTGACCGCGCCCACGACTTCGTGTTGCGGCAACGCGAGCAATGCCCGCAAAGTCGGCACACCGATCTCTCCCGTGCCGATGAAGACGATTCGCATTCCGCGTCAGGGTACGACCCCGCCGGGCGCGATCGCTCGGCGCGGGCGTCGCGGCGCCGCGGCACGCGCCATCAATTTGTCGCCGGCAGTGACTTCGCGCTGGCCGACCGAAGAAGCACAGCCGGTGCAAAGATAATCGTAGAGCTCGCGATCGGGCAGGACTAAGAGAAGTCGTTCCCGCACCGGCATCGCGGCTTTGCATTTCTCGCAATAAAGGCTGGAGGCGGTGAAATTTTCAAACTGCTGCTGACTCATGGTTCCCATTTGCGACCGTCCCGAGGATGTGAAACAACACCTTCGCGGGAGATTCCGTCGCGTCCACAAGCTGCACCCGATCGCGGTAATGTTCGAGCACCGGCTTGGATTCGGTCTCGTAGGTCTGAAGACGGCGTTTGATCACTTCTTCATTGGCGTCGTCGAGGCGGTTGTCTTTGAGAGCGCGCTTTTTCAGCCGGGTGAAAAGGGCGTCTCGGTTCGGGCAGGAAAGGTGGAAAACTTTCTGCACGTCGATCATCGTATCCATGATCTTCGCCTGGCCGACATTGCGCGGGATGCCGTCGAGCACGAGAACGTCGATGTCGGGTTTGAACTCGTGCGCTTCGACCGCGGCGTCGATGTGCGCCCGCCAGAGCTCGACCGTGATCTCGTCCGGCACGAGCTGGCCTTTGCTGGAGTATTCGAGAAAGGCGCGGCCGACTTTCGTGCGAGTATCGAGGGTGCGGAAAACATCGCCGCAAGCACAATGAAAGAAACGTGGGATGGAACCGAGGGAGCGGCCTTGCGTTCCCTTGCCACTGCCGGGGGCGCCGAAAAGAACGTAGGTGTGATATTTCATGGGAAGGGCGTTATAGACGAAAGAAGGCCTCGAGACAATCCGGAAAAGCCTGAGCGGCTCGCGAAGATTTACCTGGCGACGGCAGCTCAAGCTCCGGAGCCTGGACGTGCTCCGGCGTGTCCAGTTTGCTGTCTGAGCTAACTAGCGGATGCGGTCTCGGCGGGGACCACATTCACACGTCGACCAGCGCGATCGAAACGCACCTGACCGTCGACCAAAGCGAAGATGGTGTAATCGCGCCCGAGGCCGACGTTTTTCCCAGGAAGAAACTTCGTTCCGCGCTGGCGGATGATGATGTTGCCCGCGACGACCGATTCGCTGCCAAATTTTTTCACGCCTAGCCGCTTGCTGACGCTATCGCGACCGTTCTTGACGCTGCCTTGTCCTTTTTTGTGAGCCATTGGGAAAAGTTGAGAGTTCAGCCTTGAAAGTTGAGGGACTTATTCTGCGGCGGCCGCTTCGCTTTTCGCGGCCTTTTTTTTCGAGCCAAGCGCGATGCCGGTGATTTTTACGCGGGTGAGTTTACGGCGGTGGCCGACGGTACGGTGATAACCTTTCCGCCGGCGATATTTGAAGGCGATGACCTTCTTATCTTTGCGTTGCTCGACGACTTCACCAGAGACGCTGGCGCCGGAGACCGACGGGCTGCCGTGAGTCAGATTTTCCCCATCGGCGTGGAGGAGGACATCTTCGAAAGTCATCTTCGCGCCCGCTTCACCTGCGAGAAGATCGACGTCGATCGTATCGCCTTCTGCGACGCGATATTGACGGCCGCCTGTTTTGATAATTGCGTAAGCCATAGCCTTGGGAAAAGTCGGTGAAAGTCCCACAGGCGTGCCTCGTTGACAAGCGGAAATCCGGAGACACCGCGGGAAGCTGGCGACGGCGGGCTCGCTCTGCTAGCGTAAGAGCCTTCGTCAATTCGAGACTCTTCTTTAGTGACTACAACCGTTGTTTACCTCATAGTCGCGGCCGCTGCGATCCTCGGTGCTCTGCTTGGATGGGGAATCACTGCCCTGCTTTTCCGCCATCAGGGCGAACTCGCCGTCGCCGAATGTCAGTCCACGAAGGACACACAGATCAGCGAGCTCTCGCAACTGCTCGCCGGGTCGCAGGAGAGAAGCTCCCGCATCCCCGAGTTGGAAGAAGAAGTACGGACTTCCCGCGAACGCGAGGCGAAGACCGCCGTGCGCATCGCTACTTTGGAATCGCAGTTGGAACAGGAGCGTAAAGCGATGACTGAAAAGCTCGCCGTCCTCGACGAGGCGCAAACACATTTTGCCGATGCCTTCAAGGCGCTTTCGGCCGAAGCGTTGCGGAACAACAACACCTCGTTCCTGGAACTCGCAAAGTCGACCTTGGAAACAACCCACGAAGGGGCGAAGGGCGATCTGGAGAAACGCCAGGGTGCGATCGACGCGCTCGTCAGGCCGATGCGCGAATCACTCGAAAAAGTAGACGCGAAGATCAACGATCTCGAGAAAGCACGCAGCGGCGCCTACGAAGCGCTGACCACGCAGGTCCGCCTCCTCGCAGAAACGCAAAATTATCTTCGCTCCGAAACGAGCAATCTCGTTCGCGCCCTGCGTTCGCCGATCGTGCGCGGGCGTTGGGGAGAAATTCAACTGCGGCGTGTGGTCGAGATCGCCGGGATGGTCGACCATTGCGATTTCCTTGAGCAAACGAGCGTGCAGACGGAAGAGGGCAGATTGCGGCCGGACCTGATCGTGCGCCTGCCGGCCGGCAAAACGATCGTGGTCGATGCGAAAGCATCGATCAATGCCTACCTCGAGGCCTTGGAAGCGCCGGACGACCACGGCCGCGTTTCGCGCTTGGAACAACACGCGGCGCAGGTTCGCATGCACATCGAGAAACTCTCGCGCAAGGCCTATTGGGAACAGTTCGAGAGCGCGCCGGATTTTGTCATCCTTTTTCTGCCGGGTGAAATGTTTTTCAGCGCTGCGCTCGAGCGCGATCCAATGCTGATCGAATTCGGGGCCGAGAAAAAGATCATCCTCGCCACCCCGACGACGCTGATCGCACTCTTACGTGCGGTCTGTTATGGCTGGCGGCAGGAAAAAGTGGCGCAAAACGCGCGCGAGATCAGCCAGCTCGGGAGTGAACTCTACAAACGCTTCGCCGATCTCTCGATCCACTTCGGCAAACTCGGGAAAAGCTTGAACAGCTCGGTGGAAGCTTTCAACAAAGCGGCCGGCAACATCGAGAGCCGCGTGCTCGTGAGCGCGCGAAAATTCCGCGACCTCGGCGCTGCGCCGCTCGGCGTCGAAATTGAAGACCTCGGACCGGTCGAACAAATTGCCCGTGAATTGCAGGCGCCCGAGTTGCTTCCGCGCCTGGAGCACGAGAACGGACAAACGCCCTAACGAGCGCGCGCAGTCCTTGCCGGTTTCGTTTTCACTTTGCGCAACAGCTGCTGCAAATTGATCCCGCGGAGATGACGGCGCACGGCGCCTTCCGCTCCTTCCGCGACGCACGACATGATGTCCTTCATGTTGCAGCTGACCACGCAAGTGCGCGCTGCCTGGCGTCGATTGATCGCGATCACCGGCCGCGGTTCGACCGCATCGTAAATCTCAAGGAGCGAAATGCGCGCGGCGCCTTTCGTTAGGCGAGAACCCCCATGTCTTCCGGCCGCCGTCGCGACCAGACCGGCGCGCCGCAACGCCTGCAAAAGTCGCCGCACGACCACCGGGTTGGTGTTGACGCTCGCGGCGAGCTTTCGCGAATCGAGCTTCTCGCCGGCAAAGGCCAGCATCGTCATGATGTGAACGGCGAAGGTAAATTGTTGGTTGACCATTACGACTTAAATGTAATCGTATTTATTACAGAAATACTATTCCAGAAATGAGCACAGACAAAGTTGCATTAATTACAGGCGCAAACAAAGGGATTGGTCTCGAAACCGCGCGGCAGATCGCGCAGAAAAACATCACCGTCCTCGTCGGCGCACGCGATCTCAGAAAGGGCGAGGAAGCCGCCGCCGAACTACGCAAGGAAGGCCTCAAAGCGCGCCCTCTCGAAATCGACGTGAGCAAATCGGAGAGCATTCGCAAAGCCGCCGCGCAGGTGGAGAAGGATTTCGGGAAGCTCGATATCCTCGTGAACAATGCCGGCGTCATGCTTGACGACCACGACAAACAGGTGAGCGAGCAGTCGCTCGAGACCTGGCGAAAAACCTTCGACACTAATCTCTTTGGTTTGATTGAAACAACGCAGGCGTTTCTCCCGTTGCTCCGCAAAAGCGACGCTGGACGCATCGTCAATCTCTCGAGCATTCTCGGCTCAATCACGCTCCATGCGAAACCTGGCTCGCCGATTTACGACAACAAAGTCGCGGCCTATAACGTTTCGAAATCGGCGGTCAACGCCTACACCGTGCAGCTCGCCTATGAATTGAAAGACACGAAGGTGAAAGTGAACGCCGCACATCCGGGTTGGGTGAAAACCGACATGGGCGGCGAAGGAGCGCAGATCGAAATCCCGGAGGGCGCAAAGACTAGCGTCGCACTCGCGACCATCGGCCCGGACGGCCCGAACGGTTCCTACCAACACAAAGGCGAGGCGTTGCCGTGGTAACGACGGAGGATTTTCTCGAGCACACGCCACCACCGCCGGTGCCGCGTGGTGATGGCAACCTGCTCGACGCTTATTCGCAGACGGTCGCCGCCGTGGTTAATCGCGTCGCGCCGAGCGTAGTTAACATTCGCGTACAAAGCACGGAACGTGGCCCTGGTGGTGGCTCCGGTTTCATCATTGCACGCGACGGATTTGTCCTGACGAACAGCCACGTCGTCCACGGCGCGCGTGAGCTTGAAGTGACGCTGCACGATGGCCGCGTTTATCCGGCGGAACTGATCGGGACCGATCCCGAGACGGATCTCGGCGTCGTGCGGATTGATGCGCCAGGCATTCAGCACGCCCGCCTCGCCGATTCAGCTGCCATCCGGGTCGGGCAAATCGCGATTGCGGTCGGTTCGCCCTATGGATTTCAGCAGACGGTGACGGCAGGAATCGTGAGCGCGCTTGGGCGTTCGATGCGCTCCGAATCGGGCCGGCTGATGGACGAAATTATCCAGACCGATGCGGCGCTGAATCCAGGAAACTCGGGCGGCCCGCTTCTCAATAGCGCGGGTGAGGTGATCGGTGTGAATACCGCCGTCATTCTGCCGGCGCAGGGGATTTGTTTCGCGATCGGGAGCAATACCGCGCATTTCGTCGCCGGCTGGCTGATCAAAGAAGGCTGCGTTCGGCGCAGCTCTATCGGCGTTGCCGGACAAAACGTGCGGCTCCATCCGCGCGTTGTCCGTTTCCACAAACTCGCTGCCGATCGGGGCGTGCTCGTGATGGAAGTCGATGCAGTCAGCCCGGCGGCGCTCGCTGGATTGCAGCCTAACGACACCATCGTCGGCTTCAAAGGGAACGTCATCGCGACGATCGACGATTTGCAGAAGCGGTTGGTCGCGGCGGAAATTGGCGTGCCTTCGCCGATCATGTTCCTGCGTGGAACGGAAAAGCGCTTCGCCATGGTCGTGCCGCGCGAGTTGCCGCCGCTGCCAAGGCGCAAGACGCGCCTAACGAAAGAATAACTATGAACGAACCCATCAATATCAACGAAGCCAGCTTTGAAAAGGCGGTCCTCAAATCGCCCCTGCCGGTGCTGGTCGATTTCTGGGCCGCCTGGTGCGGCCCGTGCAAAATGATCGCGCCTGTCCTCGAGGAAATTGCGAAGGAAAGCGGGGATCGCTTTCGCATCGCGAAGGTAAACATCGACGACGATCCCGCACTCATGCAGCGCTTCAATATCCGCGGCGTGCCGGCGTTGCTCTTCTTCAAAGGCGGCGAGCTGCGCGATCAGATCGTCGGCGTCGCGGCGAAAAAGGCGGTCGTCGAGAAACTGGAAGCGCTCGCCGGGGAGACAACGACCGTGTAGCTCTCAGAATCGTGCAGGAACGCAGGAAACCGATTTGGTGGAGGCATTTTGTCCGCCATTCTTTTCTCTCGTGCTTCCCTGCTTGATCCGATGAGCGAGGTTAACAGGAGTCGGTCACTTGGGGCATGAGGAGCCGCTGAGACAGTGGCCACTCCAACGATACCGTTCGAACCTCCTCGCTACAGCACCGCGTCCCACTGCTTCGGATCTTTGAGCAGGATCTCGCGCAACAATCGGATCGGCGGCGCGCCGTGGCTGAGCATTTCATTGTGGAATTTTTCGAGGGAAAAGTTGGCGCCCTCCTGCTTCTTGTAATCGGCGCGCAGCTTGAGGATTTCGAGTTTGCCCAAGGTGTAGTTGAGATAGCCGGGATCGAAGGTCCCGCGCATCGCTTCAGTCATGGAAGGTTTCTCTTCGTAGTAGCAGTTCTCGTGGAAAAATTTCGCAGCGTCGGCGACCGACATTCCCTGCGTGTGCATCTTGATCGACACGCACAGCCGGCAGAGACGGAGGAGCGCTTCGTCCGCCTGCGCCATGCGATATTTCGCGGCGCGCACCTTCTGCTCGGGGGTCGGATCCGGCACGCTGCCGTAGCCTTCGTCGAGCATCATTTGTTCGCAGTAATGCGCCCAGCCTTCGACGTAGGAGTAGCTGGCGAAAACCTTTTCGACCTTGCTCGCGCCCGAGGCGTTGAGGTGCAAAAACTGCACATAATGCCCCGGATAAGCCTCGTGGATGGAAACGACGTCGGCGGTGTAAAAGTTAAATGACGTCAGCCACTCGTTCTTCTGCTTCTCCGTCCAATTCCTCTCCGTCGGCGTGACATAGTAGTAGGCCTGCGTCGCCTTTTGCTCGAACGGCCCGGGTGTGTCCATCGAGGCAAAGGTAGTTGCGCGATCGAACTGCGGCGTCTCCGCTACCTTCGGGCGCACATCGGACGGGATGCCGACGATGTGATGATCGAGCACGAACCGTCGAATCTGATCGAGGTCTTTCGCGACATCGGGAATCAGCTCGCCGGGCTTCGGGTGTTCGTTTTGGATTTCTTTGAAAACGTCGATCGCTTTCTTCTTTGGATCGATAATTTTGGCGGCGGCGGCGAAGACCGTTTGTTCCTCCTTGAGCTGCTGCAGACCGAGGGCGAGGATTTTCTCCGGCGGCAGATCGACCAGCTCACTGCCCGCGATCAATCGGCGGAGCTTTTCCGGCCCGAGCGCGAAGTCCGCCGTGGCTTTTGGCAGCTTTTCCTTCTTGAGCCAGTTCGCATAATCGCGCAGTGCCGCCGCAGCCTTTTTGTTGGAATCGTCGAATGCCGCGTGCAGCGGCTCGTCGTCCAGCCCTTTCAGAGCCGCGACGAGATCCTTTTCGAGAAAATCCGCAGAGTCATTCGCGATTTCGATCGCCAGTTCGACGAACGGCTTCGGCAAAACGTCTGCAAGATTCGTCTTCGCCGCGGTCATGATGTTCGCGGCCTGGTCTTCAATCATGACGATGTCGCGGACGCGGTCGTCGAGCGATTTGAAGTCGCGCTTGATGTAGATGTTGACGTTGAGGGCCTGCGCGTAGGTCATCGGATTCTTCTCGAAGACGGCCATGTCGAGATACTGCGCCAGCTCGCCATGGATCGCGGCCAGAAGGACTCGCCGGTCGATATCGGCGCGCTTGCTCAACTGCTGGGGGTCCATTTTTTCGAATGCTGTCTGGTAACGTTTCAGTCGCTCGATCTCGGCGTCGATCGCGAGCCGGGTGTAGTCGCTAATTTGGCCGTCGTATTGGTGCAGACCGAGGGCGACGGCGGCGAGCGGGCGGGCGGCGAGATAGCCGCCGATGAATTCGAGCGCCAGTTTATCGAAGGCTTCGTCGCCTTTGCCGGGAGTAGGCGTGGGCGCGGCCAGCAGGGTCGTGCCTAACGAAAAGAGAAGAAGATAAAGCACGCGGCCGATCGCTTTCACAGGGCGCAGTGTAGGAGCGGATGCCGAGGCTGTCATGCCGGGGCGGTTGGCAAAAATCGGAGAATGAACGACCTTTCCGTTGTTTGCGTCCAAGTATCACAATTATGAAGCGCCTCTCGCTCGTCCGCACTTTGCTGCCTTTGCTTGCCGGACTTTTGCTCGCTGTCCCGGCCCGATCCGCTCGTGCCGCCGATCCCACCCCGCCGCCAAACACCGACGACAACGGCTACGCCGAGATCGGGAATTTCGCGAGGGCGATCGAGTTGATCCGGCAGGATTACGTCGATGGCGACAAGGTGAGCTATCACGATCTCCTTTCCGCGGCGATGAAGGGCATGCTCTCCTCGCTCGATCCGCACAGTCAGTTTATGGACCCGGATGATTTCAAGGACATGCAGAACGACACCCGCAGTCGTTTCAACGGCCTCGGCGTTGAGGTGGCGATGAAGGACGGTGTGCTCACTGTGGTGACGCCAATGGAAGGCACGCCGGCGGCGAAGGCGGGTATCCTCGCGGGCGACGAGATTTTGAAAATCAACGGCATCTCCACCGAAAAACTCGACCTCGAGGATGCGGTCGATGTTTTGCGCGGCAAACCGGATCAGAAAGTCACCCTCACGATCCTCCGACCGTCCAACCACGAGATCAAAGATTTCGCCCTCCAGCGCAAGGAGATCAAAGTGCAGAGCGTGAAAGGCGCGCGTCTCCTTTCACCGGAGCTGACCGGGCCTTACAAAGTCGGCTACGTCCGGATTGTGCAATTCAACGAGCCGACCGCGGCCGAATTCGGCAAGACGCTCGACGATCTGCAGAAGCAGGGGATGCAGGCGCTCGTTCTCGACCTCCGCAATAATCCCGGCGGCCTGCTCAACAGCGCCGTCGATGTGCTCGGGCAATTCCTGCCGCCGAACACCAAAGTCGTCTCGACTCAGGGCCGCGCCTATTCGCAGAAGCACGATTATTCGACGTCGGTCGGGGTGAAGGAGCGGCCGCATTTTCCGCTCGTCGTTTTGGTGAACGAAGGGAGTGCGAGCGGGTCGGAAATTGTCGCTGGCGCGCTCAAAGATTTGCACCGCGCGATCATCGTCGGCGAGACCACATTCGGGAAAGGTTCGGTGCAAAATGTGATGCAGCTGCCGGACGGGTCGGCCTTACGCTTCACAACCGCGAAATATTTCACCCCGAGTCGGCAGGTCATTCAAGGCAACGGCGTCGTGCCGAACATCCGCGTCCCGCTCACTCTCGCGGAGGAGCGCGCCGTCGCGGCATTGCGTAACAATGACAAGATCACGCCGGAAGAAGCGGTCTCGATCATCAAGAGCCAGGACCGGCAACTCATGCGCGGGATCGACGCTCTCAAAGGCGTGATGATTTACGCGCAACAAACCGCGCCGAAAGTCGACGCGGTGAAGAAATAACACGAACGCAGCGAAGAATGGTTCCTCTGATCCTCGCGCTCGAAACTTCCTGCGACGAAACTGCCGTCGCGATTTTGCGCGACCGCGAACTGCTCGCGAGCGAGATCGCGTCACAGATTGCCGAGCACCAAAAGTATGGCGGCGTCGTCCCGGAAATTGCCTCACGCAATCATCTCCTGCACGCACCGCGACTTCTCGAACGGGCGGTCGCCGCCGCCGGAATTTCGTTCGGCGAAGTCGACGCCTTCGCCGCCACGAGCGGTCCCGGTCTAGCCAGTTCGTTGATGATCGGCGCCTCGCTCGCCAAAGGTCTCGCGCTCGGTTTTGGCAAGCCGTATCTCGCGATCAACCATCTCGAGGGCCATCTCCTCTCGCCTTTTTTCGGGGATGACAACTTTATCAAGCCGAACGTTTCCCTGATCGTGAGCGGCGGTCACACTCTGCTCGTCGAAGTAAGCGGAGTCGGCGATTACAAGATCATCGGACGCACGCTCGACGACGCGGCCGGTGAAGCGTTCGACAAAGTCGCGAAGATGCTTGGGCTCGCATATCCGGGCGGCCCCGAAATCGAGCGCAACGCGCGCAGCGGCGATCCGGCGCGGTTCGATTTGCCGCGCAGCATGCTCAACTCGGGCGACGCCAATTTTAGCTTCAGCGGGTTGAAAACCGCGGTGCGCTATTTGTTGCCGAAGATCGAAGGCGAGGCGTTGGCGGATATTTGCGCCTCGTTCCAGCGCGCGGTCGTGGAAGTGCTCGTGGCGAAGACCGTCGCCGCCGCGAAAGCAGCCGGCCGCTCACTCGTCACCGTGAGTGGCGGTGTCAGTTGCAACCAGGAGTTGCGCGCGCAGATGTCGTTAGGCTGCGAGCGCGCGGGATTGGAATTGCGCTTCGCCGCGCCGGAACTTTGCACCGATAATGCGGCCATGATCGCCTTCGCCGCCCAGCTCCGACTCGAGCAAGGTGAGATCACGCCCCTAACGACCGAGATCGATCCTAACCTCGCGCTCGCCCAGGCTCTTTCTTCTCCGGGGAGGAGGGGTTGTTAACCCGTCGTTCGGCGGAGTCTCCGCCGAACATTCCCGGCGTGGTGCGAAACGATAAAGTTGGCGTTTCGGTTGCGCCCTGCGCCAAGGGCCGCGGGTGAGACTCACCCGCGCGCGACGGGTTCACAACCCGTCCTTCCCGGAGAAGATCGGTTTGCGCGAGGCAAATCAGTATTCGCGCGCGAGGAGGTGGTTCGCGAGCGCGTGCAGCATCTCCGCTCTCTTGCCTAACGGCTTCAGGGACTCATGCGCGCTTTTCGTCAGGCGAGCAGCTTCGGCGCGCGACTTTTCCAAGCCAATCACAGCTGGGTAAGTTGCTTTCTGCGCCGCCGCATCTTTGCCCGCGCTCTTCCCGAGCTTCTCGCTCGTCTGGGTGACATCGAGGATGTCGTCGATCACCTGAAAAGCGAGCCCGAGCGCGCGCCCAAAATCGCTGATCGCACTCAACTGCGTCGGCGTCGCGTTTGCGCTCATCGCGCCAAGCTTCACGGAAGCGGTGAGCAATGCCGCGGTTTTATTTTCGTGGATATAACGAAGCTGCGCGCGGGTATGCGGTTTCCCTTCGCCTTCCAGATCGGCAACTTGCCCCGCGATCAGTTTGCGGCTCCCCGCGGCGATCGAAATCTCCAGCATGATTTCGCGCAGATCGTAGCGCGGCCAGGTCTCAGCTTGGGCCGCAATCTCAAAAGCGACGGTTAACAGCGCGTCGCCTGCGAGCACGGCGATGCCGTCGCCGAAGACCTTATGACAAGTTGCACGGCCGCGGCGGAAATCGTCGTTATCCATGCTCGGGAGATCGTCATGGATGAGCGAGTAGGTGTGAATGCACTCCATCGTGCAGGCGAGAGGCAGCGCGCTTTTCGTTAGGCCACCGCACGCTTTCGCGGCCGCGAGACAAAGGATCGGGCGGAGTCGTTTGCCGCCGGCGAAAAGCGAGTAGCGCATCGCTTTGTGAATCGTGGCGGGTTTGGCGGACGCTTTGGGAAGGAAACGATCGAGCGCGCGGTCGACCTCCTGTTGGCGCGCTTGGAGATAGCCTGGTAAGTCCACGTCGGCGAATCTGGAAAGCCAGCCGCATCAGCGCAACGAAAAATCGTCCGCGCGCGAGAAACGCTGGTCATGGCGTTTCGGAAGAATCCCTCATGCAACTGAACCACCAGGTCGCCGAGCGGTCGGCGCACTTCGCCACCCGTCTCTTCGCTTTATCGCTGGTGTCGTAACACTACTGCCAGAGGGCGGTCGTCCTGAGACGCTGCCGGAGTCTCGACCGGCGCTGATGGTCAGCAGCCCGTAAGTCGGAGGTCCATCGGCATCGCCGCGGTCACGGTGGAAAACTGGTGGCGTGTTGACTAGCCACCGACGGCTTGGTAATGGCCGAGGCCGCGGCGCCACATGAAATTGGCGGCAGCCCACATCGCAAAGAGCCAGCCACATTGGATGGCGAGCGCGCTCCACATCTCCGCGCCGTGCAGTCGGCCTTGGAAGATCGCGATGGGACAGAAGAGCTCGTAATAAAACGGCAGCCATTTCATCACCGCCTGGATCGCCGGCGGCATGATGTCGAGTGGAAACATCTGGCCCCCAAGGAAGTATTCGAAACTGTAAACGATGAAAACGATGGTCGAGATTTCCAGAATCCAAAAGGCAAACATGGAGAGCGAGTAGGTGAGGAAAAACTGGATGAAGGCCGACATGATGAGCGCGGCGAGGGCGCAGACCCAGGTGATGGGATCGTGAGGCAAGACGATGAAGTGCCGGAAATAAAAGAAGATCGCCGCGATTGGAAGAATGGTGACAGCGGTGTAAACGAGCCGGCCGCTAAGGAAGATGCTGGCGCGATAGCCGAGGTAGCTCATCGGCTTGGTGAGAAAGGAATTGATCTGGCCTTCGCGAATGTCGGCAGCGATCTGCCATTCGTCCTCGGTTGGGGTGACGAGATTACTCACCAAAATCGTGAGCAGATAATAATAGATCATTGACCCGTAGTCGTAGCCGCGGAGGCCGCCGCCATGTTCGTGAAAGACGGCGCGCCAGAGAAAGATCGTGCCGACCAGTGGGATGATGCCGAAGACCGCGCGCAGGAGATAATTCCAGCGGTAGACGAAGGTGTTCTGGATCCCGAGGTTGAAGACGGTGAGGTATTTTCGCGGGAGCATAGGAGGTAATCTCTGAGGAAAGCAGGAACGCAGGAATTTTTCAGAAAGATGTTCTTTGTCGGTCCTTCCCTTTTCCTGCTTTCCTGCCTTCCTCAGAGATATTCTTCCTCGCCAAGTCAGCGGCGAGGCGGATCGCAGCGATCATGCTATCGGGGCGGGCGAGACCTTTGCCGGCGATCTCGAAAGCGGTGCCGTGATCGGGACTAGTGCGCGGGAAGGGAAGACCGAGGGTGATGTTCACGCCTTCGTCAAAGGCGTGCAGCTTGAGCGGAATTAAAGCTTGGTCGTGATACATGCAGAGGACCGCGTCGAATTCGCCCGCGACGGTGCGGTGGAAGACGGTGTCGGGGGAGAAAGGGCCGGAGAATTGGAGCGACCCGCCTTCACTTCGTTCCAGCGCGACATGCGAGTAATTCAGTTGCGCGATCGCGGGCGCGATGATTTCGATCTCCTCGCGGCCGAGCGCGCCGGATTCTCCAGCGTGAGGGTTGAGGCCGGCGACGGCGATGCGATGGCCGCCGCGCCTGACGACGAAGCCGGCGAGCAACTTGCCAACTTTTACAATCTCGTCCGCACTCAGTTTTGCGGCCACATCGCGGAGTGGGATATGCGTCGTCACGAGCGCGACGGTCAGGCCGCCGCCGGTCAGGAGCATGGCGAAATCTTCCACCCGACAGCGCGTAGCGAACAACTCCGTTTGTCCCGGAAACTCAAAGCCGATTTCGTACATCCGAGCTTTATGAATCGGTCCGGTGACGACGGCATCAAGCTCGCCGGCAAGCGCGCGGCGGACGGCGTTTTCGAGTGCATCGCGCGCGACCTGTGCGGTCGCCGGAGTGGGTTTGCCTAACGAAAAGCCATCGAGCCTTCCGATCACTTCGTAGTCGGCGTTCCCCGGCAATCGGCCTGAGGCGAGTGCCGCGCGAATGATCTCCGGCCCGATGCCCGCAGGATCGCCGGAGGTGATGCCGATACGCGGTTGCGTCATCGCACAACTGCAACAGCCGGGGACGGGATTGGCAACTCTAACTCACACTCGTGTCCGATAACGGAAAATCAGGAAGCGACAACGAGCACGAGCGCGATGAGGAGCTGCGAGGGAGTCAGAAAGTCTTGATGTAGGCTTTCGCGCGCAGGCTGGCGAGCCAATGCTCCTGCAATTCCTGCGCTTGGTCCTGGCGCAGGCGTTCCTCGATGTCGCTCCGGACATCTTTGAGCGGCTTGACGTCGCCGCCCTCGCGCGCTTCCACTTTCAAAATGTAATAGCTATCCTGCACCTTGACGACATTGCTGATCGCGCCCGGTTTGAGTTTGAACGCAACTTCGGAGAGCGGTTTCGAAAGCGTTTTCTCATCGACCCACCCCCAGTCGCCACCGAGATCGCGCGTGCTGTCCTCGGAATACATCTGCGCCATTTTATCAAAATCCGCGCCGGTGATGAGCTTGCCGCGGATCTCTTCGGCCATCGTCTTTTGCGGGTCGTTGTCACCTCCGCCGGGTTTCCCCGGGATCATAATCATCCGCAACTTCACTTTCGCCGAGGTCGAGTATTGGTCGCGATGTTGCCGGTAATATTCCTCCACCTTCGCGGGCGGAACGATGAGCTTCGATTTCACCGCGCGCTGGCGCATCGCGATGACCATGATTTTCTTGCGTTCCATCTCACGGAATTTCGACATCGAAAAATGCTGCGATTCCATCGTCTTAATGAAGGCGTTGCGATCGCCGCCGAAGGAATCCTTGATCACCTGCTCGACCCGGGCGTCGATGAGATAGTCGGGGAATTGCAGTTTTTCCTTCTGAAAAGCCTGGACGATGAGATCGCGGTCGATCAGGTCCTGGAGAGTGGATTTGCGCAGCTCGATGATCTTTTTGTTCAGCTCCTCGCCGGAATATTGGGCGCGGAGAAGACGCTCGCGCGGTTCCGCCAGCTCGCGCACTTCGGAGTAGGTGATGACCTCGTCATTGACCACGGCGGCGATGCCGTTGACGGACTCAGCACCGTGGGTCGGCGAAGCGGTTGCGGCGACACTGAGGCAGGAAACGGCGATGAGTGCCGTCGCTGGATGACGCCAGAAGAGGCTCAGAGTTGTTTTAGCAGCTGCCATATCTCGGAAAGGTTCTGTTCGATTGTAGCGGAAGTTAAACGGGGAAATTTGCCCCCCACAAGGATAAAGTCGCCACGCCGACTCAGCATCAACTTGCTGTCGCGCACTTCGACCCGGCTGACGCGGGCCCTTGCGGCGGAGAGTTTGATTTCGCTGAGAAGGAGCAAATTGTCAACCGTCGACGGCGGCGGTCCGAAGCGATCGCGCCAATCGCGCCGGAGGCGATGGAGTTGTTCCTGGGTCGAGACTTCGGCGAGCTGCCGATACGCCTGAATGCGCAATGCAGAGTCGCCGATGTAGCTGGTCGGGAGAAATGCTGGGACGCGCGTCTCCGATCCGGCGGCGAGGTATTCGCCCTCCGTCGTCGCGAGAAAATCGAGGCGCGTTTCCACTTCGAGCCGCGGCCGAAGCTTTTCGCCTTTGAGTTGCGCAACCGCTTGCTTGAGAAGCTGGCAGTAAAGATCGAACCCGACTGCGATGATGTGCCCGCTCTGCGCAGTGCCGAGAATGCTCCCCGCGCCGCGAATTTCCAGATCGCGCATCGCGATGCGAAAGCCCGCGCCTAACGAACTGTATTGCTTGATCGCGTTGATCCGTTTGCGCGCCGCGCCGACCGTCATCATCTCGCGCGGGAGAAGAAGATAGGCATAAGCCTTATGCTCCGCGCGCCCGACACGGCCGCGGAGCTGATAAAGATCCGCGAGCCCAAAGCGATCCGCCCGATCGATAACGATGGTGTTGGCGTTCGGAATATCGAGCCCGCTCTCGATGATTGTGGTGCAGACGAGGACGTCGATTTTGCCGGCGACGAATCGTTGCATGACCGCTTCAAGTTGGTCCGCACTCATTTGGCCGTGACCAAACTCGACCCGCGCTTCCGGACAAAGTTCGACGATCCGATCACGAACTTTCTCGATCGACATGACGCGATTGTGGAGAAAGTAAACCTGGCCCTGGCGCTCGAGCTCGCGGTTGATCGCGTCGCGAATGATGCGCTCATCGTAGCCCGCGACGACGGTCTCGACCGGCAGGCGATTGAGCGGCGGTGTCTCGATCGTCGACATGTCTTTCACCCCGACCAGCGAGAGGTAAAGCGTGCGCGGGATCGGTGTCGCGGAAAGCGTGAGCACGTCAACGAGCTTGAAGAGCTCCTTGAATTTCTCCTTGTGCAGAACGCCAAAGCGCTGCTCTTCGTCGATCACGACGAGCCCGAGATCTTTGAAAACGACGTCGCCGGAAATGAGCCGATGGGTCCCGATAACGACGTCGACACCGCCGTCGCGGAGAAGTTTCAAAACGTTGCGCTGCTCAGCCTGTGAGCGGAAGCGGCTGAGCATTTCGATCCGGACCGGATAATCGAGCATCCGCTGGCGGAACGTCTCGAAATGCTGTTGCGCAAGAACGGTCGTCGGCGTGAGGACGGCAACTTGCTTGCCTTCCATCACGGCTTTGAAAGCGGCGCGGATCGCCACTTCGGTTTTGCCGTAGCCGACATCGCCGCAAATCAATCGATCCATGGAGCGCGGCTCCTCCATGTCACGTTTCGTTTCGACGATCGCCTTGAGTTGATCGGGCGTTTCTCGGAAGGGAAACGAATGTTCGAATTCGAGCTGCCATTTCGTATCCGATCCGAAGGCGTGACCCACCTGAGTCTCGCGCTCGGCTTGAACCGCGAGCATTTTGCCGGCGTAATCAAAGATCGATGCGGCGGCGTTTTTCTTCGCCCGGGACCATTTTGCGTCCGCTAGCGAACTAAGTGGCGGCGACTTTTTTCCGACGCCGACATAGCGCGAGACGAGGTAAGCCTGCTCGAGCGGGACGTAGAGTTTGGCGTCCTCGGCGAACTCGATCGCGAGCACTTCGCCAGCCTCGGCGCCACCGAGTTTCTGCAGGCCGAGAAAACGGCCAATCCCATGCTCGAGATGGACGACGAGGTCGCCTTCGTGGAGATCGCTGAAATCGATCTGCGCGCGCTGGCTGCCGAACTTGGCGCGGCGTTGCAAACGCCGCCGGCCATGCGTCGGCGCCCGTCCGAAGATTTCCGCAGCCGCGAGAACAACGAGATTGGCAGCAGAAAAACAGAACCCACGCGCGAGCGTGCCTTCGATTAGCTCAATCCCGGTGATTCCAATCTCTGCCTCGGCGAGGATTTCGCGGAAGCGTTCGATCTCGCCTTCGGTCTGGAAATAGATCGCGATGCGGCTGCCGCTTTCGCGCCAGTTCGTTAGGCGGGTGAAAAACTGGCGGCGCTTCGCTTCCGCAATGATGAACTCGCCGGTCTCGAATTCGCCGATCTCACAATCGACAAACGCGCCGGAAAAATCCTCGGGTCCAGCGATCTGCTCAGCTGCGCCTTCGCTGACCAGGATGTCGGCTTTGTCTTCTGGATCGGGTTCAATTGCGATCTGCAGATCGTCCTGCGAGATGTACTCTCGCACCGTCCCGCTTTGATCGTCGGCCGCGCCTAACAACAGCTCGACCCGGTGCAAATTCCCGACCGAGGTTTGCGAATCGAGATCGAACTCGCGCAGCGATTCGATCTGGTCCCCGAAAAATTCCGCGCGAATCGGTCGCTGCGCCTGCCACGAAAAAACGTCGAGAATCCCGCCGCGAACCGCGAACTGCCCCCGCGTCGTGACCTGCGTGGCGCGGTCGTAGCCAGCTTTGCCTAACGAATCAATAACTTGCTCAAGCTTCGCCGCCGCGCCGCGCTGCAGGCGCAGAGCGGCCGCGCGCAACGCGCCTCTGGCCGGAGCCGGCTGTTCGAGCCCGGCACGGGTCGCGACCACAACCTGACGCTGTTTTCTTTCGAGCTCGCTGAGGAGCGCGAGACGTTCGGCGGCGATCTCCTGATCGGGCAAAATGTTTTCAACGGCGAGAAACTCTGCTTCCGGCAAAAAGAGCGCGCCCGGCAACCAGTTAATCAGGCTTTCGTGGAGCAACTCCTGCCGCCGAACACTGGAACAGATGACCCAGAGCGTTTGTCGCACCTCTCGCGCAATGGCCGCGACGAGGAATGCCTGCGCGGGCTCGATCACGTGGGAGAACGCGACCGGTCGGCGACCCTCCCGCAGTTTCCGAAGCTTCTCCGTGATCGGCGCACTTTGCGCAACCGCCGCGAGCAGTTCGTCGCCTAACGAACTCTGCACCCGTTTAAACGTTGCGACCAACCGCGGCGGCGACGGCGCGGATTCGCCTAACGAGATCGTCGAAAACCTCCGGGACCAGCGCCTGGTCGCCATCGCTCCGGGCCCGTTCCGGTTCATCGTGCACTTCGATCATGAGCCCATCGGCTCCCGCCGCGACCGCCGCGAGCGACATCTGCGGGATGTAATCGCGCAGGCCAATGCCATGGGTCGGATCGACCACCACCGGCAGTCGCGTTTTCGCTTTCAGGATCGGGACGGCGTTCAAGTCGAGCGTGTTGCGCGTCATTGTTTCGAACGTGCGAATGCCGCGTTCGCAAAGGAGGACATTGGGATTGCCTTCGGCGAGGATGTATTCGGCGCTCATGAGCAGGTCGTTGATCGTGGCGCTGAATCCGCGTTTGAGCATTACCGGCAGGCGACTGCGACCTACTTCCTTGAGCAGGGAAAAGTTCTGCATATTGCGCGACCCGATCTGGAGACAGTCCGCGTATTTTTCAATCATCGCCAGATCGCGCGTGTCCATGATTTCAGTGATGATCGGAAGGCCGGTCTCGGCGCGCGCTTCGGCAAGAAAACGCAAGCCATCCTCCCCCAAACCTTGGAAGCTGTAGGGCGAAGTCCGCGGTTTAAAGGCGCCGCCGCGCAACACCCGTGCGCCCGCCTTTTTCACCGAACCCGCGATGGAAAGGAGTTGTTCCCTGCTCTCGACCGAGCAGGGGCCGGAGATCAAAACCACGTGTTGGCTATGGCCAAATTTTACATTGCCGATCGCGATCGCGGGCGGCGCCGCGCCATTTCTTGCGACGAGCTTGTAGGGCTTCATCACCGCGAGGACCGATTCGACACCCGGGATGGCGGCGAGCGGTTTTTCCCGAATCGCATCCTCCGGTCCGATGACGCCGATAACGACGCGGAGCGCGCCGCGCATGACTTGCGCCTGGAACCCGAACTGTTCCACGCGCGCGACGATGTGGTCGACCTGCGCCTTGGTGACGTCGGGCTGGGTGATAATGATCATGGCGCGAGAGCAGGAGTCTAACCCTTGCGCGCGCACCGGCCAAGCCGCGGGTTAGGGCGTGATCTCGACCGGGGTGCCTTCCGAGACGTTGTTGAAAAAATTCTCGGCCATGAACTCCGGCATGCGGATGCAACCATGCGATGCCGGATAGCCGGGCAGATAACCCGCGTGCATGCCAAAGCCGGGAGCGATCTGCATGTAATACGGCATCGGGGCGCCTTTGTAATGGGTGCCGGGCGGTTTGGGATCGGTGTCTTTGTCGATGTTGGGCATGACGACGTTATCGTTCTCGTCGACGTAATCGCCATACATGCTCGAGGCGTGATCGATGTCCTTGCCGATGACTTTGAATTTGCCAATGGGAGTGTTTTTGCCTTCGCGCCCGGTCGAGAGCTGCGAGATCCCGACGAGCTGCCCGCCTTTATAAAAGTAAGCACGCTGCTCACTCAGGCTGATCTTGACCGAAGGTTTGCCGGGAACACCGTCGCCATCCCAGTAAGAGACAGTGTCGCTAGGCGCGCTCGAGGCGACTGGCTGATCGCCATAGACGCCGCCGAGATATTCAGTTTGTCCGTAAGCCAGGCGTGGATCGTCCGATCCACAGCCCGCGAGGAGGCAGGCCGCGAGCGCGGCGAGAAGGACGGAGCACCTGGAAAGAAAACGAAACATGCGCTTTTCGGGAAGGGAAGCGCAACTAACGCAACACCCTTCTCAAAGTCAAGACAGCCAGTGGGTGCAGGACGCGTGCCGCCAGCTTGAATTTCGATTAATTTTGTCGAGACTGCGACCGTTCTTCCGAGCAAAGTCCTTCGCATCCGATGCCCACCTACGAATACGCCTGTGAGAAGTGCGGGAAAAATTTCGACGCTTTCCAGTCGATGCGCGATGAGGCTTACAAGATTTGCCCAAAGGAGCTTTGCCGGCAGGCGAAGTGGGGCAAAGGAAAAGTGAAGCGGCTCCTCGGTACGGGCGCGGGGCTGATCTTCAAGGGCTCCGGCTTTTACATCACCGATTACCGGAGCCACAACTATCGGGAAGCGGCGAAAAAGGAGAATAGCGCCGGCGCAGAGAAAAGCGGAAATTCCGACAGCTCCGCTGCCAAGAGCGAGAGCAAGGCCGCCAGCCCGGCCAAGCCGAAGAAAAAGAAAGAAGCGAATCCGTGACCAAACTTACCTGCCCTGATTGCCGGCACGAAAACGAGCCCGAACGGATTTATTGTCACAACTGCGGCGCCCGTCTCGACCGCAGCGCGCTGAAAGCGAAGAGCGCCCCGATAGATTCCGCCGAGAGCACGCGGGAACATTTGCAGAAAATGTTTGCCGCCGATCCCGGACGCAACAAGCGCATCCTGCTTCGCTTGCTCAAAATCTTTCTCGGTGCGTTCTGTTTCGCCATCGTCATCCAGATGCTGCTTCCGCCTGATTTGCCGGTGGAGAAAAAAAGCAATGCCTTCGCCCCGATGATCAATATGGACCTCTTCACCGCGCTTCAGAGTCACCAACCGCCGCGGCTCACCTATAACCAGGAGCAGGTGAACGGCTACCTCGCTTCCGCAATTCGCCGCAGTAACAGTCCCGCGAAGCAAGGCTTCCTGCCGATCGATCGCATCTTCGTGCAATTCGAGGAGGGTGTTTGCCGGATCAACGTCCGCCAGGGCTTTTTCGGCTTTCCCCTGAGCGACGGCAGCTTCTATCGGGTGTCGGTCGACGCGGGAAAAATCAACGCCGAGAACACGGGCGGTTACATCGGGCGGATGCCGATTTCGCCTCCCCTCATGCGCGGGCTCGACGTCATCTTTCACAAAACGTGGGCAGGCCTTGCGCGCGACCGTCAGAGCATCGCCAAGCTCGCTGGCATCGAATTTCATCCGCAGTCGGTGACGTTGATCACGGCGAGGTGAAGTTCTCGCGCGACCGAGTCGACTCCGCCGGGACCGCTGGCATTACAACCTCCTCGCGGTACAGGCATCTAGCCCGTGGGAAGAAGACGCACCGGGCAAGATGCACGGCGGCCCCACGGGCTACATCGGGCTTCTCGAGGGCCAGCTATGGCAACGAGCCGCTTAACCCAGGCCCATCGTCGAGAGCAGTTCGTCACCGATCCGGCCATCGACTTCGAGATTATTGGCGCGCTCGTAATTGCGGATCGCGCGGCGTGTCTTGGCGCCGATGACGCCATCGATCTCGCCGTGGTAGTAACCCGCTGCCGCAAGCTGTTCTTGCACTTGAGCCGCAATTGAATGTTGGTGATCGCCGCGTCTCACGACCCGACCTTGGTAGATGCCTTGGGGATCGTAGGTGTAATTGGCGATCGGAGCGCTGTAGTAGCCGTATCCGTAAGGCGCATAGCCGTAACCGTACGGGTAACCATAGTACGGATAGCCGTAGTAGGGGTAACCGTAGTACGGATAACCGAAGCCGCCAAAGTAGAAGTTGACGTGGCTGTGGCCGTGATAATAACCGCCATGTCCGCCATAGCCGTAATGAGAGTTCCCGTTGTGCGCGTATCCGCCGCCAAAATGGCCGCTGCCGCCATGATGCTGAGCTTCCGCCGGCGAGGCCAAAGCGAACAGCGCGATGAAAGCTCCTGCGACTGAAAGGAGTGTTCCGATCTTCATATCGTTTCTTTCTGTTTTTACTTTCCGAAATATAGCATAAGCGAGCCTACTTGCGCGCCAGTTTCGCGAAAAATCCAAAGCCTTTTTCAACCTTTGTGCAGCGAAAAATCTCCATCCCCCTAGCCCTGCTGATGGTCTTTGGAGGAGGCCATCTCCGGGCCGGGACGGCGCGCAGCAGCAGCGCTTCGCGGCAGTTTATCGTTTATGGTGACGACATTCGGCTGCGTGGCGCGGTTTGCGATCTCGCCGAAACGACAAAGGCCAATCTGCTCCGCCTTCTGCGTCTCCCGGATCACTGGAAAACGCCGCTGCTCATTAATCTCGAATATCCGCAGACCAACCTGCCCGAGGTGCCTGCATCACACTTCGACTTCAGCCAGACCGGCTACGGTCTCAAGCTCCAGCTAAATCTTCTCGTGATACCCGATCTCAACGGTCCAGAAGTGCAGCGCGAATTGCTCCGCGCGATCCTCATCGAGATGATCTACCGCTCGCGCCCAAGCGTCGCCGTCGGGACGCGCTACGCGGCGCCGCCCGATTGGTTGATTGACGGAGTTTTTCAGTCAATGCCCGGACGCAATCCTGATGAGGCCGCGCAATTGCTGCAAACCGTCGTCGCAAGCGACCGGATCACTCCGTTGAATGAGATCGTTAGGCAACGGCGCGACCTGCTCGAGGCGCCCCTGCGAGCGATTCACGACGCTTATTCGATGGCCCTGCTGCGGTTGCTCGTCGAAGGCCCGAACGGCCGCCACAAACTGGCGCAGTACATCGCCGACCTGCCCGATGCGCCTAACGATCCGCTGGCAGATCTCCAGGCGCACTTCCCCTCGACCCTCGGCCATTCTCCGGCCAAGTGGTGGTCGCTTAGCGTTGCCCGGCTTTCTGTAATTGATCGCTACGAAATCCTCAGCGCTGCGGGTACCGCGCAACGACTTGATCGACTCCTCCGCTTCTCGATTCCCCGCCGCGACGGTACGACACGCGAATATAGCCTCGCCGAGTTCGCCGCTTATCTAAAGCTCCCGGCGAGCCGCCCCGTGCTCCGGGATTTGAGCGAACAAATGCTGCTCCTCGCCACGCGCTCTCATCCGTCGTATCACGCGATCGTGCAGGAATATTACCAGCTCATGGGGAAGCTGGCGCGCGGCGGGACGCATCGAGTGGCGCGACAACTGGCTCGTCTCGCAAGCAAGCGCACCGTCGTCGAGAAACAGGAACGCAGCATCGAAGATTACATGAACTGGTACGAAGGCACGCAGCTCGAGATAATGAGCGGAGCCTTTTCCGATGTACTCAAATCAAGCGGAGATGCGGAAGAGCTGCCGCGCCGCCGCGATTCCATCTCGGTCTATCTCGATTCAGTCGAGGAGCAGGTGCGATAGGTGTTCTGGAGGTTAGCGGCCTGTCCCCGAGAAATCTGACGAGCTGGAAGGTCGCCGGCCAAGACAGGCGAGATGTTTTTCTTCCGGAGCTGCGATGCGCATCGCGCAAAATGAACACGAGCGTTGCCCGCTTGTCCCACTCTCGATCATTTGCTCCCACGGCGGACCCTGACTATTCTAGGCCTCGCGCCGTCCGGAACGCCGCCTCTTTCCCATGCAGAAAATTGGATTTGCTGAAGCCCTCGATTCCATTGTCGCCGCCGACAATCGCTATCATCGCGACGCCTACGTTTTCCTGCGCGACGCGCTCGATTACACGACTAAACAGCAGAAGAAAGTGCGCGGCGCCGCCGTCCGCCACGTCGCCGGGCCGGAGCTGCTCGAAGGCGTCCGTCTTTACGCGCTGAAGGAGTTTGGGCCAATGGCCTTGACGGTATTTTCCTATTGGGGAATCCACCGCTGCGAGGATATCGGCCACATGGTTTTCAATCTCATCGGCGCCGGCATTTTCGGGAAAACGGAGTCGGATTCGCTCGATGATTTCAAATCGGTCTACAGCTTTCACGACGCTTTTGTGAAACCGTTTCAGCCGGAGGCTTCGAAGCCGTTGCAACCGCTCCCGCCCGCCTTGCCCGCGCCGAAAACTTCCTGAGCGATGCGCACCACTGCTCAACTCAACACCGCGCCGCCGGCCAGCTCTCCGGCGATCACTTTTCCGCCGGTCACGGCACAAAGGTGGACCTTGCCTAACGGACTAGCGATCATCGTGCAGATCGATCGGAGCGCGCCGGTCGCGAGCGTGCAGGCCTGGTGCGCCACCGGCAGCGTGCACGAAGCGCAGCATCTGGGCGCGGGGCTTTCGCACATCCTCGAGCACATGCTTTTCAAAGGCACGAAGACGCGCTCGCCTAACGAGATCGCGCAAAGCGTGCAGGATCAGGGCGGCTACGTGAACGCTTACACGTCGTTCGATCGCACGGTTTACTGGATCGATGTGCCGAAGGAAGGCGTCGCCAGTGCGCTCGAGATTTTGTCCGACGCGACCATGAACTCAACCCTGCCGCCGGAAGAATACGTCAAGGAACAGGAAGTGATCCGGCGCGAGTTTGCCATGAGCCACGACGATCCCGATCGCATGGTCGGGCAGCTCATGTTCAAGACCGCCTACCAGCGGCATCCTTATCGCCTGCCGGTGATCGGGGAGATTCAGGTTTTCGATCAACTCACGCAGCAGGAGGTGCACAATTATTACCGCACGCGCTATGTGCCTAACAATCTCACCTTCGTTGTCGTCGGCGATGTCGATGGCGATGCAGTCTATGCGCAGCTCGCGCAGTATTTCGCCGCCTACCCCGAGCAGTCGATCGCGCCGGTTTACATTCCGGCGGAGCCGCCGCAGTCCGGTCGACGCGAGGTGAACGAGGAGTTCCCGACCGAGCTGACCCGGCTCGCTCTTGCCTGGCACATCCCCGAGATCACGCATCCGGACGTGCCTGCGCTCGATCTTCTCTCGACCGTGCTCGGCGACGGGCGCAGCTCCCGGCTTTATCGCAAAGTGCGCGAGGAAGCGGGACTCGCGTTTGGCGTTTCCGCCTTTTCCTACACTCCAGGCGATCCCGGTCTGCTTGGGGTCGACGCCACGGTCGAGCCGCAGAATCGCGTCGCCGCCGAGCAGGTTATTTTGCAGATCGTCGTCGAGCTGCGGGAAACAGGTGCGACCGCGGAAGAACTGGCGAAGGCAAAGAAGATCGTTCTCAGTCACTCGTTAGGCGGCCTCACCACCATGCGCGGGCAGGCTTCCGATCTTGGGGCTAACTGGCTCGTCACTCGTAACCTCAATTTCACCCGCGACTATCTCGAAGCGTTGCAACAGGTCTCGCTTGCCGATCTTCAACGCGTCGCGGCGAAGTATTTGGTCGAGGAAAATCTCACGGTCGTCTCGCTCAACCCGCCCGGCACGCTCGCGGCGAAGACAACCGAGGCAGTGGCCGTCTCCGCGGGTGAGATTGAAAAATTCACGCTCTCCAACGGCCTGCGTCTTCTCGTTAGGGAAGATCCCCGGCTTCCGCTCGTCTCGCTGGTCGCGGCCTTTCGCGGTGGTCTCCTTGCGGAGAGTCCCGCGAACAACGGCATCACACGCCTTCTCGCGAAAACGCTCCTCAAAGGCACCACCACCCGGACTGCAGAACAAATCGCCGACACCATTGAAGCCGTCGGCGGTAGCATCGGAAGCGACGCCGGCAACAACAGCTTCAACATTTCGCTCGAAGTGACACAGCCCGACCTGCGGCTGGGCGCCGAGATTCTGTCCGACATCCTGCTGCACGCGAGCCTGCCGGAGAAAGCGATCGCGCGCGAAAAAGAAGCCCAGCTCGCCGGCATCCGTGCCGACGAAGAACAACTCACGACGGTGGCGCGTAATCTTTTGCGGCAGACGCTCTTCCCGCAGCATCCTTACGCCCTGCGCGCCAAAGGCACGCCGGCTTCCGTCACCTCGCTTACGCAGGCGGATCTGTGCGCCTTTCGCGACCGGCTCCTTACCGGGAACAACGGCGTCATCTCCATTTTCGGCAACGTGCGCGCGGAAGAAGTGAAGGAAATTTTCGAGCAGACACTTGCCGCCATGCCCGCAGGCGAACTTGCCCTAACGAACGCCGCGCCACCGCCCGTTCTCTCGAAAACCCTGGCGGTCGAGGAACAGAAGAATAAAGCTCAAGGTGTTCTCATGGTCGGCTTCCGCGGCGCCGACATGTTTAGCCCGGATCGTTATGCACTCGAGCTGATCGACGAAGCGAGCAGCGATCTCGGCTCGCGCTTCTTCGTTCGCATTCGCGAAGAAATGGGTTTGGCTTATTACGTCGGTGCGAGTCAGATGCAGGGTCTGGTGCCGGGACTTTTCGCCTTCTATCTCGGGACCGATCCGCAGAAGATCGAGGCGGTGAAAGCGGCTTTGCTCGACGAGATTGATAAGCTCGCGCGCACTGGCCTAACGAGTGAAGAACTAGCCCGGGCGAAAAAGAAACTCATCGGTCAGCAACGCATTTCCAATCAAAGCAATGATTCTTTCGGTTACATGGCCGCGCTCGACGAACTTTACGGTCTCGGCTTCAACCATTACCAGGAGCTGGAACGCGAAGTGAACCTCGTCACCGTCGAGGAGGTGCAACGCGTCGCGGCGAAGTACTTCCAACAACCTTACGTGCTCGCGACCGTCCAGCCGCCCACTCACTAACTCCACTCACCACTCAACCGTATGGCCGAAGTCCAAACCAACACCCAAACCGGAGAACTCACTCAGCGTTTCATCGAGTTTGTCATGATGCAGTCGCAGAACGCCGCGCTTTTTCTCGGGCAAATCCCGAACCCGCAGACCGGAAAGGCGGAGGTGAATCTGGAAGTTGCGCGCATGTTTATCGACCAGCTGGCGATGATTCAGGAGAAAACGCGAGGCAACTTATCGAACGACGAAACGACTGTCTTACGCAACGCGCTTTCAAGTTTGCAGATGGCATTCGTCGAGGCTTCGCAGGGGAAGGGGAGCAGCGCAGCTTCCAAGTCCGCCGCCGCGCCTGAGCCCGCAGCGCCGACGGAATCTTCTGCCAGCGCGACAGAGCCTGCTTCGCCATCTACGCCCGAGCCGGAGTCGGAATCGAAGAAGAAGTTTACCAAGAGCTACGGCGCCTGACCTGTGGACGGCTCCCTCTGAAAGGCGCGGCACGTGACACTGTTCCCTGTTTCCGCTCGCGCTTCGCAGAGCGAAGCGTCCACAGGGCGAAAATCTTACGACGTAGAGTGAGTTTTTCGCCGATTTAGTTTCATCATGAAGTTCACTTATTACGGACACGCCTGTTTCGCCGTTGAAGTCGGCGGGAAGAATCTCCTCTTCGATCCTTTCATCAGCCCAAATCCGCTGGCGAAGGAGATCGACTCAAAAAAAATTGTGGCCGACTTCATTCTTGTGACCCACGGTCATGGCGATCACGTAGCCGATCTGGTCGAGATCGCGAAGCGCACGGGCGCGCCGGTGATCGCGTCTTACGAAGTCGGCAGCTGGTTTGAAAACAAAGGCGTTGAGAAAGTGCAGTCGCTCAACCACGGGGGCGGGGCCGACCTGGAGTTCGGGCGCATCAAACTAACGGCAGCTGTCCATAGCAGCTCGATGCCCGATGGCAGCTATGGCGGGAATCCTTGCGGCTTCACCATCCAGAGCAAGGAGGGCAATTTCTACTATTCCGGCGACACGGCGCTGACCTACGACATGAAACTCGTCGCCGAAGAGATGAAGCTCAGTTTCGCCGTTCTTCCCATCGGCGATCACTTCACCATGGATATCGCGGATGCCGTGCGCGCGGCCGACTTCGTCGGGACTGACCGAATCGTCGGCGTCCACTACGACACCTTCCCCCCGATCGAGATCGATCATGACAAAGCCCAAGCCGTTGCTGAGAAAGCCGGTAAAAAGCTTTTGCTCCCGAAAATCGGAGAAACCATCGACCTTTAGGCAACGAGCGAGCTATGGATGCTGCCACGTCTCCGCGATCCCGAGGAAAGTTAGAGTGACACGCCTGCCAAAATGGTATTTCGTCATCCAAATGAACGGCGAGACTGCTCAACAGATCGTTAGCCGAGACCTATGAAGCGCGTTGCTTTTGCCTTCCTGATCACTTTGCTCGCCGCAGTTTCGGTGGTGTATGCGAGCGGCGACAGTTGGTTTGGCGTTGCCTTCAAGATCGAGGCGGATGGGCTTTTCAATGCGACCGTTCACTCCATCGAAGTAGAGAAAGTCTTCCCGGCTTCCCCGGCTGCTCAGGCAGGGTTACGGCCGGGTGACGTTGTCCTCGGCATCGAAGGCCTCACTGTAGCCGGCGCTTCAGCGGACGAATTGAAAAAGGCAATGAATAAGCCGGTGGGAGCCACCTTGCGACTCAAGATCAAACGTGGCTCATCGGAGCCGCATGAGTTTACCCTGATCGCCGCACGAAAGCCCTGAGTTTTAGGAGACGACCGAAAGGACGATTTTCTACAAGCGCGGGTCGTTCCCCAGCGAACTGCGGAAGGGCGTACACCTCCCGATCGGCCGATGAGTCCTCGCCTTCAATAAGGATTATGCGTTGGTTAAGCTAACCAGACCTACCCACAACTTCCGAGAGAATGGAATGAAGTTCCTCGCTCGATATGACACCAACGAACTGATTGGATTGGTCGCGGAAGGCTCTTTAAGAACTGTAAAAAGCGATCCGCTCCCAGCCGCGATCATCATCTCTGGCGAGTGGGAGGCAAGCCCCAACTGATTGTCTTTTCCTATCTCGCGCAGGACCTCAAGATATCGTCGCTCTAGGTCCGGATAGAGATGGGCATCGGCTTCATCGAACAAAATTAGCGGTCAATGAGACGCTTCGCACCGCGAACTCCGGCGATCGATGCAGCCTCCGCGACTGCTTCCCGCGAAGCGTTGGCGTGCCGATAACCGCTCAGGGACGATTCACTGACGGCACTACTGCCGGGAGTGAGTTAGAACGCTCGGCCGCCTTTGCGCCCTGGGTCATCGTGATCTATTTCGCGATTCAGTTTGGCATTCGGTTTTTCATTTCCACAAACCTGGAACGGGACGATGCGGAGATGGTCGGGCAGCTCGGCTGGGCGTGGGGATACGCCCGATCGCACCCGCCGCTCTTTCACTGGTGGTGCGTCTTTGTCATGACCTATCCGGATCGTGGGTCGTAGCCACTTCGCTCCCGAAGTATGCGCTCCTTACGATCGGCTTTCTTTTTCTCTACCATGCAGGGCGGCGGGCGAGCGGCTCTCCCCTCGTCGGCGCCCTTGCGACGGCGTTTCTTCTTTCCATTCCGGTGATCGCTTGGAAAGTTCAGCCATTCCATCCTCGCTTTCGCGGGCGCTGCGGCGGCGTTGCAGGCGCTCGTTCTCATCCTTCAAAACCCGCAGCCGCGGAATTTTGCCTGGCTAGGGCTCGCGCTGACCGCCGGTATTTTGGCGAAGTATAATATCTTCCTTTTCATCGGCGCTCTCGGTATCGCGCTGCTTTGCGTGCCTGATGTGCGCCGTGTCTTTTGCCGTCGCGCTGCGTTTCTCGTGCCCGGTTTACCGCTCGTTTTGAGCGCGCCGCATTGGCTTTGGATCAGAACGCATCCGGGATCGGCAACGGAGAATCTTTACCGTCTGAGGATGGGCAGCGGACCGATGGGACTGGAATTGCCGGCGCGCTCGACCTGGGACGGCTTGCTGAGTCTTGTCATCACCATCCTGTTTTCGCTGACGCCACTGCTTCTCGGCTGCGCTGTTGCGTTGCTCGTGAACCGAAAGGCAAAGAAGCGCCCGCGGACGGCGGAATCGCGCCAGCTGCGAAGCCTTCGCCGGTTGCTCGGCTGGCTGCTGCTCACGGAGTTGGCGCTTTTTGTCGCGAGCATTTTTATCGGCGGCGTCTTCCACGTGCATCAACAGTATCTCGTCGCACTCTTGCCGCCGTTCCCGCTTTGGCTGGCGTTGCAATGGCGCGCGATTTCGCAATCTCCGGCAGCGGGCGTGGTCCTCGTGATGGGACTTCTGCTCGCGGTCTCCCTCACGGTCGCGCGCACGCTGAGCATTGTCGCAGGACAGACCCGCTCGCCTTCCCCTACGCCGAAATGGCCGCGGCGATTTCCCACGATTCGCAATCTCCGGTCACCGTCCTCTCGGATCGTCCGGAGCACGCGGCCAACATTGCCATCCGTCTTCCTGACGCCACGATTTGCGAGGGGCGGCCAATCGCTTCCGGCGTCCTCGCTGTGGCGGACGATGCGGAGACAGTCGCGGAGTTTGGACGAGCACTGGCAGACAATTATCGACCGACGAGCGACATCGGCGTCTTGCAATATCCATGGCGCTGGAATCCAAAGCGCATCGCGAAACTCTTCTTTCAGTCCTGGGAACGCTCCGACCCCCCGTCGGGAAATATGCGGCGCGTGAACTGAAGTCGATGCAGCCTGGCGATAGCGACCGCGCGAATTGTTGGCGTGCCGATATCCGCTCGAAAGTTGCGCCAGGAAAAAAAGAAGATCGCCGACCTCGAAGTCATCACCAATCCGGAGGAAGCGGCGGAGGAAGCGGGCCTGCGTTATGTCAGCGACGATCAGCCCGGCTACACGCGGAGGCATCGTGGCAAGAACTTCGTTTATTTCGATACCGAGGGGAAAGAGATCAAAGACGAGAAGCGCATCCTGCGACTCAATCGCCTCGCCATTCCGCCGGCTTATAAAGATGTCTGGATTTGCCCGTCGCCTAACGGCCACCTGCAAGCCACCGGGCGTGACGATCGCGGCCGCAAGCAATACCGTTATCACGAACGCTGGCGGGCGGTGCGCGATGAGAACAAGTATGAAAAAATGGTCATCTTCGGACGAGCGTTACCGAAGATTCGCCGCCGGATCAGACGCGACCTGAAGAAGCGCGGGCTGCCGCGGGAGAAGGTGCTCGCGACGCTTGTCCAGCTGCTCGAGAAAAGTTTTATCCGCATCGGGAACGAGGAATACGCGAAGGAGAACAGGTCATTTGGCCTAACGACGATGCGCGGTCGACACGTGACGGTGCGAGACGCTCAAGTGCGTTTTCGTTTTCGCGGCAAGAGCGGCATCGAGCACGATGTCGATGTCGAGGATCGCCGCGTCGCCCGAATCATCAAGAAGCTACAGGACCTGCCGGGTCAGGAGGTTTTCCAATATCTCGACGAAAAGGGCGAGCGGCATCACGTCACTTCCGACGGCGTCAATCAATACCTGCACGAGATTACCGGCGAAGAATTTACGGCGAAGGATTTTCGCACCTGGGCCGGGACCGTGATGGCTGCAATGGCGCTGCAGGCGCAGGATGTTTTCGAGAACAAATCGCAGGCAAAAAAGAACGTGAAGGACGCGATCGCCGCGGTCGCGCACGTACTCGGAAACACGCCCGCAGTCTGTCGCAAGTGCTACGTCCATCCTGCGGTCCTCGAGACCTATCTCGATGGCAGCCTGATTGAAGGATTAAAAAAGCAGACGGAGAAAACGCTCGAGAAATCGCTCCACCATCTGCGTTCCGAGGAAGCGGCGATCCTCACCTTCCTCCAGGACAAACTGGCGAAGCAATAACGGGCGCGTCAGTAATATTTACCGCAGAGAGCGCAGAGGCCGCGGAGAATGCTTGTAATTCCCGCCTTTGCGCTTTCTGCGTCCTCTGCGGTAATTTGAATTCCCACCAGCCGACGATGGCGGCTAAGCTCGGCCCGATGCGAACTTTGGAAAAGAGGCTGATCGTTTGTGCTTTGCTTCTTGCGAGCAGCGGATGGGTGTGGGCAGCGGAGAATGAAGCGGCGCAGGAGCAGCGTTTCCTCACGAACACGCGGCAACTGATCTTCGAGGGGAAACGCAGCGGCGAAGGCTATTTTTCGCCGGACGGCAAGAAGCTCATTTTCCAGAGCGAGCGGGAGGAGGGGGATCCCTTCTACCAAATGTATATCCTTGACCTGGAGAGCGGCGACACCCATCGCGTCTCGCCGGGATTCGGGAAAACGACCTGCGGATTTTTCCAACCGGGAGCCGACGGCGTCATCTTCGCTTCAAGCCATGGCGATCCGGAAGCGCGCAAGAAAGAAAAGGCCGAACTGGATTTTCGCGCGAGCGGCAAACAGCGTCGCTACTCGTGGGATTACGATCCGACCTACGACATCTGGTCGGCGAAACAGGACGGAAGCGATCTCGTCAATCTCACGGACTCGTTAGGCTACGACGCCGAAGGCAACTTCTCGCCGGATGGAAAGCAAATCGTCTTTTGCTCGCTCCGCGGCGCCTTTCCGCTCGATCACCTTTCCCCGGAATTGCGCAAACGTTACGATCAGGATGCGTCGTTTTTCGGCGACATCTACCTCATGAATGCGGACGGCTCGAATGTCCGCCGCCTAACCGACGAGCCCGGCTATGACGGCGGGCCGTTTTTCTCGCCGGACGGCCAGCGCATCATCTGGCGTCACTTCGCGGAGAATGGCATCCAGGCGGACGTCTGGACGATGAAACTCGACGGCTCCGACAAACATCGGGTGACCGATTTTCACTCGATGTCGTGGGCGCCGTTTTATCATCCGAGCGGCAAATACATCATCTTCACTTCGAACAAACTCGGCTTCGAAAATTTCGAGCTTTTCATGGTCGATAGCGCGGGCGAACACGAGCCGGTGCGAGTCACGTTTACGCCGGGCTTCGATGGTCTGCCGGTCTTTTCGCCAGATGGAAAGAAGCTTTGCTGGACGAGCGGTCGAACGAGTGATGGCAAATCGCAACTCTTCCTCGCCGATTGGAACGATGCGGCCGCGCAGGCGGCGATCGCGGCCTCGCCCAAGCGATCGTTAGGCAGTTCTGCCGGGGCAAGCGACGGGAAGTATTCGCCCGAAATCAGCGCCGGCGATCTACGCAGCGAGGTCATCTGGATGGCAGATCCCGCGCGCGACGGTCGCCTAACGGGAAGTGCCGGCGCGCAAACCACCGCGAATTGGCTGGCGGACTACTTCCAGAAGATCGGATTGCACTCCTTCAATCGCGATTATAAGCGGCCGTTTCAATTCAACGCCGGCGAACGCGTCCTTCCGGCGAAAACACATTTCGAAATTACCGGGAACCACGCGAGCAAGGGCACACTCGACAAGGATTTTCGTCCGCTGCCGTTCAGTGAAAATGGCGAAGCGACCGGCGACGTTGTCTTCGTCGGTTATGGGCTGGTCGTGGCGGCCGAGGGTAAAGGTGCCGGCTACGATTCCTATGCGGGCCTCGACGTGAAGGGCAAAATCGTTCTCGTCCTGCGCTACGTGCCGGAGAACGCGGAAGGACCGCGTCGCGCACAACTCAATCGTTACGCCGCGCCGCGTTACAAAGCGCTGCTCGCGCGCGAGCGCGGAGCGAAGGCGCTCCTCGTCGTGACGGGACCAAATTCACCCGGCGCCGGCAAACTTATTCCCCTAACGAATGATTTTACGAATGCCGGCAGCGGTATCGTCGCGGCGTCGATCAACGACAAAATGGCAAACGCGCTCCTCGCGCCGGGCGGGAAAAATCTCAAGGATTTGCAAACCGCGCTCGACACAGAAAATCCGCACGCCGAAGGCGGCTTCGCTCTGCCGAAGGTGCAAGTTCAGGTCGCCTGCGCAATCGATCATTTGGAAAAGAGCGACGCCGATGTGGTCGGTTACCTGCCGCCCGCGCAGGAATCTCCGACCTCGGAATACGTCGTCGTCGGGGCGCATTACGATCACCTTGGCCACGGCGGGAGCAGCTCGCTCGATCGCGCCGGCGAGGAAGGAAAAATTCACCCCGGCGCGGACGACAACGCTTCCGGTGTTGCATGGATGATGGAGTTGGCGGGATCGCTCGCACAGGAGCGCGCGCAACGGCCTAACGAATTCAAACGCGGGATTATTTTCGCCGCCTGGTCGGGCGAAGAGATCGGGCTCATCGGTTCGGCGGCGTTTTGCGATCATCCGCCGGTCCCCCTCAAACAGATAGCCGCATATGTAAATGCCGACATGGTCGGCCGCATGCATGACAACAAGCTCACGCTTCAAGGCGCCGGTTCGTCGAAGGTCTGGCGGCGCGAAGCGGAAAAACGCAACGTCGCCGCCGGCTTCAATCTCGTCCTGCAGGATGATCCTTATCTGCCGACGGACGTGACCAGCTTCTATGCGAAGAAAGTGCCGGTGCTGAATTTCTTCACCGGCGGTCATGAAGATTATCACCGCCCCACCGACACCTCCGATAAACTCGATTACCCCGACCTCGCGCGGATCACCAAGTTTGCGCGCGGAATGATTCTCGATCTGGCGCAGAGCAACGAGCGTCCGGATTTCGAAAAAGTCGCGCAAAGCTCAAACGGCGCTTCCCGCGAAATGTTGCGCACCTATCTCGGAACGATCCCCGATTACACGACCGAAGTGAAAGGGGTAAAGCTGAGCGGTGTGCGCGGCGGCAGCCCGGCGGAAAAAGGCGGACTGAAAGGCGGCGATGTGATCGTGGAATTTGCCGGTCAGAAGATCACGAACATTTACGATTACACCTATGCGCTCGATGGTGCGAAGGTCGGGCGGCCGGTGAAAGTCACCCTACAACGCGGTGGCAAAACCGTCACCGTAACCGTCATACCCGAGGCGCGGAAATAGAGTGGCATCCGATTTGAGGCGCTCCTGTGGACGCTTCGCTCTGCGAGGCGCGAGGAATGGCAGCGGGCGGAGAAGGTTCTTCGGGAAATCCACGTAGCCCCACGTTCTGAGGGCTGGAGGGACGATCACCGAGTCGTCCGCGTCTGATTCCTTAGCGTCCGCCATTCCGGTCTCGCGAGCACTTGCCGTCGATCCGTCCAAACTCCTACGCGAAGACTAGTCTTCTGCGAGAAATTTGGCAGCCTCTGTCGTCTTTGGGCTCTCGCGGGAAGTTGTCACGGCGAGGACTGCGATCATGAATCGGGAAGCGTGACGCGAGACAATGTTCGTGATAATGGCCCTACGGTGCAATTTGCGCACGCACATGCTCCTCTGCCGCGATGATCTGCGCAGGCGGCGTAGGAAAAAGGACGCTGATGGCAAGCGTCACGGCGCTGCCGACGAAGATGAACCACGGCCAGGAAATGGCCGGCCACCATTTCGGCATGAACCATCCAAAGTTCCATTCCGCGTGCCGAAATTCACCGTGGAATAGCGCGCCGATGTCGAACGCGGGCAGCGCGATTTTGCAAAGGATGAGCACCGAAGCGATGCCGATAAGCATGGCGACAACATTGATGCCGTCGCGCCCGCCGCCGCGCGTAAGCATGCCGAGAAGAAAGACCGCGAGCAGCGCCCCATAAGTATAGCCAAGGATACCGATAGCAATCGGGATGATAGTTAACTTCGCATCCTGCAAAACTGCGTTCGCTGCCATCGCCGCGACAATCACCATGAGAATGCCGAAAACCGCGGTTGCGATGCGAGCCGCGCGGATGGCTTGGCGGTCGCTTGCGCCTGGGTTGATGTAGGGGAAATAAAAATCTTTCGTGAAGCTGGTAGCGAGCGCGTTCAGGGCGGCGGATGTCGAGCCCATCATAGTCGCAAACACGCCCGCGACGATGAGCCCGCGGAAGACCACCGGCATCTCATGCACGATGTAGTAGCCGAAGATTTCGTTGTCGGCGGCGGGGGGAGTTTTCCCCGGCACGACGGCGTAAAAAACCGAAAGCAAAATGCCGACGGTGAGGAACGAGGCCGCGATAGGGAAATCCATTACCCCGCTGAGGATGAGCGAGAGTTGTGATTTACGAAAGTCGGGGGCAGTCAACATGCGTTGCACCATGTCCTGGTCGGTGCCGTGGGTCGCCATCGTGATCATGGTTGAGCCAATAAATGCAGCGAAGAGCGTGTAGGGTTCCTCCAGCATCGCCTTGAGCGCGCGGCCGAAGGGAAGCGAACTGTTCCAGCCGGTCTGAAAAAGCTTCACGTGATCCCAGCCGCCAAGATTCTTTCCTACAGTCGTTAGGCCACCGGGAATGCTGTGAATGAGAAGAAATATCGCGAAGATAACCGAGCTAAACATGAGGACAGCTTGAATAAGATCAGTCCAGACCACCGCCTTGATCCCGCCGACTGCGGTGTAAATCGTCGTGATCACAGTAACGAAAATAATTCCCCAAATGTAGGTGTTAAGCGTGACCGGAAGCGCTGGAAATAGATAGCGCCAGACCACTACCATGATCGCACCGCCGAGATAAAGACGCACACCGATACCGAGCACGCGGGTGAAGAGGAAGATGCCGCTCGCCATGTTTTTTGTCTTCGTGCCAAAGCGAACGGTGAGGAATTCGTAGACGCTCTGCACCCGGTATTCGTAGTAGGGCTTGATGAAGGTGAGTGCGACGATGATGCGCGCGAGAATCGTGCCGATGACCAATTGTCCGTAGAAATAGGCGCGCGTCTTGAAGCCTTCTGCGGGCGTGCCAAGGAAAGTCGCCGCGCTCGTCTCCGCCGCGACAATCGAGGCGAGCACTGCCCACCACGGAATGGAGCGCGAGCCTAACGAGAAGTCCCGGAGGTTCTTGTTGCGCCGGCCCGCCCAAAGTCCGAGGGCCACGATCCCGAAGAAGTAGGCAAAAAGGACGATGGTATCGATGGCGAGGCGGGCGTCCACGGCGAACTACTTAGCCACGGATGAACCTGGATGAAACACGGATTTTAGAAGATCGTCTTGGCCAAACACGGACGGAACGTCGCCCGTTCCTCCAGTCGTCGGCTCCTGCAAAAGTGCATGACACGCTCTAATCTTCGGACATGGTCGTGAGATGACAGCAATTTCCTCTGCGCGGGCCTTTGCCATCCGCACTGCAACCGTCGCCGATACAGCTGTCATCTTGCAGCTCATCAACGAACTAGCAGAATACGAACGCGCGCCTAACGAAGTCGTGGCGTCGGAGGCTGGTTTGCAGGAATCGCTCTTCGGCGCGCATCCCGCGGCGGAGGTACTGCTCGGGGAAGAGGCGCGCGAACCGGTTTGTTTCGCGCTTTTCTTTCACAACTTCTCCACCTGGATGGGGCGGCGCGGGCTTTATCTTGAAGATCTCTTCGTTAGGCCGGAAGCGCGCGGGAAGGGCTACGGGCGAGCTTTACTCGTTAGGCTGGCGGAAATCGCCAGAGAACGCGATTGCGGACGGATGGAGTGGGCGGTCCTCGACTGGAATGAGCCGGCGATTCGGTTCTATCGGAAACTCGGAGCCAAGCCTAACGATGACTGGACGATTTTTCGGCTGACGCGCCAGGGAATCTCACAGCTCGCCGAGGGTGAGTTTGCGGACGCCCCCGCCCCCGAAGACGCCCGCATTTCTCCCACCTAAGAAATCACGCCTTTGGGAGGGTCACGACGATGGTGCCGTTCTGCCGCTCGACTTTCATGCCGTTTTTTTTCACGGGACCAGGCAGGGTCAGGAGCTGCTCGTAGCTGCCGGATTGGATGCTGCGCATGTTTTCTTTTGCTCGTTTTCGCTCTCGGAAGCGGTCAGGCGGAGTTGTCCGTTTTCCAATTTCACGTCGATGTTCTTGAGGTCTTTGTTAGGCAGATAGAAGTGGACGACGTATTGGTTTTTCTGGTTGTCGACATGGACGGCGGAACCGAGCGGCATCGTGCCGAAGTCGTTCGTTAGGCCATTTTCGTCGGGAAAAGCGTCGCGAAACATCTGGTCCATCCGGCTCTGCATCCGTGCCATTTGATTGACGATCGATTGATCGAAGGCTGCGAAATTGTTTTCAAACGGCGACGTTTCAGGACTTGCCGTCGGTGAGGCAGCTGCCGTCGCACCGACCGCTTTCGGCAGGTTGATGACGACGAGATTTTGCTTTCGCTCGATTCGCATTTTGCTCGCGTCGACCGGGCCGGGGAGACTCACGATCTGTTCGTAGCGTTCGCTTTGGCTGGAATTTTTCCTGGTCTTTCCACCTTCGGCGGTGACGTGCAGCGTGTTGTTTTCGACGCGGGCGTTGACCTTCGAGGTATCGGAGCCGGGGACGTAAACGCGGACGACGTATTTGTCCTTTTGATCCCGCAGATCGATCGAGGAACCGAGATTGTTCGGCCCGAACCAGTCGCCAAAATTCCGAAATGTATTTGCGAAAACGGAGTCGAGTTGATTGTCGAGTTGCCCCATGCGCTGGTCGAGATTGGTCGGCGAAAAATGGTTTGTCTGGCCTAACGGCGGCGGCGAAAAGGCTGGCGGCGGCGAAACGGTTGCGCTAGGAGAGGAGGTCGCGGCGGATAAAAAATGTGGCGCGCTCAGCGTCAGCGCGACCGCGGAAACGAGACAATAGCGAGTGATTTTTGAGTTCATGTCTTCTCAACTAGTGACGGGAAATCCGCGCGAGCCGTTCAAAATTTTCGGGTCAACCCAAGGATGAGCGCGCAGCACAAAGAGAAGAGAACGGTCCCGATCGAGGACTACGCATTTCTCAGCGACACGCAGAGCTGCGCCCTCGTCAGTCGCGACGGAAGCGTCGATTGGCTTTGCCTGCCGCGTTTCGATTCCGCCGCGTGTTTTGCGGCATTGTTAGGCAAAAAGAAGAACGGCTGCTGGACCTTCACTCCGGAAGGCAAAATAAAAAAACGCGAGCGGCGTTACCGGGGCGACACCCTGATCATGGAGACGGAAGTCTACACCGCCACCGGCGCGATTCGTTTCATCGATTTTATGCCGCCGCGCGGTACGAATCCCGACATCGTCCGGATCATCGAAGGCCTTGAAGGCAAAATGAAAATCCGGATGGAGTTGATCATCCGCTTCGATTACGGGTCGATCATTCCCTGGGTGCGCCGGCGCCACGGCGGCCTCGAAGCGGTCGCCGGACCCAATGCCCTCATCCTGCACACGCCCATCTCCACCCATGGCGAAGACCTCATGACGGTGGCGGATTTTTCTGTGGAGAAAGGCGACCGCGTGCCGTTTGTCCTCACCTGGTTTCCCTCGCACGAGGATCCGCCGCGAGAAGTGGAGCCCGAGGTCGCGCTCGCACAGACCGAACGCTATTGGCGGAGTTGGTCGAGGCGTTGCTCATATGGCGAGGCGCCCTGGCGCGACGCGGTCATGCGCTCGCTCATTACTTTGAAAGGGCTGACCTATGCGCCCACCGGCGGCATCGTCGCGGCGGCGACGACTTCGCTGCCGGAATCGATCGGCGGAGTGCGCAACTGGGATTACCGCTACTGCTGGCTGCGCGACGCGACTTTTACCCTCTTCTCTCTGCTCAACGCCGGCTACCGGGAGGAGGCCAAGGCCTGGCGGGAGTGGCTCCTGCGGGCGATGGCGGGGAGCGCGGCGCAGTTGCAGATCATGTATGGCGTGCGCGGCGAACGGCGCTTGACCGAGCACCAGCTTCCCTGGTTAAGCGGCTACGCGAATTCCAAGCCGGTGCGCGAAGGCAATGCCGCCTCCGAGCAATTTCAGCTCGATGTTTACGGCGAAGTCATCGACTCGATGTATCAAGGCCAGCGCGCCGGGATCGAGACGAGCGAAGCCGATTGGCGAATGCACGTCGCCTTGCTCGATTATCTCGAAGGGAAATGGAACAAGCCAGACGAAGGGATTTGGGAAGTGCGCGGTAAGCGCCAGCAATTTACCCATTCCAAAGTGATGGCCTGGGTGGCTTTCGATCGCGCTGTGAAGCTGGTCGAAAAAGCCGGTTACTCAGCCAAGAAGCATATCGATGGCTGGCGCAAACTGCGCGACAAAATCCATCGCGAAGTCTGCGCCCGCGGCTACAACAAAAAGGTGAAAGCGTTTACTCAGGCCTACGGGTCGGACGCGATGGACGCCAGCATCCTCATGTTGCCGATGGTCGGCTTCCTCCCGCCCGAGGACAAGCGGGTTCAAAACACGATCGCGGCCGTGGAGCGTGAATTGATGGCAGGCGGCTTCGTCTTGCGTTATCGGCCTAACGAAAAGGAGATCGACGGACTGCCGGGCGACGAGGGGGTTTTTCTGCCTTGCTCTTTTTGGCTCGCCGATTGCCTCCATCTCGTCGGGCGCAAGAAAGAAGCGCGCCTCCTTTTCGAACGTCTGCTCGCCCTGCGCAACGACCTCGGACTTCTCTCGGAGGAATACGATCCGAAGAAGAAGCGGCAGTTGGGAAATTTCCCGCAAGCGTTCACCCACATCGGCCTCGTCAATACCGCCTACGTTCTCGCCGAGAAACCGGGCGCCGCGGCCGACGTGCGCAAACGCTGAGATTCGAGACATCTTCTCGTATTGTCTTGGGCGATTAAAAAGAGCACGCTCGTCGTGCGGTCGCTCGGGGAATGCATCGAATTACGCAAAAGGAAGGCAATCTCATCACGGTACGGGTGAGTGAGAAACTGACCCCTGCGGATTACGCCGACCTCATTCCCGCCTGGGATCGACTCCTCGCCGCGCAAGGCTCGATGAGGATGCTTTTCATCATGGAAAACTTCCATGGCTGGGAACCGGGTGCCGCCTGGAAAGACTTGTGCTACGGGACGAAGCACGCCCGTCAGGTGGACCGCGTCGCGATGGTGGGGGAGAAGAGTTGGCAAGAATGGCTGACCAAGATCGGATCGATTTTCGTCATCCACACCCAGGTGGAGTATTTCGACAGCGCGCATCTCGCGGAGGCAGAACGGTGGGTCCGAGCGAGCTCGTAGGGTAAGGCGCGTCGATGGCTCAGATCTTTCCGCGCAAGGCAAATGTCCATGCCAAGGTCACGATCGTGGTCGTCGTGGTTGCGCTGGGCGGCGCGATCTGGCTCACCTACGCGCTTTTCTGGTCGCCTTACACGACCTACGTCGACGTCCCGCTCAATCAGCCGGTGCCCTTCAGTCACAAACACCACGTCGGCGATGACGGCATCGATTGCCGTTACTGCCACACCTCGGTCGAGAAATCGAGCTTCGCCGGCATCCCCAGCACCGAGGTTTGTATGACCTGCCATTCCCAAATCTGGACCGAAGCCCCCGTCCTCCAGCCCGTGCGCGCCAGCCTAACGACCAACCAGCCGTTGCGGTGGAACCGGGTCAACGACCTGCCCGACTTCGTCTTTTTCAATCACAGCATCCACATCGCCAAAGGCGTCGGCTGTTCCACCTGCCACGGGCAACTGGACCGGATGCCGCTCACTTGGCGGACGCAGACCCTCTACATGAAATGGTGTCTCGAGTGCCATCGCGCTCCGCAAAATTACGTCCGCCCGCGCGACAAAATTTACGATCTGCACTGGAAACCGCCGCCCGATCAGGAGGAACAGGGTGCCCGGCTCGTTAGGCAATACGGCATCGACACGACCGGTCGCCTAACGAACTGCTCCGTCTGCCACCGATGAACACTCCCGCTCATCAGTCGCATCAGAAGGCGTCTGATCCGTCACCCGACGCCATTCCTGGAGGGATGAGCTCCGCAAATCCAGGCACTCTCGGCGTCGCAGGAGCTCCGCCCTCCAGGATGGAAGAAACCTCTCCCAAATACTGGCGCAGCCTCGACGAACTCGCGCAAACGCCCGAGTTCGAGGCCTGGCTCCATCGCGAGTTCCCGCGGGGTGCCTCCGAATGGCACGACGCGTTGCATCGGCGCGATTTCCTCCGGCTCATGGGTGCGTCGCTTGCCCTCGCCGGCCTCGGCGCCTGCACCAAACAGAGCATCGAAAAAATCGTCCCTTACGTGAACCGGCCCGAGGAGCTAGTCCCAGGCAAGCCTCTCTATTTCGCCAGCGCCACCACCTTCGGCGGCTACGGCCAGGGCATCATCGTCACGAGCAACGAGGGCCGTCCGACTAAGATCGAGGGCAACCCCGAACATCCTGCCAGTCTCGGCGCCACCACCATTTGGGCGCAGGCCGACGTCCTCGACCTCTACGATCCTGATCGCTCCAAAGCTCTCACCGGCGGGACCGCCGGTGCAACTTGGGGCAACTTTCTCGACGAGCTCAATGTCGCCCTCGCCGCGCAATCGCCTAACAATGGCGCGGGCATTCGCCTTCTCACCCAGACCGTCACCTCGCCGACGCTCGCCGCACAGATTCAGGCCTTCGGAAAAAAATTTCCGCGCGCTAATTGGCACCAATGGGAGCCGCTTACGCGCGATGCAGTTCGCACCGGCGGCACCGAAAACCTCTACGATTTTTCGAAGGCAAGAATCATCGTCGCGCTCGACTCGGATTTCCTCTACATGCATCCGGCGGCGCTGAGCCACACGCGCGATCTCGCGGCCGCACGGCGGGTGGGACAACCTGCCGGCGCGAGCATGAGCCGCTTCTACGCGGCCGAGCCGACGCCGACGATCACCGGTTCCAATGCCGATCACCGGCTGCCGATTGCCGGGCACGAGATACGGCAACTTACACAGGCCCTTGCAGCCTTGGTTGGAACCGGCGGCGCCAGCGCCAACGTTCCCGTCTCCGCGAACGAATGGGTCTGGGCCGCGGCTCAGGACCTGCGCGCGAATCGCGGAGCGAGCATCGTCATCGCCGGCGAAACTCAACCGCCTGAAGTCCAGGCGCTCGTCGCGGAGATCAACGCGTCGTTAGGCAATATCGGCGTCACCGTCACCCCGCGCGCCTCCGCCGTCGCCCATCCGGTGAATCAGAACGATTCGTTGCGAGAACTGATTACCGAAATGCGCAGCGGCGCAGTCGAGCTGCTCGTCATCATCGGCGGAGATCCCGTTTACGATGCGCCGGTCGATCTCGATTTTGCCGGCGCGCTGCAAAAGGTGAAACTGCGCGTGCACCACAGCCTTTACGCCAACGAAACCTCCCAGCTTTGTCATTGGCAGATTCCCGCCACGCATTTTCTCGAGAGCTGGAGCGATAACCGCGCCTATGACGGCACCGCCGCCATCGTCCAGCCGCTTGTCGAACCGCTCTACGAAGGCGTTTCCACGCACCAGTTGCTGCAGGCATTTGTCCAACAACCCGTTCGGAGCGACTACGAAATCGTCCGCGCCCAGTGGCAGCAGGGAAACCAGAGCGGCGATTTCGAGAAACAGTGGCGCAAAGTCTTAAGCGATGGCGTTGTGCCCGGCTCGGCCGGCGCTCCACCGTCGGGAGCCGCCGCTTCGCCGACTCCCGCTGTCTCACAACCCGCACCCGCGACTGGGCTGGAAATCGTCTTCCGTCCCGATCCCAGCATGCTTGACGGCTGCTATCTGAACAACAGCTGGCTCCAGGAGTTGCCTAAACCTTTTTCCAAAATCACCTGGGATAATGCCGCACTTGTTAGTCCGGCACTCGCCCAGCGCGAACATCTCAAGAACGGCAACTATATCGAACTCACTTACCGCGGCCGGAAACTCGGCGCGCCAATCTGGATCATGCCCGGCCAGGCGGAGAATACGGTCACTTTGCATCTTGGCTACGGCCGCCAACAGGCCGGCCGCGTCGGGACGAACAAAGGTTATAACGCTTACGCCCTGCGCACTTCCGACGCGCTTTGGCAAGACACTGGCCTAACGATTCGCAAGCTGCCTCACCAGGAGCAGTTCGCCACTACCCAAAACCATTTTACGATCGAAGGGCGCGACATGTATCGCTCGGGCACGCTTGCCGAGTTCGTTAGGCGACCGCGTTTCGCCGAGGAGATGGAGAAAGTTCCGAAAGAGGACGAAACGCTCTACAACCCGGACGAATTCAAAAACCATGGCTACGCCTGGGCGATGGTGGTCGATCTCAACACTTGCATCGGCTGCAACGCTTGCACCATTGCCTGTCAGGCAGAAAACAACATTCCAGTTGTCGGTAAGTTACAAGTCATCTCTGGACGCGAGATGCACTGGATTCGGGTCGACACCTATCACGCCGGCGCGCCTGACAATCCGGAGTTTCATCATCAACCAGTCCCGTGCATGCATTGCGAGCAGGCACCCTGTGAACTGGTTTGTCCGGTGGCAGCGACGGTACACGACGATGAAGGTCTTAACCTGCAAATCTATAACCGTTGTGTCGGCACGCGTTACTGCTCGAATAACTGTCCCTACAAAGTCAGGCGCTTTAATTTCCTCGAATACAACGGCGATTACGCGCCTAGCGAGAAGCTGGTGAAAAACCCCGACGTCACTGTGCGCTGTCGCGGCGTGATGGAAAAGTGCACCTATTGTTTGCAGCGGATCAATGCGGCGCGCATCACCGCGCAGCTGGAGAATCGCAAAATTCGGGATGGCGAAATCACACCCGCCTGCGCCCAGGTCTGTCCGGCGGAGGCGATCACTTTCGGCGACATCCATGATCCCAAAAGCCGGGTCTCGCGCTTAAAAAGACAGCCGCTCGACTATGGCATGCTTGCCGAGCTAAACACCCGTCCGCGCACCAGCTATGCCGCCAAGCTGCGCAACCCCAACTCGCAATTAGCGTCGTGAAGGTAACAAACGCCTGTCATCCTAAGCGGAGCGAAGGACCTCGCATCGCACCCCGCGTATCCGATCGCGAAGACCCCGATAGGTTCCATGTGAGATCCTTCGCTCCGCTCAGGATGACAACGGGCTCGACGTTAGGAAGGAGCGGAGAATGAAAGTAACCATCCCGCCGAAGGAACGGGAGAACACCCGGATGTCGAAGCTTGGGTATCCCTCAAACCTGCTCGCCCCGAACCAAAGCTACGAAACCGTCAACGAAACGATCGGCTCGATCGTTTTGCGAAATAAGCAACCGGCGACCTGGTGGATTGGCTTTGTCATCGCTTTCGGCCTGCTCATGGTATTTTTCTTTGCGCTCTCCTGGCTTCTTATTCGTGGTGTCGGGGTCTTTGGAATTAACATTCCTGTGGCCTGGGGCTTCGCGATCGTGAACTTCGTTTGGTGGGTCGGAATAGGTCACGCGGGAACGTTTATTTCCGCCATCTTGCTCCTGATGTTCCAACACTGGCGGACGGCGATTAACCGCTTCGCCGAAGCGATGACCCTTTTTGCCGTGGCTTGTGCTGGATTGATGCCACTGATCCATCTCGGGCGGCCGTGGCTTTTTTATTACCTCTTCCCTTATCCGGACACGATGGGACTCTGGCCGCAATTTCGCAGTCCGCTTGTCTGGGATGTCTTCGCGGTCGGTACCTATTTCATCGTCTCACTTCTATTTTGGTACCTTGGACTGGTGCCAGATGTCGCAACTCTGCGAGATCGGGCGAAGAAGCTCTGGCAAAAGAAATTCTATGGCGTTCTGGCATTGGGCTGGCGGAATTCCGCTGGGCATTGGCAGCGACAGCAGATCGCATATCTCCTCCTCGCGGGGCTTGCGACACCGCTTGTTCTTTCCGTGCACAGTGTAGTCAGCTTCGACTTCGCCGTCGCGATCGTCCCAGGCTGGCATTCAACGATTTTCGCGCCTTACTTTGTCGCGGGCGCGATCTACTCCGGTTTTGCCATGGTGCTCAATATCGTTATTCCGGTGCGCAAGCTTTATCACCTAGAAAACGTTATTACCGAGCGTTATCTCAATAACATGGCGAATGTCATGCTCGTCACTGGGTTGATGGTGACCTATGGCTACATCATCGAGGCGTATATGTCCTGGTACAGCGGTGACATTTTTGAGGCTTACATGATGCAGAATCGGGCCTTTGGACCTTACGGCTGGGTCTTCTGGGGACTCATGGTTTGCAATGTAATAGTTCCCCAAGCGCTTTGGTCGGCCCGCATCCGGCGCAACCCTCTAACGCTCTTTATCGTCGCCCTGTTCATCAATGTCGGGATGTGGGTGGAACGCTTTGTCATCGTCATCACCAGTCTGCACCGTGATTTCATGCCTTCCGCGTGGGGCATGTTTTATCCGACGATTTCTGATTGGGCCGTGCTCTTCGGCAGCGTGGGACTCTTTCTCACTTTGCTCTTTCTCTTTGTCCGCTTCCTACCCATGATTTCGATCTCCGAGACGCGCGAGCTCGTCGCTGAGCCGCAAAAGGCGAACGCCCTATGAGCGAGAATTGGGTATATGGCCTGGCCGCCGAGTTCGAAACCGCTGAGGAGTTGATGCACGCTGCGGAGGAGGCGTACGGAGAGGGTTATCGACAGATGGATGGCTACACGCCTTTCCCGATCGAAGGCCTTGCCAAGGCGCTGGGGAAGAGCAACCGGATGCCGCTCCTTGTCCTCCTCGGAGGCATCCTGGGAGGGTGCAGTGCTTATTTCATGGAATGGTTTGCCAACGTTATCAGTTATCCTTTGAACGTGGGTGGACGTCCACTTCATAGCTGGCCTTCATTTATTCCTATCACCTTCGAGTTGACCGTGCTGGGCGCCTCCCTCACGGCGTTCTTTTTTTCATTAGGCTTGAGCGGTCTGCCTAAACCCTACCACCCAATGTTTAACCTGCCGGAATTTGAGCGCGCTTCGCAGGACCGTTTCTTTCTTTGTATCGAGACCGTTGACCCGCGATACGACAAGGCGCGGACGCGCGCGTTCCTGGAGGGTCTTCGCCCGCTTATGGTGAAGGAGGTGGCGAAGTGAGACTCGCGCTTTGCGGCTGCTTTTTGCTCGCGCTCGCCTGCGGCGCCTGCCGGCAGGACATGTACAACCAGCCGAGAACAAAGCCTTACTCGCAGAACGACTTTTTCCAGGATGGGACGAGTGCGCGCCCGCTTCCGCCTCACACGATCGAGTACCACCAGCCGCGGGAAAACGGAGCGTATTACACCGGACTCGCGAATGGTGTGCTCGTCGCGCAGCTACCGGCGCCGATAAAGCTGACACCCGAATTACTCCAGCGGGGACAGGAGCGATTCAATATTTATTGCGCCGTGTGCCACGGCCTCGCCGGGGATGGAAACGGCGAGGTGGTGAAGCGGGGGTTTCCGTCGCCGCCGACTTATCACAGCGAGCGGTTGCGTAATGCGCCGATCGGTCACTTTTACGATGTCATTACAAACGGCTACGGCGTGATGTATTCCTACGCGGCGCGAGTCGAGCCGAACGATCGCTGGGCCATCGCCGCCTACATCCGCGCGCTGCAGCTGAGTCGGAGCGCGAAGGCGAGCGACCTCCCGCCTAACGAACAGGGCGCTCTCAACCAAAGACCATGAACGGTAATCTCGAAATGGTTTTGGGAAGACGCAGCTGGCTCGGGTTGGGTGGCGGGATCATCTGTCTTTTGCTCTGTCTGCTTGGATGGTTTCTCGAGCCGCGGCAGTTCTACATCTCCTATCTCTTTGCTGAGCTCTTCTGGATAGGGGTGGCTCTAGGTTGCATGGCCTTTCTGATGATCCATTACCTCACCGGTGGAAAGTGGGGTTGGCCGGTGCGCCGCTTTTGCGAGGCAGCGGCCAAGACACTACCGCTCGTTGGACTTCTCTTCATTCCGATCTTCTTTGGCATTCATCAGCTTTACCCCTGGGCGCAGCCGGCGCGGATAACGGCGGATCATGTGCTGCAGAATAAGCATCCTTTCTTTAGTGACTGGTTTTTTATCGGGCGAGCGGTGGTTGCATTCGGAATCTGGAGCTGGATGGCTTACCTGCTCAACAAATGGTCTCGGGAGCAGGATAAAACCCTTGACCCCGCTCCGATGAAACGGCTGCGCACGTTGAGTGGTCCGGGTCTGGTTATCTATCCTCTTACGGTCACGATTGTGGGAGTGGATTGGGTCATGTCGCTGGAGCCGGATTGGTATTCAACCATGTTCCCGATTCTGATCTGTGTCGGGCAGATGCTGTGCGGTCTCTCTTTCATGATCCTGCTGCTCGCATGGCTGGGACCGCGGACGCCGCTCTCGGAGGTCGTCGGCAAACAAAATTATCATCACCTCGGGAGCCTGCTCCTTGCGATGACGATGATGTGGGCTTATCTCGCCTTCGGGCAGTTGATCGTTATCTGGTCAGGCGATCTGCCGCACGAGATATCGTGGTATCTCCATCGCATCGCCGGCGGCTGGCGGTGGATTCTGGTCTTCCTCGTCCTCTTCCACTTTTTCGGACCGTTCTTTCTCCTTCTCTCGCGCCAGATGAAGCGGACTCGACTGGCGCTGGCAGCGATCGCTGCGTCGATTTTTGTCGCCCACATCCTCGATGTCTGGTGGATGGTGATGCCATCGTTTTATCCCCACGGCATCCATGTGAGTTGGCTCGATTTCACTGCCTTCTTCGGGCTCGGTGGAGTTTGGTTTTTCTTTTTCGCGCGCAACCTCGAATCGAAGCCGCTCGTGCCGATGAATGACCCACGTTTTGCGGTCGCGGTGACAAACGTATGATTCCTCAAGGGCATCAGGTCGGCGATGCGACGCACGAGCGGAAGGACGTCGATGTCATCAACCTGGTGATGATTGTCCTCCTGCTTTTTCTGATGATCGTGATTTGCCTGATGCTCTCGTGGGGAGTCTTGCACTTTTTCAATCGGCGTCGCGAGACGCAGCAACCGCCGCACGTTCGGATGGAAGAACGGGTGGCAAAATTCCCTGCGCCGCAACTGATCCAGCAACCGGGAAACGAGTGGGAGAAAACGCGCAATCAGGAAGAGACTCAGCTGGAGACCTACGGCTGGGTCGATCGCTCTGCGGGCATCGCGCACATCCCGATCGCGCGAGCGATGCAGTTACTGGTCGAGCGCGGCTTGCCGCAGGTGGGCGTAGGCCAGACGCGGCTGCAACTGATGCAATCACGCCCGCAAACCGATCAGCAGCCCAACCAGCCGATCACTTCACCCGCGCCGGAGGGAACGCCATGAAACGGGTGCTTCCTTATCTCCTTTTCGTGGTGGCGTTGAGTCTTACGCACGGCGCTGGCGCGCGCGGCCTTTCTCCGGACGATCTCAAGCGGGTTGGTTATGATCAACACATTGGACAGCCGATTTCGCCCGGCCTCACCTTTCAAGAGGCGGACAAGCGAACCGTTGCGTTTCGGGATTTATTTAATAGCAAGCCGACTCTGCTCGTCCTCGGCTACTACCAATGCCCAATGCTCTGCACGCTGATCAACGACGGGATGATCGAAGCGCTGCAAGAGCTGCGGTTCAATGTTGGCCGTGACTTCAACGTCATCAACGTGAGCATCGATCCGCATGAGACTTCAGAGATGGCTGCGAATAAGAAGAAAGAATATCTCACACGCTACGGCCGGCCGGGCGCAGCCAAGGGTTGGCATTTTCTGACCGGCGACGAGCAGTCGATCGAGCAGCTCGCCAATGAGGCTGGTTTTCGTTATAAGTATGACCCGGAGCTGCATCAGTACGCGCATCCTTCGGGTTTCATCGTCCTGACACCGGATGGAACAATTTCGCGTTACTTCTTCGGAGTAAACTTTGAGCCGGCAAAGCTGCGCACTGCGATCATCGCCGCTTCTAACGGACAGGAGGGCTCCATCATCCATGAGCTAGTCCTGCTGTGTTGCCGGTATAACCCGATCACCGGAAAATATGGCGCGCTCATCTTGACCGTGCTGCGCGGCGCGGGCATTGCGACGGTGCTCGTGCTGGCGTGGGGGATTGTGGTGATGTGCCGGCGCGGCCCCCGCGAGGTCGAGTCGACGAAGGGAGCATAAGATGGATAAGTTTCATCTTTTTCCACCGGAAGCCTCGAGCAGCGCGCATCAGATCGATTGGCTCTACTTTGGGCTGACGGCGATGTTAGTGTTCTTCTGCTTCGTTGTTTTCGTGCCGGTGATCTTTTTTTGTATTCGCTACCGACGCGGGGCAAAGGTAAATCGCGCAAATCCGCCCGAGGGCAACAACCTACTGGAATCGGGCTGGACGCTTTTTCCGTTGCTCGTCGGCCTTGGCTTTTTTATCTGGGGCGCGGCGGTTTACTATCACATTGAGCGACCTCCGAAGGACGCGCTGCAAGTCCAGGTGGTGGCGAAACAATGGATGTGGAAACTGCAGCACGCGGAAGGAAAAAAAGAGATAGATGAGTTACACGTCCCGCTCGGGCGCGATGTGGAGCTGACGATGGCTTCGCAGGATGTCATTCACAGCTTCTTCATTCCGGCGTTTCGGGTAAAGCAGGATGTCGTTCCGGGGAAATACACAACGGAGTGGTTTCATCCTACAAAGCTCGGTGAGTATCATTTGTTTTGCGCAGAATACTGCGGGACCAATCACTCGAAAATGATCGGGCGTGTAGTGGTGATGCGGCCGGCCGATTACGAGCGCTGGCTGACGACGGGCGAGACTGGCAAATCAATCGTCTTCGAAGGACGGCGACTATTCCGCGAGAAAGGCTGCAGTGGTTGCCACGTCGGCAGCTCGGTCATTCACGCGCCGCCTTTGGAAGGGCTCTATGGCAAGCAGGTGCCGCTTGCATCCGGAGAGATCGTGACGGCGGACGACCAATACATCCGCGATTCAATTCTTTTGCCCGGCAAACAAATCTCAGCCGGCTACGACAACCTGATGCCGAGCTTCTCGGGACATATCAGCGAAGGAGAAATCATGCAGATCGTTGCCTATCTCAAAGCGATCGGTAATCAGCCGCAGGAGGACAGATGAGCACACTGCAAACAGCGACCGCGGCAATTGTCAGAACGTCCGGCGAAATGGCGCCGGTAAATTACCTTAACCGTGAGCACGGTGTTCGGTCCTGGCTTTTGACGACTGATCATAAGCGGATCGGACTTCTCTATCTTTGGACGCTGGTTTTTACTTTTGCCATCGGTAGTGTCGCTGCTGCTCTTATGCGACTCGAGCTGCTGACTCCTCAAGGAGACTTGGTCACGTCGGAGACCTATAACAAGCTCTTTACCATCCATGGGACCATAATGGTCTGGTTCTTTCTCATCCCATCCATCCCGACCGTGCTCGGCAACTTTGTGCTCCCGATGATGCTGGGAGCGCGGGATGTTGCTTTTCCCAAGCTCAATCTCTTGAGCTGGTATCTTTTTATCGGCGGCTGTGCGCTTGCTCTCTGGTCATTGATTCACGGCGGCGTCGACACCGGCTGGACCTTTTACACGCCCTACAGCACGACCTATGCGAACTCGCATGTTATTTCCATGGCTGCGGGCGTCTTTGTGGCCGGCTTTTCTTCCATCCTGACGGGGCTTAATTTTATCGTCACAACGCACCGGATGCGCGCCCCCGGCCTCACTTGGTTTCGGCTGCCGCTTTTCGTCTGGTCGCTCTATGCCACCAGTCTGATCCTTGTTCTGGCGACTCCGGTGCTCGCGATCACTCTCGCTTTAATGTCGGTCGAGCGCTTCTGGGGAGTAGGGATTTTTGACCCGAAGCTCGGAGGTGATCCAATTCTCTTTCAGCACCTTTTCTGGTTCTACTCTCACCCGGCGGTTTACATCATGATTCTTCCCGGGATGGGTGTGATCAGCGAGTTAGTCACCTGTTTCTCCCGCAAACGGATCTTCGGTTATGCCTGGGTCGCCTGCGCGAGCATGGCGATCGCCATCCTGGGCTTTTTGGTTTGGGGGCATCATATGTTTGTCAGCTCCCAATCGATTTATGCCGGGATGGTCTTTTCGATCCTCAGTTTTATCGTCGCGGTGCCGTCGGGGGTGAAAGTCTTTAACTGGACGGCGACGCTCTACAAGGGCTCCATCACCTTCCAAACGCCGATGCTTTACGCGCTGGGGTTCATTGGGCTTTTTACGATTGGCGGTCTTACCGGTCTTTTTTTGGCTGCTCTCGCGGTGGACGTGCACGTGACTGACACCTACTTCATTGTGGCGCATTTCCACTACATCATGGTCGGCGGCATGGTGATGGCGTTCATGGGTGGGTTGCACTATTGGTGGCCGAAGATAACTGGCAGGCTGTACCCGGAGTTTTTGGGCAAGCTGGCAGCGATCATTACCTTCATCGGTTTTAACCTTACCTTCTTCCCCCAGTTCATCCTCGGCTATCTCGGAATGCCGCGTCGTTATCATGCTTATCCACCGGAGTTCCAGGTCTTCCACGTCCTTTCGACGGCGGGGGCGTCGATTTTGGGAGTCGGTTATGCGATGCCGTTGTTTTATTTTCTCTGGTCTCTGAAGCGCGGGCGGATTGCCGGGCCGAATCCGTGGCGCGCGACTGGTCTTGAGTGGCAGACAGAATCGCCGCCGCCGAAACATAACTTCCGCCAAACTCCGATCGTGACGGGTCCACCTTACCAATACTCGCCCGAGGAAGATGAAGCGCTGGAAGTCGCAGCCGTCTAGAAGGACTCTCGTCGGCGAAGCGCGGGTCGGCGCCCGAGAATGTAGCCCCCAGGAGTGGGTCTGGTCGCGATATGTTGATCGCGGCCCTGCCCCGACAGGGGCGGAAGCAGTAAGGGCGAGTTGGGACGCTATTCTGCCGCTCCCACAGGACTGACTGTGATGAAAAGGCTAACCCCGGGCTCCGGCCCGGGGCTAATCTCTTCCGCGCCTCCGCCGCTTCGAAATCGCGACGGCCTTTTTGGGCTGGCCCTAACGGTGGTGGCTGACGTTGCGTTGTCGTCGCGCCAGCATTCTCTTTCCGGAATGCAGGGCCAAATCGAGATCATCCTCAATGCGAAGTCCGGTTCCCAAAAAGCCGACGTGACACATGAAGTATTGGCGGAGGTTTTCCGGAAATCTGGCCGCCGCTTTCACATCTCTATGGCGACGGGCGCGCAGCTAAACGAGATCGCGGAAGAGAGAGCGGCCACCGACTGTGAGATTTTGGTGGCGGGCGGGGGCGACGGCACGATCTGCTGCGTCGGCAAGGCGGCCTCGAAAGCTGGCAAAACCCTCGGTGTCATCCCACTGGGGACGTTTAATTACTTTGCGAAGAACCTCGGCATCCCGCTCGATCCGGTCGCGGCGGCGCAGGTGGTTTTAGAGGGCGAGAAAGTGCACGCGCCGATCCTCGACCTCGATGGCCGGCTGGTGCTAAACAACTCGAGCATCGGGATTCATCCGGCGGTGTTGCTGAAACGCCGGCAGCTTTATCGGCGCCTGGGGCGGAGCCAGCTCAATGCCTACCTCTCGGTGCTCCTGACGGCTTTCCAGCCGGCGCCGCGATTGCGGGTGCTGCTCGATACGGGTGAAGGCCAGGTGGTGCGAGAAACGCCGCTCGTCATGATTTGCTCGAACGCATTCCAGATGGAGGCGTTCGCGCTGGCGGGCAAGGAATGTCTCGCGCAGGGGAAGTTCGCGCTCTACGTCGCGCGAATGGCGGGGCGGGCGACAATTTTTCGTCTCGGTCTGCGGGCGCTGATTCGCCGGCTCCGGCCGGAGATCGATTATGAAGTCATTTGTTCCTCCGACGTTACGATCGAGACGCTTCGTCATCATCGTATAAGAGCGGCGGTGGATGGAGAACTGGAACGGCTGCGCAGCCCGCTGCACTTTCGCGTGGGACCGAAGACGCTTTGCGTTCTCGCGCCGAGGGAGCGCGTGCGTTCGTGAAGCGATTGCTCCATCTTTCCGATCTGCACTTCGGGCGCATCGATAATTCGTTAGTCGAACCAGTTCTGTCTTGCGCGCACCGGCTGGCGCCCGATCTTGTCGTCATCTCCGGGGATTTCACCCAGCGAGCGCGACGTGCGCAATTTCGCGCCGCGCACGCGTTTCTGGAGCGGCTGCCGGAGCCGCGCCTCGTCGTGCCGGGGAATCACGACGTTCCGCTCTGGGACGTGATCCGGCGATTCGTGAGTCCGCTCGGACGTTACCGGCGTTACATTGCGCGCGATCTCGCACCTTTTTATTGCGATGAGGCAATGGCCGTCCTCGGGATCAACACGGCGCGCTCGCTGACGAGAAAATACGGTCGCATCAACGAGGGGCAGATCGCCGCGGCACGGCAGGTTTTCGCGGGGGTTGACCCGAAACTCTTAAAGGTTGTCGTGACGCATCATCCCTTCGATCTGCCGCCGGGCTCGAATAGCCGGCTGGTGGGCCGCGCGGCGATGGCCATGCAAGGATTGGCCGCGGCCGGAGTCGATCTGATTTTGTCAGGGCATCTGCATTTGCAACACACCGGGCTTACCGCGCATCGTTATCACATCGCTGGACATTCCGCGTTGATGGCGCAAGCGGGGACCACGATCTCGACACGCGGTCGCGGAGAAGCGAATGCTTTTAATTTCATCCGGCTCGAGCGCGATTGGATCACGATCAAACACCACGGCTGGGAGGCGGCGACGGGAAGATTCGAGTTGGGAGCGACTGAGAGTTTCGTGCGCGCGGAGGGAATCTGGCGTCGCGCGCCTAACGAGTGAAGGACGTTGAGCTAAATCTCGACCTCGATTCCCAGCTCGACGACCTGCTTTCGCGGGATGCGAAAGAAGTTCACTGGGTGCGCACCGTTGCGACTGAGAAAGGTGATGCAGGCGATCATGAGCAGGAAGTTTAGCACCGGGATCAATCTGACTGAGCGCCCCGTCGGATGTGTGGTAAATGCCGCCTGGTGGAAACGGTTCAGGAGAACCGCCTGACATGTGAGCGAAAAGAGGCCGGAGACGACCGCCTGTGGAGCGATCACCGTCGCCAAAGTCGGAGAACGACGAGCGGATAAAACGCCCAAGGCGGCGCGAGATCGAAAAGGGAGCGTGATCGTTTTTTACGAGCAGCCGTGGACCTTCGCTTTTTACGATCTCGTGAGAGATTTGGCTGCTCTGTACAGCAAAAATCTTCCTCCGGGCAAACCCGGAGAAAGATTTTGCGGTTAAAGTTAAACGGCGATTACGGAGTCGGCGACGCGGTTGTCGTCGTAGTCTCGGTCGACGTGCTCGTCTCAGTCCCCGGGGTGGCGGTTTCCATCGGAGTCATCGTCGCCATAGGCGTTTCCGCGGGCGACGTAGTCACCGTGGTATTGGTGTTGGTCGTAGTGTCGGTCGAGGTTGCCGGAGAAGCAGTCGGGCTAACGACTGTAGTGTTGTTCTCGGTCTCGCCGGGTGATGCAGCCGGAGCTGCGGTTTCAGTTTTTTGTTCGCACGCCGCGAGAAGCGCCGCGCTGGCCAGGATGCAGATTAGTTTCTTCATAGGTAATGGATGAACACCCATGTTGGGTTAACAATTGATTCGGGGCAAGCGAACATTTTGGCTCTGTGGAATTTAATTTTTCGTTAGGAAACGGCGATCTGGCAATTCCAAAGCCGCGTTCTAGGAAGGAGATGCAGCGCTATCGTTAGTCTGGAAAGGCGGCTCAAATTTCATCCCGTGTGCTTCCGCGACGGCGCGGTGCGTGAGATGTCCATCCATCGTGTTGATGCCGCCAAGGAGAGCGGGCTGGCGTTCGCAGGCTTCCTTCAAACCCAAATCCGCAAGCAGCTCGACATAGCGATAAGTGATATTCGTTAGGGCTTGCGTTGCGGTCCGCGCATAAGCGGCGGGCATGTTCGCGACGCAGTAATGGATGACCTCTTCCTCGACGTAAACCGGATCAAGATGGGTCGTTGGGCGCGAAGTCTCGACGCAACCGCCCTGGTCGATCGCGATGTCGACGACGACGCTTCCGGGTCGCATCGCGCGGAGCATTTCGCGGGTAATCAATTTCGGCGCCTTCGCTCCCGGCACCAGCACCGCGCCGATCAGGAGATCAACCGAGGGCATTAATTCCTGCAAATGCGCCTCGCTCGAGTAAAGCGTGTGTGCGCTATGCATAGTGATATCGAGGAAACGCATTCGTTCGAGATCGACTTCCAGAATGGTGACATCCGCGCCGAGGCCGGTTGCCATGCGCGCGGCGTTCACGCCGGAAGTTCCGCCACCAAGGACGACGACCCGGCCGGGCAAAACGCCGGGGACGCCGCCGAGGAGGACGCCATTGCCGCCGTTATGTTTTGCCAGAAAATAGGCGCCCATCACGACTGACATGCGGCCGGCGATCTCGCTCATCGGCTCGAGTAACGGCAACCGATGACCGACCTGGATGGTTTCGTAAGCGACGCCGGTCACACCGGATTGCAAAAGGGCTTCCGTCAGCGGTTTGCTCGCCGCGAGGTGGAGATAGGTGAACAAAATCTGACCTTTGCGCAGCAGCTCATACTCCGCTGGGAGCGGTTCCTTTACCTTCACGATCATTTCGGCGCGCTGGAAAAGATCGGGTGCCCCATCGACGATCTGCGCACCCGCCGCGACATAATCGGCGTCGGGATAACCGCTTCCCATGCCGGCACTTTTTTGCACGAGAACCGTATGTCCGCGTTTCGTCAGCTGATAGGCTGCGGAAGGGAGCAGGCTAACGCGATTCTCCTGCTGTTTTGTTTC
>DASXPA010000246.1:0-8800 GCA_036493915.1 Chthoniobacterales bacterium | reverse complement strand
TCACATGGCCAAACCGGTCGACTTTCCCGAGCTCGCGGCGGTCGTTCACAATCTGGCGTCGCTCCGGCCGACGTAAGACTTAGCCGCGACTCGTAGCACAGACATCTTGTCTGTGGGGCCAGTGGGCCTCTCGCCGGTGATCCTTGGACTGGTCGAAAATGGCAGCTAGTCCGGCCTTTTCGGGGGACATGTCCCGCATGTCTCGACTTGCGCAGGCGCACGCACCCCTCCGGCGCAAGCCAATCGAATTCGAAGGTGCTATAGAAGTGATTGCCAGAACTGATATCCAATTACAATCTCGCCAATCGAAGGCTACTTCTAGCATTTGCTCTACCACCCACATGCGCCGCTGCGCCTTTCTTACTCTCGAAGACTCGACCGGCTACTTCATCGATGACGAACTCGCTTACCCACCGCTCGCTGCTCTCGGCTGGCGCGTCGACGCGATCCCGTGGCGGCGGCCAATTGTGGATTGGAAGACTTACGACGCTGTCGTGATCCGATCGCCTTGGGATTACGTTTCCGATCCGGACGCCTTCCTCAATGTCCTGAGTGAGATTGAACGTTCCGGGACGCCGCTTTTAAACGGGCTTGATCTCGTCCGCTGGAACATTCGCAAGACTTACCTCCGGGACCTTGCCGAGCGCGGCGTTCCGGTCGTGCCGACGATCTGGCGTGAACGGCTTCGTCGTGGCGAGTTATCAGCTTTAGTCGAAGAAGTCGGAACGGCGGAAGTGGTCGTCAAGCCAGTCATTGGTGCGAATGCCCGCGGCACCTTTCGTCTCGACGCGCAGACCGCGCGCAGCCGAGGCGACGAGATCGACGCTTACTACGCGAACCGCGCCCTCATGGCGCAGCCGTTTCTTTCCGCGATCCTAACCGAAGGAGAGTTCTCGTTGCTCTACTTCAACGGAGAACATAGTCACACCATTTCGAAGACACCGAAGGCGGCCGACTTTCGCGTCCAGGAGGAACACGGCGGAACGATCCGAGCTGTCGAAACCGAGGAGGAGCTGCGCGACGCGGGCGACGCCGCTCTGCGCGCGATTGGCGACGCGCCGCTCTACGCCCGCGCGGACTTCGTGCGCGCGAATGACGGGAGCGGTTATCGGTTGATGGAGTTGGAACTGATCGAACCGTCGCTCTACCTCCGCATGGACTCAGGTGCGCCCGAACGTTTCGCGCGTGCGCTGCACGACCGCGTGATGAGCTGAGCAGGTCGCCCGCGCTCCATCGAGCCTAACAACCTGATTGGTCCGTGCGCCGCGGACGCGCTCTGCTAGGGTTTGGTCTATGCGAAATATTGTTACCGGATTTGTTCTAGCCCTGGCGGCTCCTGCGTTTGCGCAGATGGCGCCTGTCGCCGATCGCGTCGCGAAGCAGAATACGTTATTTGAGGAATTCTATCAGACGGGACTGAAGAACTCGCCCGAGCGCGCGACGGCGGTAGGCGATTACCGTTACAACGCGCTACTTGGAGAGCATTCGCTCGCGGAGATCGCACGCCAGCACGCGGAAGCCGATGGGTTTCTGAAACGGCTCGAGGCGATTCCGACCGACGGAATGAGCGACGCGGACCTGCTCAGCCATCAACTCCTTCAGCGGCAACTGGAGCGCGAGGACGTGAATTACAGCCTGAAGAATTTCGAGATGCCGATCAACCAGCAGAACGGCATCCACACTCACCTCGCCGATCTGCCGCTCAGCATGCCTTTCGATTCGGTGAAGCATTACCAGGATTACATCTCCCGGCTGGGCCAGATCCCACGCGTGCTCGATCAGACGATGGAGGTCATGCAACAAGGCGAGAAGGACGGGCTCATGCCGGCGAAGATCGTGCTCGAGAAGCTGCCGAGCCAATGCGACGGCATCGTCGCCGCGAACCCGTTCATGCGGAAGCCGAAGAATTTTCCGGCGAGCTTCTCCGACGCGGATAAGAAGAGGCTGATCGATGAGATCACAAAGGTCGTCAACGACGAGGTGTTCCCGGCTTACAAGAAGTTCGCGGAATTCCTGCGCACCGACTACGACCCGAAAGGTCGCGACAAGCTTTCGGTCGAAAGTCTGCCCGACGGCAAACGGCGCTATGCCGAAGCCGTCAAGATGATGACGACGACAAACTTCACGCCCGCCGAGGTCCATGCGATCGGGTTGAAAGAAGTGGCGCGCATCACGGCGGAGATGGCGGAGCTGGCCAAGGGACAGGGCTACAAAGATCTCGCGAGCTTCCGTGAAGCCATCAACAAAGATCCGAAATGGAAGCCGACCAGCGAGCAGCAGATCGTGGACGACTTTTCCAAATACATCCACGGGATGGAGCCAAAGCTGCCGGAGCTCTTCGGCTTGCTCCCGAAGTCGCCCGTGACCGTGGAGCCGATCCCGGACTTTGCGAAAGCCGAGTCCACGCACTACGTCCCGGGCACGCCGGATGGAAAACGGCCCGGCCGAGTGGTGGTGGCGGTAGCTAACCCGACTACGCGCACGCTCGTGCTCGACGAAGCGGTCGCTTACCACGAAGGCGTTCCGGGTCACCACCTGCAGATCAGCATCGCCCAACAGTTAAAAGGCCTGCCTAAGTTCCGCCTGCACGGGTTCTACTCTGCTTATACGGAAGGCTGGGCCCTTTATGCCGAGGGGTTAGGCAAGGAGATCGGCTTTTATCAGAATCCTGTGTCCGACTACGGACGGCTGAATTCGGAGTTATTCCGCGCCGTTCGGCTGGTCGTGGATACCGGCATTCACGACCAGAACTGGAGCCGCCAGCAGGTGATTGATTACATGCACGCGAACGACGTCAACGACGCCGTCGCCCAGACCGAGGCTGACCGTTACATCGCCTGGCCCGGGCAGGCGCTCGCTTACAAGATGGGACAATTAACCATTCTGAAGCTACGGAGCGAAGCTAAGGCGCAACTCGGCCCGAAGTTCGACATCAAAGCCTTTCACGATGAAATCCTAAACGGCGGCGCGATGCCGCTCGACCTGCTGCAAGGACGCGTCGAGCGATGGCTTAAAGCGCAGGGAGTGGCGACAGCGACCTCAGCCATCGGCGCATCCACACCGTGACCCGCTGGCTTCGCCCAATCGCGAGCGACGATATGGATCTTACGATCCCGCAGGCTCGCCCAAAAACCGATAACCGATTCCTGATTCTGTCCGAATGAGTGTAGGATGGGCGGCGTCGGGCTCGATCTTCTGGCGCAGGTGTGCGATGTAAACGCGCAGATATTGACGATGTGTCTCAGCCTTGGGTCCCCAGATCTCGCGCAAGAGATAACGATGAGTGAGGACACGGCCTTCGTGCTTTACGAGTAAACTGAGCAGGGCGAATTCGGTTGCGGTTAATCTCACCTCCCTGCCGGCGCGGGTCACACAGTGAGCGCCAAGATCGATGGTAAGGTTGCCTGCTTTGAAAACGGAGAGTTCGTCAGCTGGTCGCGATTTTCGCTGGGCCGCGCGGAGCCGCGCGAGCAATTCCGCAGTGTTGAAGGGCTTTGTCACGTAATCGTCGGCGCCGGCATCGAGCGCCTCGACTTTGCCCTTCTCGTCATCCCGGACCGATAAGATCAGGACCGGCACCTCGCTCCATCCGCGCAATCGCTTCAGCACTTGTCGCCCGTCCATGTCGGGTAACCCCAGGTCGAGTAACACTACGTTTGGTTTACGGTTCGCCGCGTCGATCAGGCCCGACTGACCACAATCCGCTTCCTCCACCCTGTAACCTTCTGCTGCGAGGACGACGCGGAGAAGACGGCGGATCTGCGGTTCATCGTCGATGATCAGGGCAAGGGGTTTCATGCGTTTTCTTCTGCCGGTAATTGCATCGCTTCGCTGAGAGGCAGGCGAATCGAAAAGCAAGCGCCGCCGCCGCTTCGGTTCCGGGCGATAAGGTGACCGCCGTGAGCTTCCACCAGTTGCCGGGCGATGTGCAGCCCCAGCCCAAGACCGCCCGGCGCTGCTACCGAGCCGCGATAGAACTTTTCAAAAACCTTCCGCTCTTCTCCGAGAGCAAAGCCGGGGCCGTGATCGGCCACGGAGAGAACGAAAGTTGCATCCGCGCAGACGGCGCTGACCTCGATCGGCGGAATGCTCGCATTATAGGCAGACGCGTTCGTAAGCAGATTCACCAGCGCCTGTTCGATCAAGCGCGCGTCGATAAAGATCATCGGCAGATCGGGCGCGAAGGAGAGAGTTACATCCGTCTCGCTCAAATCTGCGTGCGCAATCGCTTCGCGGATCACCTCCCGCGGGTCGCACCATTCCCGCACCGGCTGGAGCAAGCCCGATTCGAGCCGGGTCGCATCCAAAAGGTGATCGACTGCCCGGGTGAGTCTTTGCGTCGCCTGCTGCAATTCGTCCCGCGCCAGTTCCGGCTGCTGCAAAGCAACGGAAATGGCGGCCAAGGGCGTTTTCAACTCATGCGAAACCGAGTCGAAAAGCGCCTTCTGCAACTTCTCCGATTGATATGCGACCTGGGACGCGCGGCTTTCGTCCAGCGCCCGTTCCTTATTGATAAAGAGGGCGAGCTGCGCAGCAAAAGCGTCGAGCAGCTCACGCTGTCCATTCGTTAAGGGACTCGTCAGGCGCACACTCAGCACCCCTTCCGCCCGATCACCGGTGACGAGCGGAAGGTGGATCGATTCCGCATCGGGCAGCGTATCGGTAGACTTACCCGCGTCGCGCTTCTTCTGAAAGGCCCAGGCGGCCACACTTTCATCTTTAGCCGAGGGCGTGAACCTGCTCGCGGGATGGCGGGATATCCCAGCCGGATCGCGTAGCCAGACGGCCGCATCGGTCTGGAAGAATTCCTCGATCAGTTGCAGCGCCTGCGCGAGCGCCTCGTTCAGGTCGTGGCTCGATGCGAGGATTCGCGTCAGGCGGTAAAGGGCCGTTGCCCGTTCTTCCCGGCGGCGCTCTGCCTGTTCGCGTTCGCGCAACTGCGTGGCGAGATGACCAATGACCAGCGCGATCACGAAGTAGACGCCAAACATCATGATGTCTTGAAAGCGGCTGATGTAGAAAGTGAAGCGCGGCGGAATGAAAAGGAAGTCCCAGAGCAAGGCGCTGAGCGCGGCGAGGAGTAAGGTCGGCCAGCGGCGCAAACGCGTCGCCGCGAGGACAACGGCGAGCAAATAGAAGAGAGCGACCGACCAATAGCCGGTGTAGTCGAATATGCCTAACGAGAGTAGGGTGACACCGGCCGCGATTCCAAGCGCCCAGGCGAAGTCCCGCCACGGTGCGCGCGCCCAGCGCTCGTCCAGACTCTCGCGGCGCGGCTCAGCGCCTTCGTCTGCGGGAACCATGTGGATGTCGATATTGCCACTGTGGCGCATGAGCCAGCGCACGGGATCGCGCTTCCAAAAGCTGTGCCACCAGGCTCCGAGCGGTTTTCCGATGACGATCTGGGTCACATTATGCTCGCGCGCGATCCGCAAGAGTGCTTCGCCGATGTCGTTGCCCGGAGTCGAGACGACTTCGGCGCCGAGCTGACGCGCGAGCGCCTGATAACGGGTGAGACACACCTCTTCCTCGGGCGACCGCGCGCGCGTTCCTTCGATGTTTGCAACCATCCACGATGCCTCCATCGACGAAGCCAGCCGGCGGGTAAAAAGGATCAGCTTTTCCGAGTAAGGACTCGCGCTCACGGCCACGAGCAGCCGGTCGCTACTCTTCCATGGACCGGCGATTCTTTGTTCGAGCATGATATCGCGGAGGTCGCGATCGACATGTTCGGCGACGAGTCGCAACGCCATTTCTCGCAAGGCGGTGAGGTTGCTCTCGCGAAAGAAATTGCGCGCCGCCGTTTCAGCGCGTTCGCCGAGATAAACCTTACCTTCAGCGAGGCGCTGGCGCAGTTGCTCCGGCGTCAGGTCGATCAGCACGATCTCATCGGCAGCGTCGAGAACGGAATCGGGCACCAATTCGCTCACGCTGATCCCGCTGATTTGCCGCACGGCATCGCTCCGGCTGGCGACGTGCTGCACGTTCAGCGTCGTGTAAACATCAATCCCTGCTTCGAGTAACTCGAGCACATCCTGGTAACGCTTGGGATGGCGCGAACCGGGCGCGTTGCTGTGCGCGAGTTCATCCACGAGGGCAAGGCCGGGGTGCCAGGTAAGAATGGAATCCAAATCGACCTCATTGAGTTTGGCGCCGCGATAATCCGTCTCAATCCGCGGCATGATCGGCATACCTTCGAGGAGTGCCTCCGTCTCCTTGCGTCCGTGTGTTTCCACCAAGCCAACGACCACCTCGCAGCCCTCCCGCATTTTCTGTCGTGCGGCCTGCAACATCGCGAAAGTCTTCCCGACACCCGCGGACATGCCGAAGAAAATTTTCAGCCGCCCGCGCGAAGATTTCGTCTCTCCGCGTTGCACCCGCTCGAGAAGTGCGTCGGGATCAGGCCGGCCGATCTCCTTCATGGTCGCAGGGTATGCCGGTCGCGCGGTCATCGCACGCCCGAAGCGCCGCCCACCTGATCGCGATCGATTCCTTTGCCGGTAAAGGCCGCGGTCGCGCGAAGATTTGGAGTGGGTCGCGTCATTCTGGCAAGCGATCGAGCGCGCGATTCAGCAGGAGCACGTTGACGCGCGGTTGACCGAGAACGCCAAATTGGGGCGGCTCAATCATGCGATCGATCAGTCTCGAAAGTGTTTGCACAGAGAGATGGCGCGCGGCCGCTACGCGTGGGAGCTGGACCTTGGCGGCTTCGGGAGAAATGTGCGGATCCAGTCCGCTGCCGGATGCCGTCAGGAGATCGACCGGCGCATCGGCGCCAAACCGCGCCCGCCGTTCCGCGATGACCTTTTTCAGGTCGGCAGCCGTTGGACCCTTGTTACTCGCCGCCGATGGCACAGTCGCGAAGTCTCCCGCCGATGGCCGCGGCCAAAAATATTTCGGCGCGACGAATTTCTGCGCGAGCAGCTCCGAGCCCACGAGCCCGCCCTCTTCGAAGACGCGTGAACCATTCGCCCGTTTCGGAAAGAGCAGCTGCGCGAGACCGGTGATCGCAAGGGGATAGAGGATGCCGGTGAGCAAGGTGAGAAGGAGATAGATCCGAAGCGACTGGATGATTGTCTTCATTCGTTAGGCCAAATGCAGCCCGACCAGGGCGAGATCGATCATTTTGATCCCAATAAAAGGCGCGATAACTCCGCCGACGCCGTAGAGGAGGACGTTGCGCGCGAGGATCTGCGCCGCGCCCACGGCGCGATACTTAACGCCCTTCAAAGCGAGCGGGATGAGCGCAACAATGATGAGCGCGTTAAAAATAACCGCGCTAAGAATGGCGCTCGAGGGCGAGTGAAGATGCATCAGGTTCAAGGCGGCGAGCGGTCCTGGCTGCCCCGGCGCGGCGGCATAGAGTCCCGCGAACATCGCGGGCAGGATCGCGAAATATTTCGCCACGTCGTTTGCAATGCTGAACGTGGTGAGCGCGCCGCGCGTCATGAGCAGTTGCTTCCCGATCTCGACGATCTCGATCAGCTTCGTCGGGTTGGAATCCAGATCGACCATGTTGCCCGCTTCGCGTGCGGCCTGCGTGCCGGTGTTCATCGCCACGCCGACATCTGCCTGGGCGAGCGCGGGTGCGTCGTTTGTGCCATCGCCAGTCATCGCGATCAGCCGGCCCTGCGCCTGCTCTTCGCGGATGCGACGCAGTTTGTCTTCGGGAGTGGCTTGCGCCATGAAATCGTCGACGCCGGATTCGGCCGCAATCGCCGCCGCCGTGAGCGGATTGTCGCCAGTGATCATGACCGTGCGGATGCCCATCTTGCGCAACTGCGCGAAGCGCTCCTTGATCCCGCCTTTGACGACGTCCTTTAATTCGATCACGCCGAGCGTTTTCGCGCTTTCCGCCACGACGAGAGGTGTGCCGCCGCGGCGCGAGATTTCCTCCACCATATTTGCGGTGCTGAGTGGAAATGTGCCGCCATTTTCTTCGACGTAACCGCGCACCGCTTCCGCCGCCCCTTTGCGAATGCTCACACTCGGCTCCGTGCCGTTCGTGTGCAGGTCGATGCCGCTCATGCGTGTCTGCGCCGAGAACGAAATGAAGGTGGCGTGCAGCTCGTGCATGGCGCGCGCACGCAGGCCAAACTTTTCCTTCGCCAGGACGACGATGCTGCGTCCTTCCGGTGTTTCGTCAGCCAGCGAACTGAGCTGAGCCGCGCCCGCGAGATAATCTTCTTCCCCCGCGGCGGCGGGATGAAAGGCGACCGCCATGCGGTTGCCCATCGTGATGGTGCCGGTCTTGTCGAGGAGCAGGACGTCGATGTCGCCCGCCGCTTCCACCGCGCGGCCGCTCGTCGCGAGCACATTTCGCCTAACGAGTCGATCAATCCCGCTGATGCCGATCGCGCTGAGGAGCCCGCCAATCGTCGTCGGAATAAGGCAGATGAGCAGCGCGACCAGCACGGGAATGTCCAGGTTGATTGCATTCCCCTGCCCGGCCGCGTCTTCGCTATAACGTGCGAACGCCGGCAGCGTCGCCACTGCGAGGACAAAGAGCACGGTGAGGCTGACGAGGAGAATGCCGAGCGCGATCTCGTTAGGCGTTTTCTGTCGCTGCGCCCCTTCCACCATCGCAATCATGCGATCGATGAACGTGTTTCCCTGCTCGCTGGTGATGCGAATGACGATGCGATCGCTTAAGACGCGAGTGCCGCCGGTGACCGCGCTGCGATCGCCACCACTCTCGCGAATGACCGGCGCGGATTCGCCGGTGATGGCGGATTCATCCACGCTCGCGATGCCATCGATCACCTCGCCATCGCCCGGAATGATATCGTTCGCCTCGCAC
>DASXPA010000245.1:0-24515 GCA_036493915.1 Chthoniobacterales bacterium | reverse complement strand
GACTTTGGAAAGATCTACCGGGACCCTGGCATGGATGGAACGCCCTCGAATTATCTTTTCGGCTCGACTAACTCATTCGATACCCAGAGCGGGTTTAACTCCTACTTTAGCGATCCGACCCATCTGCCGACGGCAGGCTTTAAATTTTCCTCTCTCGTCCTGGCAGGCAATCCCACCATCACGATCGGAAACGGTGGCGCGACAAACCTCGCTCTCGTCAGCGTGGGCAACATCACCTCCGGGACCGGGGAAGCCACGCTGACCTTCGACGGCCTCGATTCCCTCCTCCTCGCGACGCAGAACGGGTCGATCACCCTGGGCTCCAATATCACCTTCGAGAATATCCCCGACCTCTTTCTCTACGCCCGCGGAGCTGGTTCAATCCTCACCTTCGATGCGGGCGTCTCCGGCACGACCGACCTGCACCTGTTGTCGCAAGGAGACCTGAACGCCACCGATTCGCTGGTCGTCAGTCAGACGAATAATGGCTTGAGCAATGGCCTCAATATCTCACTGATCGCCGGCGGCGCGATCAACATCGGCGACGATCTCAGCCTAACGACCGACCCAAGCAATCTGCAGAGCGGAGGAAACCTTACCGTGACAAGCGGAGGCGACATCAGCATTGGGGGAACCTTTGACCTCGAAATGGCCGCCCTCTCCGGTTCCACCACTGGCACCGGCGGAAACATCACCGTCAACAGCGGCGGCGACCTCACCGCCGGCTCGCTCCTTTTCGATCTCTTTTTCGACAACTCCTCCGGCGTGACCGATGGCGAAAATCTCATCTTGAATGTGGGCGGCGATCTCACCACCACCGCCGGAGGCGTAAGCCTGACGCTCTCTACGCCAGTAGACGCGCCCCTCAACAGCGGCGGCGATCTTGTTCTCACCGTCGGCGGCGATCTCAATATCGCCTTCGATGAAGATCTCCGGATGACCCTCGTCAACACGATCTCGACCATGGTCGGGAGCGGCGCCACCCTCTCCGCTTTTGTCGGCGGCGACCTTAACGCCAGCTTTATCCAAATGACCCTCGATAACAGCGATAACGGCGGGATCGGCACCGGCGGTAATCTCACGTTTCTCGTTGGCGGTGATTTGAACGCTTCCAGCCTGCAGGCTGAGCTGACCAACACGGACGGAGGGAGCATCGATTCCGGCGGCGATCTCTTGATCGCAGTGGGCGGCAACTTCAACGCTCTCAATTTCTCCGCTTTGCTCGATAACGAAGGTGGCCAGATAGGCACGGGCGGGAATATGACCCTTGCCTTTGGAGAAGATTTTAACGTTAAGGGCGACGCCACCTTTAAACTCTTGAACAGCGGGGGCACCATCGGATCGGACGCCGCGGTCACCTTTAGCGCGAACAATGTCTCGATTGGCGGATCGTTGGATGCCTATGTTGACAATCGGGGCGGCAGCATCGGACCGGAGGAAAATGGCGGAAGTCTGGAGATGGATGTCTCCGGCACCCTTTCTATCGGAGACCGTCTTAATGTCCTCGGCACGATCATGGCCAGCGACGTCTCCGCCGGAACCCTCGCCGCCACCCATATAGTAGCGGATGGTAACATCATGGCCGGGAGTGGGGGAATCACGCGCTTCCTCTATGACGACGGCGGCTTCGCCAACGTGCTCCACGTCTTGTCGGGCGCCCGCGTAATGTCGCTCGGCGGGATTGATTTTACCGGCGCCCCAGACGGCGATGGAGTTGAGATCAATGGAGGCAGCCTTCTGATTGAGGCCAATTCCCTTAGCTTCAATCCAGAAGCCGACGCCGACATCATCGGGAACCCCCTGTTTGACGGCGGCGACAGCAGCAACGGCGCGGGTGGAGACGGCGGCTCCTTCACGGTGCAGACGAGCGGTGATATTTCGGTGAACGCCTTCATCTCGGCCACGACCGGCCGCAACGGCCCCGATATCGACTTCGGAGGCGCGGGCGGCGCCGTGGACCTTGAGTCTTCCGAAGGGACGGTCTCGGTCAACTCCACCATTCAGGTTTCCTCCGACGAGTCGACATCTCAGGATGGCGCCACGCCGCCCCCGGTGCGACGCAGCTCCACCGGTGGCAACGTTAATCTGACCGGCAGCAAACCGACCGGCGTCGCGATCAACGTCAGCAACTCTGGACAACTTCTCGCCCTCCTCGATGCCGCTGCACCGGGGCCGGGCGGAGCGATCACGATCCTTGCCACGGGCGCGAGCAGCCAGGCAAACGTGCAGGGTACGGTGCAGGCCGACCGCGGGACGATCGATATCCGGCACACGGGCACGTCGGGGCAGGTTCAGATCGCGGGGGTCAATTCCGACTTTCCTGCGAATCTGCGCGCGGATGTGGTGAAAGTCGGAGCGCTTGGAAACAATGGAACGCTCACCGTTGGGGACGCCTTCATCAACGCAGACACGGTGCTCAAGCTTTACGCGCCGGGGAGCAATGGAGAGCTCAACTTCATCGCGAACGCCACCTTGAGTAGCGGGACCAGCGCCATCCTCGCTGCGAACCGCGTGACAATTCAACCTTCAGTCGTGGTCAACATCCAGGGCGCCGGCGGGCCCGCTCAGGTCTATACCAACGACCCGAACTATTCCGGGTTTGGCGGGACCAATCCTAGCAACGGCACCTTTGGCGGAAACGGCGCCGCCAGCCCTGCGCCTCTGGCCTCGGCTCCGCCTTTCGACCCAGGGAGCGGCTCCGGACATCATTAACCCCCAGGAGATGCGTGGCTCTGCTGGGGGGCGAAACGCTGAAAAGAGCTTCAGTCGCCTAATTGCTCCTCGACGAAACCGGAACCGAGGGCGATCCCTGCGAGAAGCAAAGCGCCCGCCGTTGCCAGGGGTACCGGGTCGAAAGGAGCGGTCGGAAGTGAGACAATCCCTGTCTCGTCCACCCGCGCCGGCGTGGAAACATAACGACCGTGACGCGGCGGGCGAAGACGATTCGCGAAACGCTGCAACATATCCGGCAGACCGTGCCCCTCCATCGGCATGCCGTGGCCGCAGGCAACCACGTTCGGCCGCAACTCCGCCAGTTTCTGCACGGAGCGTCGCGTCGCATCCCAATCCATATTAAAGGGCGCGCCCGCCCGCGACAGCTCCTGTTTTCCCCCGATCAAGCCCGTCCATGAATCCATGTCCATGGTTGCGAGCGCGTCGCCCGCGAGAAGGACGCGATCCGACGAGCGGAAAAACGAGATGTGGCCCGGCGAATGACCTGGCGTCGCCGTCCAACGCCATCCTTCCAGCCCGGGCAAGTCGCCCTCCGGCAATTCGCGCACGCGTTCTCCCAAATCGCGTCTTCCCGAGGGCATGAAACGCGAGAGAAACGCGATCGCGCCACCGATCGTCGGGTCGGGCGGCGGGTAAGCCGAGCGGCCCGTCACGTAAGGCAGCTCCAGCCGGTGCGCATAAGTCGGCACGTCCCATCTTTCTGCCAGTTGCCGCGCCGAGCCGCTGTGGTCGAAGTGCCCGTGCGTCAGGTAAATCGCCGCCGGTCGCGAGCCGGCACCGAAACGCGCTTCCGCCGACTCGAAAATGTGCCCGGCTTGGCCTGGCAATCCAGAATCGATCAATGCCCAGGCCTCTCCCGGATGGCCGACAAAATAGGCGTTCACAAAACTGATCGGCAGCCAGCCGACATCGGGAGCAATGCGTTCGATAGCTTTCATGAAAAATTAACGTACATAAAACGGAACCCGGCGGTGTTTCTGTCGTAAGCCAGGCAAGATTCGTTGCAGCGCTGCGATGTTGGCCCCGGCCAAACTTATTCTCGAAAATGGTGGTTTTTGACCGGCCGGGGTTCAGCGCCCCCGGCTACGACCTACGGAATGCGCAAAGTCTGCCCCGGTTTCAGATCTGTCGGCTTCGCCAAAATCTCGGGATTGGCCGCGAGGATCTTTCCCCAGTGCGACGAAGTTTGATAAAACTTGCGTGAAATCGACGCAAGCGTATCGCCACGCTGCACCGTGTAGCTGCGCATCTCGCCCTTGCTCTTGAACGTTTCATGGGGGACATCGGCTCGTGCCTTGGGATTTTTTTCCGTCGCGCGCGTGGCTCGCCTTTCTGCCCAGCGATCCTCGAGCTGGTTGCGCAGACTCAGGTTTTCATTTTGCAAGCGCACGACTTCCTTTCGACTAACCATCGCGTCGCCGGAGAGCTTGGTTAGCAAGGTTAGCTCATCGCGCTTCATGAAGCTTTTCACTTCGTCGGCGCGTTTGCCCGTCGGGAGGAGAGTGAGGAAGCGCTTGTAATGATGCAACGCGTTGAGCGGATCGTTCATCTTGTCGTCGTAGAGTAACGCGAGTTTGTAGTGAATCTCGGCCGAACTTGGCGTCCCATCGAGCGCCGCCTCGTAAAGATTGATCGCTTCCAGATAATTCCCCTCCTGCGCCTTCGCATCCCCATCCTCGGTCAGCTGCGTTTTTCGTTGCGTGATCATCTGATCGCAACCGGACAACACGCCTAACGAAACCCAGAGGAGCAGGACGAGCGCAGCGCACTTTCTTCGCAATCGTGCTCGTGATCGAATTGGAGAAGACATCAGAAGGCGAGCACGAGCACGGTCAATAGCGGGGAACATCAGGATCTATTTCTTCCGACCAGGCATCGATGCCCCCGGCCACACTGGCCACTCTCGCAAATCCCGCAGCGCGCAAAAACTTCGCCGCCTGCTGACTCCTCATGCCGCTATGACACATCACGAGGATTTCCTTTTCTCGATCCAACTCAGCGAGACGGCTGGGCAGTTGACCTAACGGAATCAGATTCGCCCCTTCAATGCACGCGACTTCAAATTCGAACGGCTCGCGGACATCGAGAAGAATCCATGAACTGCCCTCCGTCATTTTCTTTCGCAACGCCTGGACATCAATCTCGGGATCGTTAGGCGAAGCCGCGCCCTCGCCTTGGCAAAACTGCTCGTAATCGATCGGTGCCGTGATCGAAGGCGAGTCTCCGCAAACGGGACAGACCGGATCGCGCTGCAGATTGAACTGACGAAAATTCATTTTCAGAGCATCGAAATGGAGCAGCCGGCCGAGAAGCGGATCGCCGAGACCGAGGATCAACTTCAGCGCCTCGGTTGCCTGCAAGGTCCCGACGACTCCCGGGAGCACTCCGAGCACGCCCGCTTCCGCGCAATTTGGCACCGCGCCTGATGGCGGCGGCTCCGGAAAAAGACAGCGATAACAGGGGCCGCCGAGGTGCGGCGCGAAGACGGTTACTTGTCCGTCGAAACGAAAAATCGACCCGTAGATGTAAGGCTTGCGCGCGAAGACCGCGACATCGTTCGTTAGGTAACGCGTTGCAAAGTTATCGCTCCCATCGACGACGAGATCGTACTCGTGCAAAATCCCTTCGGCGTTGCTGCTCTCAAAACGACACGCGTGAACCTGCACCTCGACATGGGGATTGGCGGCTGCGATCCGATCGCGCGCCGATTCCGTTTTCGGCCGTCCGACATCGGCGGTGCCGTGCAGCAATTGGCGATGAAGATTCGATAGCTCGACGCGATCGAAATCCACCAACCCGATCGTGCCCACGCCGGCCCCCGCGAGATAAAGCGCCGCTGGCGAGCCGAGACCGCCCGCGCCGATACAAAGCACACGCGCGCTCTTCAGCCGCTCCTGTCCTTCGAGACCGACCTCCGGCAAGAGGAGGTGTCGCGAGTAACGAAGTCTTTCTTCGGCGTTGAAGCCGCTCTCTTGCTTTTCGTTAGGCGACGAGGCAGTTGTTTTTTCGCCGGCTCCCATGTCATCCCGACGATGCGCCGATCCGCTCCCTCGCTCAACCGCTGAGCAAAAAAAGACCGCCAGAGAACTACGGCAAGGAGGATCAGACTACCGTTGCTGCATTCCTGCCCTGGCGGGGTTCGTAAGTCCTCAGTCCATAGCCCCTGACGGAATGGGAATTTCCGCGAGGACCGGCGCGGCGCAATTGCTTTTTCTTCGCGCGCCGGCTGCGTTGAGCGGTGCACCATCAAGAACCGCCTTTACCCGGTGGGTAATAACGGCCTAACGATCAAACCTCGAGGAGTTCCCGTTGCCAGTCGACGAGGATGTCCCCAACGCCGTTCTCGTTCGCGGCAATGGCTTCCAGTGCGCTGCGAGAAGCAATAAAGGAAGGCTCCAAGGCAAGCTTCGTCGCATGACGATCACGACGCCGTTTTAATTCATCCACTCGCTTATCGAGATCGCGTGTGCGCGGCTTCGACGACCGGCGCAAACGTTGCGGCCACTCCGACTCCGGCAAGGCGAGCGCCTCGTTCGCCGCCGCCAGAAATCCGCGACGTCGGCGATCGGAAAAATGACGGTAGTCGGGAATTTCCCCAACGGCGAAGCGGGTGGCCGAATCGAGCAGCGCGCTGTTTTGCAGGATGTGAAACGCGGGGCGATCGGCGTGTTGCGCTTCCTGATCGCGCCATTGCCAGAGCGCGCGCAAAATTGCATTGGTGCGCGCCGGCAACGTGCCGCTACCCGTGATGCGCCAGGCCTGATCCGGATCGCGCTCGCGCTGCACGGCAGCTTGCTCGAGCGCCCGCCGGCAGGATTGCCGAAACCATTTCATCCGACCAAGCGCTTCCAGTTCCGCTTCCATCTTTGCGGCCAGCGGCAGTAAAAAATGGGTGTCGTTCTTTGCGTATTCCGCCATCGTCGGCGGGAGTGGACGGCGCGCCCAGTTGGCTTTCTGCGAGCCTTTCGTGAGCGTGACGCCGAAATACTTTTCGACGAGGGCGGCGAGGCTGAACTCGCGCAGTCCAAGCAAACGCGCCGCGATCACTGTATCGAATACTTCGAATGCGGCAAACCCAAGCGTCCGACGCAAGAGTCGCAAATCGAAATCCATTCCCTGCAAGACAATCTCCTTCTCGGCGAGGGCGACGCAGAGCGGCTGCAGGTCAAGCGCGGCGAGAGGATCAATCAAATGATCCTCGCTATCGAAGGTGAGTTGAATGAGGCAGAGCTTTTCGAAGTAGCAGTGCAAACTGTCGGCTTCGGTGTCGACGGCGATCCGGTCGATCGCGCGCAGTTGCGGGAGGATTTCCGCCAGTTGAGAATTGGACGCGATCACCGCAGACCGGCCAGCAAAAGTTCGGCGTTCGTCTTCGTCGCCTGCAGGTTTTTGATGAGCAATTCCATCGCTTCGAGAGGCGGGAGGGCGGCCATGGCTTTGCGCAAGACCTGCACCCGATCCCATTCTTCCGGATGATAGAGCAGATCCTCGCGCCTGGTTCCGGATTGGAGGATGTGGATCGCGGGATACAAGCGTTTCTCGACGAGCCCGCGATCGAGGTGCAGCTCCATGTTCCCGGTGCCCTTGAACTCTTCGAAAATCACTTCATCCATCCGGCTCCCGGTATCGATCAACGCCGTCGCCAGGATCGTTAGGCTGCCACCTTCTTCGACATTGCGCGCCGCGCCGAAAAACTTCTTCGGCTTGAGTAGCGCCTTGGCTTCGACGCCGCCCGACATGGTGCGACCTTTGCCGCGGACGAGGGAATTATACCCGCGCGCGAGGCGCGTAATGCTGTCGAGGAGGAGGACGACATCCTTCTTCTGCTCGACGAGACGCTTCGCGCGTTCGTTGACCAGCTCCGCGACCTGGACGTGGCGATGCGGTGTTTCGTCAAAGGTGGAACTGTAAATCTGACAATCGACTTCCCGTTTCAAATCGGTCACCTCTTCCGGTCGCTCGTCGACAAGTAAAATGATAAGGACGATGTCGGGATGATTCACCCGGATCGCCTTCGCCATTTGCTTGAGCAAAATCGTTTTGCCGACGCGTGGCGGCGCGACAATCAAGCCGCGTTGTCCGCGACCCAGCGGCGTCAGTAAATCAACGGCGCGTGGGCTGATCGTGGACGCCGCTTCGTTCTCGAGCATGATCCGTCCTTTTGGAAAGAGCGCCGTGAGACTGTCGAAAGCGGTCGGCGGTTCCCACTCCGCAACCGGTTGTTCTTCAATCAGGACGAGGCGATCCAGCATCAAAGTTTTCTCCCGATCGCGTGGCAGGCGGACTGTTCCTTCGATCGATTGACCGGGGCGGAGACCAAACTGACGGATGAGAAAATGCGGCACGCCCACATCCTCCGGGACGGGCAGGAAGTTCAGCCGGGGCGAACGGAGGATCGCCGGGCCGTCGTTAGGTTGTTCCAGAAATCCGTGCACGGTTACGCGATGGCCGCGCGAAATCGCCAGCCTGACGAATCCGACAATCTGCTGGTGGCGGTTATGTCCGGGATGCGGACGAAAGTCGATCTGCGCGAAAAGTTCCTGCAACGCAGAGGGCGCCAGCTCCTGCACTTGGTTGATATCGTAGGTGAACGCTGCCTGTTCCGCAGACTCGGCAGGCTCGGATGCGAGCGCGGTTGCCGCGCCTCCGCCGGGAGCGGCTTCTTCGTTGGAAATATTTTGTTCTTCTTCCATCAATTCGATTCCCAGCGGCGCGCCAGTATCTCCACCTGCGCCTCGAGTGCAGAAAGGGGGCCGTTGTTCCAGACCACGTGATCGGCGCGCGAGATCTTCTCGGGGAGCGGCATTTGTGAGGAAATCATGGCTAAAGCGTCGGGAAGCGAAAGGCGCGCGCGCCGCATCAGGCGTTGCGCCTGGATCGTTGGCGAGCAGCCGACCACGACGACGCAATCGCACAAACTTTCACCTTCGGTTTCATAGAGAAGCGGGATATCTGCCAGAAAGAGATCGCCGGCTTGGCGGCTTCGTTTCGCTTCAGCAGCCCACTGAAGACGAATGCGCGGGTGGAGGATTTGCTCGAGCGCGCGCTTCTTTTCTGACTCGGCGAACACTATGGCGCGAAGTGCGGCTCGATTCAAATCACCGCCTGCAGAAAAAATTCCCGTTCCAAATTGCTCCCGCAGAAGCCGGCGCACCTCGTCATCTTCATCGACAAGACGGCGTGCCGCACGATCCGCGTCGAAGAATGCCGCGCCCGTCCGCTCCTGCAGTAATCTGCCGAATGTAGATTTGCCAGTGGAGATCCCGCCCGTGATCCCGATGACGCTGCAACGCTTGGACATCAGCACGCTCTAAAGCAATCGTGTCGGCTTCGTCAATCATGGCGATTGGCCGGATGAAAAACCGCGCATTCTGGTTTCGGAAGGTCCTCGTACCTCCGCGAGGAACAAAGGATCAGTGGCCGGGTTGGGCCGCGCTGGCCGCAGCGGCTCCGGCGGCGGCACCGCCTGAGCCGACGCCGCTCTCGACGCTGCCGACATCGGAGGCTCCTCCGATCGCACCCCTCTCGCTGGCTGAGGTCGTCGTGGTGGTTTCAGATTGCTCCTCGGCCGCGCAACCAGCGAAGGCGAAAGCCGAGGTAATGAAGGCAGAGAGAACGATGGCTTTGGTCATGCTTTCAGTTCGTCGTGAACAAAACGATTGGCCGCAACAACCCAGCGTTGTCTCGCCGGTGCTGCCAAGACAGCGATGCGGTCTGGCCTGCGAAAGCGAAAAGGCCAGGAAATCCCCGGCCTCATCACTTGATTCCCGCCGCGCAAGAAGCGCTTCAGGCGCGCGCTTTTTTGCGCAGAAGCAAACCCACAGTTCCCAAACCAATGACAAACAAAGCGGTCGTTCCCCCCTCGGGGATGACTTGATGGAAGGACTGCCGGAATTGAGATATGGTATCGATACCGCCATTGACCAAACCGAATCCAATCCCTGTGGTGATCTCCAATTGGGCTTGGCCGGGGGATAGGTTGAGATGGTCGTTCGCTTCTGCCGCCGGATCGCTGATGTCGTCGTTCTGCAGATGGCTGTTGGCCACGACATTTGCCAGAGAATCTCGCACCGTCTCGTCGATCGCGAGGAACCCGCTACCGATGGGTTGCGCGCTGCCGGTAAACGATTGGTCGATCATGTCGATCTGCCCGGCACTCGCCGTAACAATGTAGTCCAGCAGGAAATTCGCCGGCCCCGCTCCGCCGTTAATGAAGCTGATATTCCCCGAGACGCTGAGAAAATAAGTGTCCCCCAGCAACGAGACCGATGCGATCACCTGAGCGGGATCAAAGTTCGTTAGGCCCATCTGGGAAAAACTAAAATTGCTGAAGGTCTTATCACCCAGGCTGAGAGAGCCGTTGGTGGCGACAAGATGCTGCAGATTATCGCTGATCTGCGCCTGAGCGGAAACGGCGAAAGCCACAAGGAAGGCAACCAGAAGGGAGCGGAGGTTTTTCATGGGTTTTCCAGAGTTTGCCATTGGGGATCAACATCCGGAAAATTCAGTCAAGAAAAAACGCACTCAGCGCGAAATAATTTCACCTCGTGAGGATAGGCAAATCGGCACCGTCCGCATCGGGCGCAGGCGAACCCTTATTTCTTGTAATAGGGAACTCCCGGGAGCACCGGGGGCTCGATCGGGTTGCTCACCGTCTCGGTTTCCTCTTCTTCCTCGGTCGAGTTGATCGGCTGACCCGCCGGATTGACGAGCCGCGCGGTCACGAAGATGACGAGGTTTCGCTTGATGTGCTGCTCGGCGTTCGTCCGAAAAAGGCGTCCGATCAGTGGGATGTCGCCGAGGATCGGCGTGCGGTCCTCGGTCTTTTGCACGTCTTCGCGCATGAGGCCGCCGAGGACGACGGTTTGCCCGTCCCAGACACTCACGCTCGTGGTCACTTTACGAGAGTTAAAGATTGGCTGGTTGATGACATTGTCGGTAAGGACGAAGGGCGTCACGATACCGAGCATGTTGGTCGAAGCGGTCTTAATCGGGCTGCCGTAATTGATGAAGCCCTCAAATTCGACAACCTGCGGCACCAGGTTCAAATCGATCGTGACGCCATCGGGGCCGACCAATGGTTCCACCTCGAGAGTGACGCCCGTGTTGCGCGTTTCAAACGCGGTCGGGGTCGTGGGAGTGACGGGGAATGAGCCGGTCCCAGAGGGGCCCACATTTACCTGACCCGTATCGGAGGTGCTCCCAAAGCGATCTGGAATTTTCGGAGGTTCAAACTGCGTCGGGTAACGAAATTCCCTCACGATCTCGATCTTCGCGCGTTGGCCGCTCTTGGTCGTGATGCGGGGGGCAGAAAGAAGGTCGACGCCTTTCTTCTGATTCAGCGCCCGAATGACGAGTTGAAATTGGGGATCCGTAAAGACCCCGCTTAATCCAAAAATGCCGGGCGCGAGTGAACTGGCGCCGGGAACGCCGAAAAGAAGCGCATCAATTGCGTTGGCGGTGATGGCGAGGTTTCCACTGCGATTGCCGGCGGTAACGGGGAACTGCCCGACCGGTTGGCCGCCCGGTGGCACGAAGGGGTAATCAGCCGGATTAACCGGGGGGCTTGTGCCGGAGGTTCCACCGCCGGCGAAGACGCGGTTCGAACCCGGCACGTTAAATTGCCCGAGCAACCAATCGAAGCCGAGTTCCTTCAGATTCGTTTGCGTGATCTCGACAAACTTCGCTTCGATCTCGACCTGCTTCGGTCCCGCGACGCTTGCCTGCTCGACGAGCGCATCGACCAACTCCAGATTCTCTTCCGTGTTGCGGACGATCAAGCGGCTGCTCTCCGGGAGAAAATTCGCGCTCGCGCCGTCCGGAAAAGGCACGCCCTGATCCTTCAAGAACTCGAGCGCAGTCTGGCGATTCACCAGTTGCTGGCCACCGGTCGACTCCTGGGTGTCCTTGCCCGTGCCGCCGCCGCGCCCCGAGGTTGTCGCCGGCTGCTCGAGCGCATTGGCACCGATGTTCACCGAGGTGCTGATGAAACCGGGCGGGACGCGATATTCTTTAGTGAAAAGATCCGTGCTCTGCTCGCTGATTGGAATGATCGAGACGGCGTAAGGTTCAACCTTCACCTTTAGTCCCGCCTGGCCCGCGATGTAACGGAGCGCTTCGCCTAACGGAATCTGCGTCAGCGTGATGGTGACGCGCGCTTCGGCGCCGGGGACCATCGGGGCATTTTCAGGAACCGCCGTGGCCGCAGGCGCGGCGGCGCTACCGAGAGTGGTGGTGCGGAGGACGATGTTTATGCCTTTCTTCGTGTCGGGCGAGTTGTCGTTCGCCTCTGCTTGTTGCCTAACGAAATCGATCGCCTCCCGGATGCTCGCATCGCGAAACTCGATCTTTGGAATGACGATGTCGTTGAGCTTATGCGTGATCCGCGCTGTCCCGCCGGCGTCGCGCGCGAACGCGTCGGTGACCGGGCCGACCGTTTGCCCATATGGCCGCACGGGTTCCTCCCAGCGCTTCTGCACCTGCCAGAGCGAACGCGAACGGGTCTCGTTATAGGCCTGCTCGCCGTAGTGGATTTTCGTCACGTCGATCCGCTCTTCGCCCCGGCGCGCGGCGACATTGTAGGGATCGAGGTTGAGGACCTGCTCGTATTTCTTGAATGCAAGATCGTAACGTCCTGAAGCATAATAACCTTCCGCATCGCTCAGGAGCTTCTTCACGTCCTCGACCTTGGCGATGAAGGTTGGCCCCATCGTGTGGTTGTAGTAGCCGGGCTCAGAGAGGTGCGCGAGGAGTTCGAGCGCCGGCCGACAATTCGGGGCGTAACGATCGTTCACGATTTCCCGCACGATCTGCTCCGCCTCGGCGTATTTTCCCGCTGCGATCCGTTGCTCGGCCAATTCGACGCCGCTGTTGCAGAAGCCGGAGACGGCTGCGTCGTGTTTGTCCGCCGTCGTTAGGGCATCGGGCAAGAAGGCGATCGCCGTCCGGTATTCATCGTGCGCTTTGACAAAATCTTTCGCTTTCAGCGCGATCCGGCCGCGTTCCAGCGCCGCTTCGCCCTGCACGACGCCGGCCCGACGACGCGCGATCTCCCGCTGCGCGATGCTCTGGATGTCTTGCGCGCCTGCCGGCCAAAAGGCGGCCAGAAGGAGGGCGACAAGAAGCAGACGGGAACGGCGTGGGATGGTGATCATGGGGATAAGTCGGGGGAGGAGGCGGGACGAGGAGGTGCGGGGGAACTATGACTGCATGAGGGGGATCTCGATCTCTTCGTTAGGCTTTTCCGTCTTGATGATGACGGCTTTGTCCGGGCGAACCGACAGCAGCTTATATTTGATCTCGTCTCGTGGTTTCAATGAAAATTCCTGATCTTTCTTGACCGCGAATGTTTCCTCGGTCCCGCCCCACGTGTAGACGAAAGTCGCGACGGACTCCGGCGCAGTTGCCGTCTTCTCCTTCACGAGCGTGACCTGGTCGTGGGTGTTGATCTGCTCGAGAGTCAACTCGGAGACGTCGACCGTTGCGCCGTTTCGGTCGGTGTCGGACTTCTCCGCGTAGGCGGTGATTTTGAATTCCGTCCCGGCCACGATGTCACCGACTTTGAGGAATTGCGTCGGCTTCCTCGGGTCGAGGTTGTTGATGCCAAAGGTGTCGCCGACCGAGGATGTGAAAACCAGCGGGAATTGCTCTTGCGCAAAAGAGCGCAGCCGAAGCAATGCAGTGTAAGCCGGATGGGAGGACTTTTCCGTCGGATTCGTTTTGCCCTCCCACTCGTCAAGATTGTTAAACCCGTCTCCATCCAGGTCCTGCGTGAGGACATTTCCCTCGGCGATCGGGAGGCCAAACTCCTCCAGCCATTCGTTAGGCACAGGCGGATGGAGCTGAGTATTCTTGAGCGTCGCTGGTCGGCCATCGGCGCCGATGAAATGCTTCTCCGGCACGAACAATCCGGAGCGTCCGCTGAAGCTCCATTGCGGGGGACTCTGCAGGTTGTGGATCGTCTCGACGATCTTCGGCGCGAGGCCTGCGGGAATGGTGTCGTTCGGCGCGAAGGCGTTCTCCATTGCGTTGAAGTGTTCTTCGAAACTCCTCGCACGGAGAAAAATAAAAACCGCGCACAAGATCAGGAAAGCAGCGGCAGCGAGGACCGCCGCGCGATCGTAGTTGCTGCGCAACCATTCCATCGCCTAACGAACCTCCCTGGCGTGCGGGTTGAGGTTGATGATGTCGATCCGGGCCGAGACTTTGAGGTGCTCGTTGCCGACAATAAAATTGACCGTGGACGCGTCCGCGGAATTCGGTGTCCGGCTTGCCGCAACGGCGCTTGGGGCGCGCGGGGCGCCGCCGCGTTTCGGACCTTTTTCCTGTTCATTTTTCACGACCAGACTGCGAATGACGAACAACTGCTCCTTCACGCTGGCGACCTCGTTGAGAAACTTGCGCATTGCCGCGGGGCTGCCCGCGAAAGCGATTTCAATCGGCTGCGCGCTGACAGGGCTGGGAACTCCAGCGGTCGAGGGACGTGACCGGCCGCGTCCGCGGGAGGGAGTGAGGGTGGGGGCCGGAGTTGATTTCTCTTCTGGCAGCGGCGTCCGTGACAGACTGCTCAGTGCCTCGACGCGCGCATCGAGGACCGCATCGGTCAAAATCGCCACCGCTTTCAGTTCCCGGCCGAGGAGCGGCGCGGCGGTGGAATTCGGTAACGAGTTCGCATAGTCCTCGAAGCCGAGATTAAAATTTTTAGGCAACGGGACTCTCTTTGCGCTGGCTTTTCCGACTACCGCGCTGACTGCCTCTCGCAGCTGCGTTTGAAATTCGTCAGGCTGAAGCGGCTCCAGCGGCAAAGAGCACGTCTTCAATTTCGCTTCGAGTGCGCCTAACGAACTCCGATAGCTCTCTGTCTGCGATTTCATTTTGCGGAGGTTCGCCCGTTTCGGGAAGGGGCGACTGCCGTGCAACCTTTGCAGCTCTGAGCGGGTCGCTTTCAATCGCGTCGCCTGGTCGTCGGCCGCGCTTTTTTCGCGGAGGAAAAAGGCGAGGCCACCCAGCGTCAGAAGCGTGAAGCCGATAAGAAATCCGCCGAGAAACTGATTCTGCCGAAACCAGTTCATGGGAGCGGAAGCGGCACGAGCAACTTCAAACGCAGCTCGTAAGGATAAGCCCACTCGGTATTGGTCGGCATGCTTGGCTTGATCACTTGCGATTGCTCAGCCGGGTTCACCTCGAAAATCTGGGAGCCGAGCAGATTGCGAAAATAATCGACCACCACCTTCTGCTGTTTCGGATTGGAAAGGTAAAGTCCTCGAACGAAAACGCCGTCGGTCATCGGCGGGGCCGGCGTCGCCGCCGACGAAGCGCCGCGACGGCGCGGCGGGGTCGGGATCGCCAAGAGATCGGAGCTGAGAGCGTTGACCCCAGTTCTCTCCTTCTCATCCAGAACACGTCCGCCCGAAGTAGGAGCCAGTTCCGTAATCCAGATGTTCTCCTTCGGCAGGCGCGCGTTGAGGTCTTCGAGAACTTTCAGCCAGTTGCCATGGCTGCCGATTCGTTGCAACAACGGGATCGCCACGGCGTCGAGATCCGCCGTTTCCTTCCGCAACTGCCCCAGCTGGCTCTCGATCCCGCGCATCTGATCGACCTGAATTTCAATATAGTCGCTGGCCTCCGCTGCGAGACGAGCCGCGCACGCGTAATAGAATCCCCAGCCGGCAATTCCGAGTAGAAAACAGACCGCTGCCAAAAGAAGAAACGGGCGCCGCTCGGCCAGACATTGCCGGCGATGCACGATGGCCGGTCGCAGGTTCAACTCCATCGGACACGACATGGTGCTGCGGAGCGCGAGGCCGATGAGTTCGCCTAACAAATGCGCCGCCTGTGCCACCTCCCCGAGCGGCACGCTTTCGGCCACCGCGACATTTCGGAGCGGGTTGAGGAACTCGATTGGGAGTTGGAGTTGTTCTTGGAAAAACTCGCGCAGGTAAGGCGTGGTCGAGCTGCCGCCACAAAGAAAGACGCGCTCCGGCGGGCTGCCGTGCTGTTGCGAACGATAAAAGCTGATCGACCGCGCCAGCTCCGCATGGAGCCGCGTCATCGTGTTGCGGACGAGCTTCGAGACGCGCTGTACTTCAGGGTCGGACGCTTCCGCGTACGCTCCACCCAGACTCACAAATCCATCGCGCCTCTTGCGCACCTCGGCGACGGCAAACGGTTCGTGAAATTCCTTCGCGATAGCAGAAGTGATCGAGCTGCCACCGATCGGAATGCTGCGCGTGAAGACCTTTCCCGGCTCGACAAAAAGCAGATTGGTTGTGCGCGCGCCGATGTCGATGACTAACCAACAACCGCTCAGCTCGCTGTAGCTGAAGCGAAAGGCGTTGTAGAGCGCCATCGTGGCCACATCGACGCGCGTCGTCTGGAGACCTGTGGCCTCGACGGCGGTGTTGATCCCGTCGAGGAGGTCGGCCTTGATCGCGACGAGCACGACTTGCATTTTCTCCTCCACGTCGGAACCGACGAGTTGATAGTCCCAGACCACTTCCTCGATCGGGAAGGGGACGTTTTGCTGCGCTTCAAAGGTGATGATGCGCTCGATTTTCTCCTGATCTATCGGCGGCAGCTTGACGAAACGGGTGAAAACTGATTGCGACGAGATGGCGTAATCCACTAGGCCGCCTTTGATTCCCAGCTCGCTCATCATGGTTGCGAGGGCCGCGGTGATCTGTCGCAGCCGATCGCTTTCCGTTACTGGATCGGCCAGGATTTCGCGCCGCCGGTAGCCCGTCAGGACGAGGCCTTGCGCCTGCGCTTCGAAGAGAGCAAGGCCGAGCGTTTGCGAACCGAGATTGAGACTAACGAGACGGGGGGAAACGGTCATAGCTTGCGCCTAACGGGGGTCTGGGGGCTTGATCTGCTCGTAATGATCCCAGTAAAAGGGCGCGAAAGGCGTTTGATTCTTGTTCAGAACAAAGCTCGCGAACCATTGTTCCCGCGTGCGGTTCATACGCGCCGCCGAAAATCCAAAGTCGATCGCGAGCCATCGATCGCGCGAGTTGGTAAGAAAAGTATCCGCACCGTCGTACTGATACTCCGGTGTGGAGATGAGGTGGCGCGCGATCTTCGTGATCTGGAAAGGGTCAGCGGCGATTTGGGCGGAGACGAGACGCGCAGTGAGGAAGACGAGGGCAAGGGGGAACAGTCTCAATTTCATCGAAGCGATTTAATGGGAACTCCCTGCGAAAAGCGAGCCGTTTGTAAAAGAAAGCAATGGAGGGCGGAGCTCCGGCGCCGCCGCGGTCTCGCAGGAGCTCGACCCTTCAACAGCTCTTGACCCGGCTCAGCGCTGCCCTGCGCGCGCGAGCCACTTCTCGAAGTATTCGATCGTCTTCTTGATCCCTTCTTCGAATTCCACCTTCGGTTCCCATTGCAGAATTTCGCGCGCGCGGGTGATATCGGGGTTGCGGACTTTCGGGTCGTCCACCGGCAGCGGTTTGTATTCGAGCGTCGATTTTACGCCGGTGATGCGGATGATCTCTTCGGCAAATTGTTTGATCGTCATCTCGCGTGGGTTCCCGATATTGACCGGCTCGTGAAAGTCCGACTGCGAGAGGCGAAAGATGCCGTCGATCAAATCCGACACGTAGCAGAACGAGCGCGTCTGCGAGCCGTCGCCGAAGATCGTGAGGGGCGCGCCGCTCAACGCCTGCCCGATGAACGCCGGCACAACCCGCCCGTCCCGCAGGCGCATCCGCGGCCCATAGGTATTAAAGATGCGGACGATCTTGGTATCGACGCCGTGGTAGCGGTGATAAGCCATCGTCATCGCTTCCGCGAAACGCTTTGCCTCATCGTAAACACCGCGCGGCCCGATCGGGTTGACGTTGCCCCAATAATCTTCCTTTTGGGGATGCACGAGCGGGTCGCCGTAGCATTCCGAGGTCGAGGCGAGGAAAAAGGTCGCGCCTTTCGCCTTTGCGAGGCCGAGCGTGTTGTGCGTCCCGAGCGCGCCCACTTTCAGCGTCGGGATCGGGAGTTCGAGATAATCGATCGGGCTCGCGGGCGAGGCGAAGTGGAAGACGTAGTCGATCTCGTCCGGAACGAAGAGGTACTGCGTTACGTCCTGTTTGATGAAGCGGTAATTCTCGTTCCCGGCGAGGTGCTCGATGTTGGTGAGGTGGCCGGTGACGAGGTTGTCGATCGCGATCACGCGGTGCCCTTCGGCGAGGAGCCGATCGGTCAGGTGCGAGCCAAGAAAGCCAGCGCCGCCAGTGACGACGGAGACGGGTTGCTTCTGCTGATGATCGGCCATGAAGAGCGTTATCTAAGTCGGGCATGCGCAATTGGCCAGTGGAAAACCGGCTCAAAGCATCAGGCGCCTACGACCGTGAAATTGGCGCTCCTAGAGTGGTCACTTAATGGCTATATCGTCAAGTCGCTATCCCAAGCGCGCTAAGCTCAACCCTTCCCATCCGTGACCAGGGATATGCGCTCTTCCTGCCGTTGCGCGATGATCGGCGCCAGCACTCGGAAGAAGCGCACCGCGTAGCGCAAATAAGCCAGCAACCCCACTACCTGCCCCGCCGCCAGCCAGGCATGTCCATGCCGTCGCAAAAAGAATTCCGGCTCCATCTTCATCAGCACGACACAGAAGATGCCATAAGCGAAGAGCGCCGGGATGATCCACTTGATATTGCGCCGTTGATCCGACTCAATCGTCGCGCATAACTGCCGGCTCGCTTCGCTGGGCCGATCCGCCTCCCGCGGCCTCACCAAGTGCAGATCGTAAAAGAAGAGCAGCCAGATGCCGATCGCGTAAGCCGAGCTCACTTCGAACCAGGAAATCGGATCACCTAGTCGCGTAAAGAGCAGCGCTTCCCCCAGGGCGCAGGCGATGTAGAGGAAATTGTGCCCAAATTCCAGGGGCCAGCGGATGAGCGTAAGGGTGTGGGTGAGCGAGCGCGACCAGAAAATGAGGATGATGATCAACCCCGACAAAACATAGAGCCACCGCGCAAAGTCGTGCGTCGAGAAGATGCTGCGGGCGTTATCCGTGAGGAAATAAAGCGCCACACCTTGGATGATACTTGCGAGCGTTAGCTCGACATTGATCACCAGGGCGTCGAGTTCCAGCAGGGCCGCCGTCATGCGCACGAGCACGAAGAAAGCAGGGCCGGGGCAAAAGGTCGAGTCGTGATCATACGGGATCACTTGATTCGCCGCCGGCTCGCGAGCGCCGCTGTTGGCGACAGCGAAGCATCCGTTCCGAGGCGGCGTTGGCGGTTCAACCTTTCCCGCCTAACGTGAAGCCTTTCTCCGACCATGCGCATTCTTTCCGGCATCCAACCGAGCGGCGTTCTCCACATCGGCAATTATTTTGGAATGATGCGTCCGGCAATCGCGCTCCAGGCCGAAGGCGAAGCGTTCTATTTCATCGCCGATTATCATGCCCTTACGAGTCTGCACGACCCGGCGGCGTTGCGGGAAAACAGCCGCGGCGTCGCGCTCGACTTTCTCGCCTGCGGACTCGATCCGGAACGCGCGGCCCTCTTTCGACAATCGGACGTGCCGCAGGTTACGGAGCTCGCCTGGATTTTGAGCACGGTGACGCCGATGGGTTTGCTCGAGCGCGCTCACTCTTACAAAGACAAGGTCGCGCGGGGACTGCCCGCCTCGGCCGGATTGTTCTCATACCCCGTCCTGATGGCGGCGGATATTCTCATCTACGACAGCGATCTTGTGCCGGTAGGCCGTGATCAAAAACAGCATATCGAGATCACCCGCGACCTCGCAGTGAAGATGAACGAAACTTTCGGCGAGATTCTGAAGTTGCCCGAGCCGCGGATTCAGGCCGCGACCGCGACCGTGGCCGGTCTTGACGGACAGAAGATGAGCAAGAGCTACGGCAACACGATCGACATTTTCGGCGACGAAAAAGAAACCCGAAAGCGCGTTATGAGCATCGTCACCGACTCGACGCCGGTGGAGGCTCCGAAGAACCCGGATACGTCCGCCATCTTCCAGCTCTTCACTCTTTTCGCCACGCCGGAGGAAACGGCGGAGATGCGGGCCGCTTTCGAAAAAGGCGGGCGCGGCTATGGCGATTTCAAGAAGCAGCTCTTCGCCAGGCTCTGGGAATATTTCGCCCCGATGCGGCAGCGACGGGCGGAGATCCTGAAGCAGCCGGCTTACATCGATGAAGTCCTCGCCCAAGGCGCCGAGCGCGCAAACGCCATCGCCGATGAGGTAATGCAGCGGGTGCGGAAGGCGGTCGGCTTGTAACGCGAGATCCTCTAAATATCACAGGCTCATTCTACCTTGCGATTCGATTGTGACGCAATGACATCGTCTATCCACTTCGCAAAATGTGAGATTCGCGAATTCGAAAACTCTTGACCGCAAACCCCTGCTACAAACCTGGGGCGATCTAACGGCCAGTGTTTCCAGTCCGCCAGACCCGCAAGTTTCCATTGCCCATCCGATTGGATAAGAAGCGGTCCGCCGCTATCACCGTCGCCCAAGACACCCTCAAGGCGCAAAGCGTGGGAGCCGCAATCGAAGAGATAGTCCAGCCATTGCCCGTGCGCGCGAATGATCCGGTTGTACGCCCGTCGCAGTTTGCCTCGGTGCGGCGAATGGGGATACTCACCAACCTCGCCGTCACCGGTAGCCCCGTTACCGATAATCTCCGCCACCTTCCCTCGTTCATCCGACTCTCTGTATAGAGGGAGCGGCTTCACGTCCTCGATTGGCTTCACCAGCTTGATGAGCGCGATGTCGTGCACCGCAAGCAGCTTTGACTTCAAAGCTGTCCAATTTTTGAGAGTTGGATCTTCCGCCGCTTCCTTAACGCCAGCGTATTCTTTTTCGAAATTGGGATACAAGAACAAATGTGCAACCCGTCGCCACTTCCCGCCACTTCCCGTGTAGCCACACCTGACTGAGTTTGTAGCCTTGTGTCGCGTGTGCAGTTGTCACGACCCAACGTCCTGCGATCAGCGCTCCCTGCCCTTCGCCGGGCAGATCCACCAGTGCCGGGAACGCATTACCCGAAATGAGATATTTGGAATCTGAGACACCAGGTCGAATGACGATGGCGAGAGCTATCGTTGGAATGAATATTAGAACAAGCGTCAACCAATGTAAGTATTTCAAAGCTATTCCGTTGGTATTGGATAGGACGGCTAACGAGACCAAGCCCAGCCACCGCAGACCGAAGCGAGCGGAACAAACATGAGAAACTCTTTGATGAAATCAAATGCGCACTTCACATCGGACAGCGGTTGGTTACTCTGGCGGCGACAGTCGCATCGGCAAGAACGATATGCCGTGCTCCGTGGTGACGGGCGCGGACGGCATAAAGCCAAACGCCTTGTAAACCACAATTGCATTCAAGCTTGAGTTTACCGTGAACCCGCCCGGGTTCCCGCAGCGCAGTGCTTCCTCACGCGCCTCGTGCCATAGCCGACGTGCAAGTCCACGGCGATGGAACGGCCGGGCTACGAACAAGTGGAAGAGGTGGGCGTTGTCGCGGATGGCAATGAATCCTGCGAGGGTGCCGCTCTCCTCGGCCACCATGAAGAAATATTTTGGTGACTCGAGGTACTGACGCTCAGCGTCCTGGGAGACAGAGGCAAGAAAGTGGTCCGCTCCGACTCCAGAGGGATCGACTGTTAGCTCGGACTGGAAGCTAGCAATCAGCTCGGCGATTGGGCCGGCGTCTACGACAGTGCCTCGGCGGAGATTCATGAAGCCTAATGAGAACAAGATGAGCCACCCCTGGCCAATGGAACGGACTGGCAAGCCGTGACATAGACGGGAAGGCCGGAGGCTGAGCGAGGGCGCGAGCGAATCAAAGCGCGCATGGCGGCGGGACAAGCGGCTTGAGTTACGGGAAAATCAAGCGTATGCCGACCAGCGATTGGCTGTATGGCTTGGTTAGGCCTTTGCGCGATCAATGTCCATAGGGGAAGAATTCTGGAGTCCCTTCAGCCGGAAGCTTCAGTCCAGCGTCCCTCCACTTCTTTATGGTGTCGTGAGCATTCACTTTCTCATCTGCGAAAGCAGCCAATTGAATTAGATCGTGGTGCTCCAAGGCTGCATCTAAGAGCACCTGGGCACTCAGTCTGCTCCTCGCATCTTCAGACCAGAGACTAACCAACCATCCGATCATGCTCGGCCCCGCCTTTACGATTTCTCGAATCCTAGGATCGTCTATAAGATCGGGGTATGCAGTGCCCGACGTATTTAGAAGCTCAGAAAACGAAGGGCGTTCACTGGGCGCCCTTCGTACAAGGTCGAGGCATGGCTCTTGCGTGTAGCGCGCATAATTGCCGACATCTTTTGAGCCTGTGCGATAAAGTGCTCCGTCGATTGTCATGTAGAGGCAATACAGTACTCCGTATTCAAGTGGTAGCGCAGCAGCCCACCACGGCCAATGGATGACCCCGAAAAATTTTAGCGCGACTAAGATTAGCCCCGCCCAACCAATCCACCCCAACAGGGTGAAGCCGAACAGCGAAACCACGAATCTTACCGGCAACTCAGCAATAAATGTTGCTGCTTTCATTGTTTATTGCTCGCCCAAAAAACGAGCCATCCGTTACGAGGTTGATAAGTCCGCACGTAAGAAGAATCGCACCCACTAAAAGCCACCGAAGCCAGCCTCCATAACAAAATACGGCAATAAGCTCCAACATCAGGGCGAACGCCAAAATGCCTCCGAGTAGTTTTTTCATTAATGATTCGTTGTGGAGCCTTGGGGTATCATAGGCCGTCGACCCATTTGTAGAACGGGACAAGCTTTTTGCCGCGTGCAACGTGCCAAGGCTGACTCAAGTAAACGTACCGGCGATCAATCGCCTCCAGACATCTGAGGACCTCGACAGTCTTTTTTAGAACCGCGACTGCTGTCGCGCGGTGAATACGATTTGGGAAAGCATCCAAGCGCAAGCGACGAGTCGCCCGTGTCTTCGGATCGACAACGCGGTTGAACTTGTGATCGCCATACGCGGGAAGCTTCTCGGCAGTATCCAAAGTCATTCCAATGCTGTCGTCCCAGCGTACGCTGGCTGCCCATAGATGATTGTGGGCGATCGCGTCGCGAATGACGAAGACTTCCTCGACATCATGCGCTAAGTCCACAGCACCGAGTCGCGTCAATGTGTCGACAGCATTCTCCCGTTGAAGTTCATAGCGGACGTAGCGCGTGCGGTTGAGCGCCGATTCAACGACGAGCGCGGAAATAACAACAACCGAAACGGCGTAGCCGTTCTCGAGCATTCCGGCCTGTACTTCGTTTGGACCTTTTGGGTTCGATTGCTCCAGGAGCTCAAACAAATCGAAGATCGGCTGTAAAAGGTGAACGAACAGAACAGATACGTAATTGTGAGTTGTTTGCATCGCTGATACCGACACGCATAGGTCTAACGAGAACAAGATCAGCCACCGCTGGCGAGGGCGCGCGTGGCGGCGGGAGAGAGATTTGAGTCATGGAAACTTGAGCGTACGCCGGCCAGCGGTTGGCTGCATCGTCGCATGGTTGGACCCATTAGGATGATTGCGTGCATAAAGAATACCAGAGAAGAGGCAGCGCACCCCAAAACAAGATGTTCCCAACAGTATAGCCCGCGTCTTTCGGAGCGTTGCTGCGAGTGACCTGCGGGCCGGAGCCAATCTCCCAGAGTAGATCTGGGAGGCGCGACGCCATGATCGCACAGGCAGCCAAGAGAACGCCGACACCCAGGAAATAATGGATGGCGATCAGGTAAGCGGCCACGCAGACAAACGCTAGAATTGTCATCGCGACGTTAGCAATACTCATCCGACGGGACTCGCGCGCGAGCAACTCTGCGACTCGATCAGTCGGAGTGTCCATGGGACGACGGGTCCAAAGCAATCCTCGCACGACAAAGCCAATCAGGTTGGTGCCGATGAATGCCAGCACAACCCAACCGATGATTGCTTTGACGATAGAGATGACCATGTGGGGCGCTTAGGTCACGAGAAGTAGACGAAATCACGCACTCGAAAGCGAACATTTTTTCGCCTATCCCGGAAACGGCTCGTTGGGGTGCCGTGTCTCGCACCGAAAAAGCTGAAGCTTTGCGTTACCTTCGGGTGATGGGTTGGCGGGAGTTATCAGCTGCCGCAGATGCCAGGCGTCTGCACCTCGATTTTTCCTCCAGACTTGGCTTGTGAATTTTTTTCTTGCATGCGGCGCCTGATCTTTTTTCAATCGTCATAATTCAGAAAATAAGAACCTTCCACTAGGAGAATATCATCATGCTACGAGTCGCCATCGTCCTTATCGCGGCTGCTTTGTCCGCCGCACCGTTATCAGCGGAAACTTTGCAGGCCAACACCACCTCCAACAATGGTGGCTCCTCTGGCTGGGGAATGTTTTTCGACCTCACAGCCAATAGCGGTCCGCTCACCATCACCGGTATGACGACCGCCAGTACGGCCTCTGCCGGCGCGATGTTTAGTATCGAGGTCTTCACCCGAATGGGCAGCGGCCTCGGTGGGCCTGTCAATATGGGCCCTGGCAGCTCGCCCGCAGGTTGGACCGATCTTGGCTCCGCCAGCGTGACCCAGGGTGCGACCAGCGGAGGCATTTCGATGGAGATCGATCTTCCCGATTTCAATATCGCCACCGGCCAGACGATGGGCGTCGCGATTGTCTTCAACGGCGCAGGGCCAAATTATTTCGGGACTGGCACGCCGCCGATCCAGCACTTCACGGACGGAATGCTCACGCTCGATACGGGTGACTCGCGAACCGTGCCATTCACGCCCACGGGTAGCTTCTTCAGCTCGCGCGGGCTGAC
>DASXPA010000244.1:0-22359 GCA_036493915.1 Chthoniobacterales bacterium | reverse complement strand
TGAACGGCGACGCCGAATATCACGAAGCGGGCGAAGCGAAAGCCGACCCTGAGCACGGCACCGCCATTCGGCTCGTTCCCATGCGCGCCTCGGTGACTCCGGAGTTGGCGTCGGAACAAGGTTAGGCTGCGGGACACGCTGATGTTGGGGGAAATAGCGAAGGGCTGACCGAAGCGCGACGGCAACCTCATCCAGCCCGGCTAACAAATTCGCCGGACGGCCGGGCCTAAACGACAACTGCCACAACATTGAATCAGCGCCTCGGTGGCTCCTGAACGCCTCGCATCCGCATTCTGACCTCCAGCTAAAAACGAAACCCCCGCCGGATGATTCCAGCGGGGGCCCGTTTAACTACTTAGCCGTTTACTTTGCGCAGCAGCCCAAGTGGGCCGCGCAGCAAGCGCCACCGGCGCAGCAATCCGACTGCGATGTCGCAGTAGCAGTGCCGACCAGTGCGAAAGCGGCGATCAACATGAATAGGTATTTCATTCGAAACCTCCCTTTCAATTTTCCGTTCTCCCTCTCGTTTGCGAGGAGCAGCGAGCCGGCGCTTCAGACGGTCGCCAACCGCGGGGGCGGTATCGGAGGCGGATCCGAGCGTGAGTGCTCGGTGAGAAGATAGCGAGCGAAGGTTTCTTCACCCATCATCGGCGGTGCCAACTCGATTCCGCTGGCGAGGAAAAGGTCGAGCGCGATCACACAGATTGCGCAGCATTGCTGATCCTGCTTCGAGTTGGGCATTTGTTTGCCGCAATCGTTATCCGTGTCATTTGACCGCATCATCTTCGCGCAGCAATCTGAGCGATGAGGTTGCGGTGCCGCACTTTGCGGCGGTTGCGCGAGCGGCCCGAGGCTTGCGAAGACGAGCAGACAAACAAAGAATGCGCTGATCACTCGCACGAAGAGGTCTTAAAGCCGAACCGCTGGCCAGGCAAGGCTGTTCGCGCATCGCCTCCTGTGCAGGGGCGCCGTTTTAGCCTAACGAAACTCATTTCTCGTGCAGTGAAAAGAAGGACTTCACACCCGACATTCGCTCCGCTCAGAATGAAAAACACCGCGGCGGCGCGAGCTGGCGTGGGTGACGAGAAAACCTACCCCTGACGCTGGCACACCGCTCCCGAGATAGACGCAGCCGTCGACGAAATCGACCGAAACGAAACCTGTTCAATGCCGAAGCGCAGCATCCTTTTCAACTCCGCCTCGAGGATTTCGAGATGGCAATCCAGGGCGTGTACGACTTGTTTTCGATGTAAACAGCGGACTCGTCGAGGAAGGCTTGGAACGTCTCGACGATTTTCTGCGTCCGGCGATCATGTCCGGGCTCCTCTCTGATGTGCTGACGGTGAGCATTGCGAAACAGGCACGCTCCCTCACGCAAAACAGGTATTTCAATGGGCATCCCGATCTCGTGGTGAACGAGGTCTATGCCGAAAATTCAGTAAAGGCAGGGACTGAAGGAGTCGAAGCGCGGCATCACCCCGGTTGTTCGGCTCAGGTTGCGCCGAGCCAGCAAGGATGTTGAAATGCCGCCGCCGCTCCATCCGAAGAGAACGCCTTAGGCTGAGCGCAGCTTCAGGTTACGACCATGGTTTTCCAAGACTTCCACGTTCGTCCCAGGCGCGAGTTCGGCGAAGACTGCACCGACCGACGGAATGACGCTCCGTCCTTCCCGGAAGAGACTTTTCGCCTAACGAGAAGTAGGCTCCAGCGACTCGACGGGCTCGGTATCGTGGAGCCGGCCGTAATCGACCACCAGTCGGCCATCGTCGGTCTCGCTGTAGATGTTGACGAAGCGCTCGCCGAATCGGACGTCGCGCCAGGTATAGTCGCGCTGACTCTGAACGGACGCCGGGATGACGGTCTCGATGCAGACAATCGAGGCGACGAAGCGCGCATCGCTCGCCTCCAGCGACTCGGGAGTCTCACCATAGAGCGGGCTGGTCTCGTCAATGATGTGCCGCAAGGTGAGGGCGGTTGGAAATACAATCAGCCGATCAAACGCCAATTTGAGCGTGTAGAATTTCCGAAAGCTGTCGTCCTCCAGAGTTGCTTCGTCGCGCATGAACATGATCCGGAACTCGGCCTCGACTACGCTGTGATGTCGCAGGTTGGCAATCCGCAGAATGAGACACGGCTGGCCGTCGAAGGGAGCGACGACAAGGTTGTTGCTGAATTCGATCCGCGCCGTCGGGCGCGAAAAGCGAACAAAGATGAGACCGGTAATGACCGCGAGCCAAAACATTCCCGCCATGATCTCGATGGTCGTGAGGATGTGGCCGTAGAGCGTCGCTGGGAAGCTATGGCCGTAGCCCACGGTCGCGAGCGTCTCGACGCTGAAAAAGAAGGCGTCGAGAAGTGAGCCCGTAGGCAAGCCTTCGATGCACTTGCTGTCCATCGCGTAAAGCGCGGCGAAGACGAGATTGAGAAGGAGATAGCCGCCGACGATGAAAGCGGCAAAACGGGGCCAGCTGAGGGAAAGTACCCAATGATAAATGTCGCGCCAATCCTGCTTTCCGGGGTTGATCTTAACGAACTCGAACTGGCCGGAGTGAATGGCAATCTGCTTCGCCTTCTTCCTCATAGGGTACCCGCATTCTCCGTCACACTGCGGTCGCCGCAACAGGCGCAAACGCCAACGGCCCTGAGATCCGCGACCAATTCGTCGCGGCTAACGCTATAGCCCTGCCGGATGGCGCGATTCGAAACCGCGCGGAGGCCGTATCTCCGAATGCCAGCGCGGCGCGTAGCGATCGCTGCGGTTACCCCACGCCGTCGTGTCGAGCCGCAGCCCGGCAATGACGGCAAAAGCATGACCATTGCGTGCGTAGACGGTAATCCATTTCCCACGACCGCGTTGGCCGTAGTGCAGCAGATCACGCGAGCTCATTGGGATGCAGATTAATCCCGCAGCCGCCAAAGCATAAGAAACCGTGCCGGAACAATCGTAACCGGTATCGATAAATGAATGATGGCCGCCCCCAAAACGATACGGCCATTTACGCAATTGATTCGCCGCCCAGATGGCGCGCTTCACTGCGAGCGGCGCCTTTGCCGGCGCACAGGCGATGCCATGGCGGAGGAGCGCGAATCCTCCCGGAACGATCGGTCCGTGGAGAGGAAAGGAATCGGCCAATGCCAGCTGAATCGTCGCAAAAAAAACAGAACTGAAAAAGACACCGCCGCGCCGCGAAAACTTCATCCCCACAGCAAAGCCGTTGTCATGCCAGCAGGGACAGGGGACGGAATCCGAATGATTGGCGCCAGCCATCGACGCGTTCCTCTTTCCGCGCAACAGTTTCCCGTGCCCGTGATGAAAAAAGAACAGATCGTCAACGCTCTCGAGACGATCGCGACCCTTCTCGAGCTGCAGGCAGAAGAGAATCCATTCAAGATTCGCGCCTACAGCAACGCCGCGCGTTCGATCGAAACCTGGGGCGGCAATTTACGCGAACTAGCGGAAGAGAATCGGCTCGAAGAAATCCCCGGAGTCGGCAAAGCGATCGCAAGCAAGATCAGCGAACTCGCGCTCACTGGGACGTCGAAGTTTTACGAAGACCTGCGCGCGAAATTTCCTCCGGGCATTCTCGAGCTGTTTTCCTTGCCCGGAGTCGGCGCGAAAAAAATCAAGGCGCTTTACGAACAACTGCAGGTCGGCTCCATCGCCGATCTCGAGCAGGCGTGCGCCGCTGGTCGCGTCGCGGCACTCCCCGGCTTCGGCAAGACGACGCAGGATAAACTCACGAAGACAATTGCCGACCGCGAAAAACACGCCGGCAGCTTTCAACTTGGCACCGTGGCGGGGGCAGCGGAGCAACTACAGGACGATTTACGCGCACACCCCGCTGCCTTGCATGTGAGCCTTGCCGGAAGTTATCGACGGCGGAAAGAAATTGTCCGCGATCTCGATTTCATCGTTGCAACGAAAGAGCCGGCCGCAATCACGGATTCGTTCGTTAGGCACGAGCTTGTGGAAAGCGTGATCGCACGCGGCACGACGAAGACGAGTGTCCGGCTGCGTTCGGGAATTCAAGCCGATCTGCGCGTCGTCAGCGGCGCGGAATATCCTTTCGCGCTCGGCTATTTCACCGGGAGCAAAGAGCACAATATCGTCCTCCGGAATCGTGCGCTGCAACGCGGCTGGACTCTGAACGAATACCGTCTCGCGCCCGCCGAGACTGCGGCGGTGGCGAAGAAGAAAGGGCCGCCCGCGAAAATTCCGCAGGTCCGCGATGAAGCCGAGCTTTATCGCGCGCTCGATCTCGATTTCGTCCCACCAGAATTGCGCGAAAATTGCGGCGAAATCGAAGCCGCCGCGGAAGGTCGCTTGCCGCGCTTGATCGAGGCGGAAAATTTGCGGGGCACTTTTCACTGTCACACGAGCGCGAGCGACGGGCGCAATTCGCTCGAAGAAATGGCCGCGGCGGCGCAGGAGCTCGGCCTGCAATATCTCGGCATCGCAGATCACAGCCGCAGCTCGACTCAAGCCGGCGGTCTCGATGCCGCGAAGTTGCGTTTGCAGGTCGCGGCAATTCGCAGATTGAACAAAGGCTTCAACGACTTTCGGCTTTTCGCCGGCGTCGAATGTGACATCCTGCGCGATGGTTCGCTCGATTTTGACGACGAAACGTTAGGCGAACTCGACTACGTGGTCGCTTCCGTGCACTCGGCATTTCAACTGCCGGAAGCGGAAATGACGCGGCGCGTCGTTCGCGGGCTAAGCAACCCGCACGTCACGATGCTCGCTCATCCCACTGGGCGACTCCTCCTGAAACGCAATCCCTACGCGATCGACATCCCGGCGATTCTTGAGGCAGCTGCCGACACTGGGACGTGGATCGAGATCAACGCGGCGCCGAAGCGGCTCGATCTCGACTGGCGTTGGTGGCCGCTGGCGAAAGAGAAGGGAGTGAAATGTGTCATCAATCCCGATGCGCACGGGGTCGAACGGCTGCAGGAATTGTGGTTCGGGATCGGTGTGGCGCGCAAAGGTTGGCTCAGCAAAGCCGATGTCGTGAACACTTTGCCGTTAGGTAAGATCGAGCGCGCGCTGCGGCGCAAGCGTGATCGTTAGGCGGGGAATCTCCGCGACTCGCGCCGCGCTCCCTTTGTCATACGTATTGTTAGGCGGGAGCGTTCTCCCGCTGCGGCATAAGCATCGTTAGGCACTTGCACGCGCCGCCGGCTTTGAGGAACTCTGTCATCGGCAGTGGATGACAATTGTAGCTACGCTCGCCTAACGACTTCACCAGTTGCGCAGCACCTTCCGGCAGCACGATCTCACGATCGAGCACGATCGCGTTGCACGAAAAATGCGCGGCTTCTTCTTCGATAACCTCGATCAGGTTCGGGACGTGATCGCGAATCGTCCGCTGCCCGTATTCGTCGAACGCAGCGGGAAACCAAACCGCACCGCCATCGGTGAGCGGGCAAAAGCAGGTGTCGAGATGGTAAAACCGCGGATCGACCAGCTCGACGGAAATGACGAGGCACTTCAGGATTTCGCCAACGCTGCGATGTGCGCTGACGTCGGAGCGAAATTTGTAGCCGCAAAAAAGCGCATCGCCGGCAAAGAGCGCATCGCCTTCGCCTTCGAAGTATTGATTCTTCGGCAGCCACTCGATTTCGTAGCCGTGCTTCTTCATCCAATCGGCAAAGAGCGGTGCTTCCCGTGCGCGCTCCTCGTGTCGAAAATTGCTCGGGATAAATTTTTTTCCGATGGTCAGGCCGGCGTTCGCTGTGAAGACCATGTCGGGCAATCGCGGCACCGGCGGGATGAGATGAACGGTGCACCCAAGGCTAAGCAACTTCTCGTAGAGCCCGCGCCACTGCGCCTGCACGACCGGCGTGTCGGCGCCGCGGGCACGGCTCATCCAGGGGTTAATCTCATATTCGATGCCGTAGTGATCCGGCGGACAGAGGAGTAGTTCGCGCATAAAAAGGCTAACGAATCGACTCGAGGCAACCGGTCAGCTCGCGCAGAAACGGCTCGATGTCGGTGACCAAGCCGATCGCCTGAAAGGTGCCGCGATCGGCCAGCTTCGTGACCACGCCCGGATTGATATCGACGCAGATCGTCCGCACGGTCGCGGGGAGAAGATTCCCGACGGCGATGGAATGCAGCATCGTGCCCATCATCATCGCAATAGTGACGCCTTCGAGTTTGGCTCGCATCGCCCGCTGCGCATCGAGCGCATCGGTGATGACATCGGGCAGCGGTCCGTCGTCGCGAATGGAACCAGCGAGCACGTAGTCGACCTTGTGCTTGACACACTGGTAGAAAATTCCGCTCTTAAGCAGTCCATTTTTCACGGCCGGTTTGATCCCGCCTGCGCAGCGGATGACGTTAATTGCGCGCATATGATTTTCGTGGCCGGACTCGGTGAAGGAACCTTTCTCGAGAAACACGCCTAACGACGTTCCGAAGAGCGCGTTCTCGATATCGTGTGCGGCGAGGGCGTTGCCGGCGAAGAGAAGGTTGACGTAGCCCCACTCGATCAATTTTTCGAAATGCTCAACCGCCCCCGTGTGGACGATAGCCGGTCCGCCGACAACGAGGATTTTGCCGTTCTCTTCCCGGGCGCGCTGAAACTCCCGCGCGATTTCCTTGATCACGGCGGTCTTCGGTTTCTCGATCGAAACGTTGCTCGCCATGAATTCAAAAACGTCGGCGCGCGAAGTCGAGCGTTGCAGCGGGACAACGCGGATACCGTGATGGCCGACAACCACCTGCATGCGCTTTTTGATCCCGTAGAATTTGGTCGCCGTCGCGGCGCGGGCAGCGCGGTCGACCACGATCGCGCTATCCATTAACGCCGGCCGCACTTCGATCTCTTCGTCATCGAGCTGGATAAACGTCTGCTGGTTGGTGGTGACGTAAAAGTGCTCGGGAAAAACGCCATCTGCCGGCGCGGCCGCCAGCTCGACGCTCTTCTTTTCCACTACTTCGGCGCCGTGCTGCCGGAGGCGAAGAATTAAATCGTCGAGCTCATCAGCATCCGGGCCAGTCACCTCAATCCTGGCAAAGCTTTGGTCGGCGCGGCCTTCACCGATCTTGATTTCGCCGATCTTGAAACTGCCGCCGTGCGTGATGATCTCGTCGAGCACCTTCGGTAAAATAAGTGAATCGATAATGTGGCCACGCAGTTCGATGGTCTCGGAAGGCATCGGCCGAACTTAGCCGGGGAAGCTGCGCGCGCCAGTCACGCGGCCGAAACCGCCATCGGGAATTCCCACTTGTTCGTGCGGGCGGCTCGGCCTTTAGTGGGGCGCGCCTCCCCGATTCCGCATGAACGAAACCGATCTTCCAACTGAAAATCCCGCCGGCGCAGGGGCTGGCTTTCAGATTTCCAGCGAGCCGATAGTGGGAGCGGCGCGTCCGCCGGAACCGGCCCCTGTCCCCCTGCCGGCTGCGGATCTGGGAGAGCTGCCCGGTTACTACGGCACCGATTTGCTCTATGCGGTCGCGCGCGATCCGAACTCGCTTTTTCTCTATTGGGATCTCGATTGGAAGGGACTTTTCTCCGCGGCGGATTTGAGCCCGCGGGAGATACATCTTCGGATCCTGCGCCAAGACGGGACGGAGGAATCGACGATCGAGATCGATCCTTTCATCTGCTACTGCTTCGCCGAGGTCACCGATGCGGGAGCCAGCTACTCGTGCGAACTTGGCTGCTTCGCCGACGCGGATTGGAAACCTCTCATCCGCTCGAGCGTGACCGCGACGCCGAATGCGGCGATGTCCGATGATCTCGACGCGGATTTTGCGACGCTGCCATTTCATCTCAGCTTTCAACGTTTGATCGATATCTTCCGCGCGCCGACAGCGCAGCGCGGGACGCTCGCCAAGTCTGTCGCCGCGATGCAAGGAAAGACCCGCGCCCTGCGGCAGACCATGCCAGCGGCCGATTGGTCGAAGCTGGTGGAGGCGGCGGCAAACTTGGTCGACGCGGAAGCCGCGTTTGGCTTGACGGGCGTAAGTTCGTCGGACTTCGCAACGTTCCTGCAAGCGGAACAACGCAATGAAAAGAACATCGCGCCTTCGCACGAAATGCGCGAACGTTGGAGGGAACTGGGCGAGCGCTTCGGTGGATCGAGCTGGGGTGGCGGGGGCGGGTTCGGCGGGAGCAGCCGCGCCTAACGAGGGTAGGCGATTTCAGCGCTGGGGAAGCTTCCGCTCCCCTTTTGCTCACCCTTCATCTGACACAGGTCACTAGTCGTCGATGGCGCCCATGACTGGCGGTCCCGCGGCGTCGATGCTGCGCTGCACTTTGCTGTGGTGTCGGCCGTAGGTGAAGTAGATCACCAGGCCAATGATCAGCCACACGCCGAGACGAATCCAGGTGTCCGAAGGCAGCGCCGCCATCAAGAGAAGGGCGATGACGATCGCCATGATCGGGGTGAACGGCATCCAAGGCGTGCGAAACGGCCGTTCGAGCTCAGGACGACGTTTGCGCAGAATCATCACACCGACGCTCACGATGACAAAGGCGAGCAAGGTACCAATGCTCACCAGCTGTCCGAGAATTCCGATCGGGATGACGGCGGTGAAGAAGGCGACAAAAAATCCCATGATGATCGTGCTCTTCCACGGCGTCCGGAACTTCGGGTGAATTTCACCCGCCCATTTCCAGAGCAGCCCGTCATGCGCCATCGAATAAAAGACGCGAGTTTGACCGAGCATCATGACGAGCATGACCGTGCTCAAGCCCGCGATGGCTCCGGCGTTGACCAGGATCGAGCCCCACTGGATGCCAATCTGCTGCAGCGCAAGCGAGACCGGCGCGGCGACGTTGAGCGACGGATAATGGACAACGCCCGTGAGCAATCCGGAGACGATGATGTAAAGCACCGTGCAAACGCCTAACGAACCCATAATGCCGATGGGCATGTCTTTCTGCGGATTGCGCGCTTCCTGCGCCGCGGTCGAAACCGCGTCGAAGCCGATATAGGCAAAAAAGACCACCGACGCCGCGCGGGCGACCCCCGACCAGCCGTAACTGCCAAAGCTCCCGAGGTTCGGCGGGAGAAACGGCGTCCAGTTGATGGCAGCTTCCGCGCGATGGCCGAGGACCCAGACCCCGGCAATGGTGATAAACACGAGCACGGCCGCAAGTTTTATGAAAACGATCGTGGTGTTGAAGTTGGCCGACTCCTTGATCCCGATGACGAGGATGACCGTGACCATCATGATGCCGAGAAAGGCGACGATGTTGAAGAGGCCGGTCACGTGCGGAAGCGCGGCGAGAGCAGCGGCGCTGTTCGGAAGATCCGGCGCGCCGGCTGGCTGCCAGATGTTGTGAAAGAAATAAAGGTCGGTTCCCGGTGTCGCAGTGAATCGCGGTGGAAGATTGATCCCGAAGCCTTGGAGGAAAAAGACAATCGTGCCCGCCCAACCGGAAGCGACCGTCGCCGCGCCAAAAGCATATTCGAGCACCAGGTCCCAACCGATGATCCAGGCAAAAAGTTCACCCAAGGTCGCATAACCATAAGTATAAGCGGAGCCGGCGATCGGAATAAGCGACGCAAACTCCGCGTAACAAAGTCCCGCGAAGAAACAACCAAGGCCGGCGAGCACGTAGGAAAGGACAATCGCCGGCCCCGCGTACTGCGCCGCGGCGTTGCCAGTGAGGACGAAGATCCCCGCGCCGATGATCGCGCCAATACCAAGCGTCATCAGGTTCACCGGGCCGAGCGCGCGTTTGAGCGTGTGCTCGCCGGTTTCCTGTGCTTCTGCCATCAGCACCTTGAGCGGTTTGGTTGCGAATAACTTATTCATGCATGGCTTTTCCTTCCGGTTCGGTGGTGTTCAAGGTTGCAAAAGAGGAGCGCATTCCTTAGCAGCAGTTGTCATTCTGAGCGCGGCGAAGGATCTCATGAGTTACCCCTGGCGTTGCTCGTGAGGTTCTTCGCCGCGCTCAGGGATGACAAAGGTTGATGGCGCATCTACAAAGTCGAAGGTTGTCAAATCGCGCTAGTGCCTAACGAATTTAAGTGTTACCCGATTTCTTCCAGAGGAAATACACCGGCACGCCCGCGAGGACAATGAGCAGACCCGGCCACGAGGTTTGGGTGCGATAAACGGCGAGCACGAGCAGAATCATGATCGCCGCGATAAGATAAAGCGCGGGGAGAACCGGATACCCGAACGCGCGATAGGGCCGCTCCGCGTCCGGTTGCCGGCGGCGAAGAACGAAGACGCCGAAAATCGTCAGGACATAAAAGATCAGGACCGCGAAAACCACATAGTCGAGTAAGGCCCCGTAAAGGTTGCCATACTGCTCGACACCCGCGGCATTCACGAGCGGCGCGTTGGTGATCGTGTCGCGCAATCGCGTGCGTGGCAGAACGAGCAACACTGTCCAAACTCCCTGCAAGACCAGCGCCAGCGCCGGGACGTGTTTGGCATTCAGCTTCCCCGTTGATCGGAAAAAGAGCCGGTCCTGCGCCATGGCGTAATAGACCCGCGCGCCGGCGAGGATTAGCCCGTTGGCGCAGCCGAAGGTTGAGACCATGATCGCCACTGCCATGATCGCCGCGCCCGCTCCGCCGAACATCACTGCCATCGCCGCCGTGCCCACGCGGTCGTCGGGCGGGTGCTGAATTTGCAGCAAAGGGAGAAGGAAAAGATAGGCGACGTTGGCGAGCAGATAGAGCGTGATAACCAGGCCCGTCCCGCAGGCGAGCGAGAGCGGCAGATTGCGGCGCGGATTTTTCACCTCCGCGGCAGTGAAGGTGACGTTATTCCAGGCGTCGGCGGAAAAGAGCGAGCCGACCTGCGCCACGCAGATCGCGATCAACATCCCGAACACGCCGCCCTTGGCGGAAACCATCCCGATCGAGGCGAGATCGGATTTGATCGGCGTCACCCCCACCGGCGTCCAGGCGTGGGAAAAGTTGGCGCTCAAGGCCGCGGCGTTCCGGCCGACGAAAATCCCGAGGACGATCAACGCGAGCAACGCCAGGGTCTTCGCCGAGGTGAAGACATTCTGAATCCACTTGCCTAACGAAAGCCCGCGTGTGTTCACATAAGTCAGAAAGATGATGATGAGAACGGCGATGAGCTGCTGAGTGGAAAGACTGACGGCGTAGTTGCGCGAAAGAATGATCGGCGGGACGACCCATTGCGTCGGCGAAATGCTCGGTACGAGCACCCCGAGGAAACGCGCAAATGCGACCGCCACGGCCGCGATCGTTCCCGTCTGGATGACGAGAAAGAGCGTCCAGCCGTAAAGAAAACCCCAGAGCGGGCTATAGGCTTCGCGCAGGAAAACATATTGGCCGCCGGCCCGCGGCATCATCGCCGCCAGCTCACCGTAAGTGAGCGCGGCGATGATCGTCAGCATACCCGTGACCGCCCAGACGAGCAGGAGCCAACCGGCCGAGCCGACCTGTCGCGCGATATCGGCCGAGACGATGAAAATCCCCGAGCCGATCATCGAGCCGGCAACGAGCATCGTCGAGTCGAGCAAGCCGAGGCCGCGAATGAACTTTTCCTCGTTAGGCGGTGCTGCTTCAGCCATGGTGTTCGGAGAAAATGCCCGCCTGCCTAACGAGACGAAACGCGGCGGCGAAGAGAGCGCGGTGCATCATTGGACCCGCTCCGAATAGCGGCTGGCGCACGGTCAATCAAGCGTTTTCGGCGCATGACGCCCGTGCTATTCTCGCCCGTGAAAACCTCCGGCGCCGCTTCCCTTCTCCGACAGCTGCTCCCGGCGCTCCTTGGTTTCTTGCTCGCCACTCCGCTCTCGGCCGCGCCTCCCGCCGCGACCCGGCCGAACGACATACCGCAATACCAGGCGCTCCCCCTCGAGCGCTCACATCAAAATCACCTTCTCCTCCGCGCGCACATTAACGGCAAACCTGCGCTCCTCGGGGTCGACACCGGCGCGTCCGTCAGCGCGATTGCGCTCGACCGACGCAAGCATTTCGGGCTCGCGCCGCTACCGGGCGGTTCCGATCTGCCCCCGCAGTTGCGCATCAATGGCGGCTTCAACGGCCTCGCCATCGCCCACCATTTGCGCCTCGGCGCGCTCATCCTCGTCGACGAGCCGATGGTCGCGATCGACCTCAATGGTCCCGCCCCGGCGGCGCGCGAATTTCCCGAGCAACAACTGGACGGCCTCATCGGCACCGACATTCTCTTCCCAACCGCTGCCGTCCTCGATTGCACGCAGCAGGTCCTTTACATGAAAGTGGATCCCGACGCGCGCGACCCGATCCCGGGGATCGATCACCGCGGTTGGACGGGCGTGCCCCTCCACCTCACGGCGACGTGGAATCTTTTCGTCCATAACAACTTTAGCGGCGCACGCGGTCAGCTGCTGATCGACACCGGCGCTTTCATGACGCTGCTTGACCAAGGACTCGTCCGGCGGTTGCGCCTGCCTCTGCACGAAACGCCTTACAGTTCGGCGATGGTCAATCTCGATGTGCACGACGTGCAATCGGCGATCATCAAGCGGTTCACCCTCGGCGGGCTGGATCTGGGCGTGACCACGCTCGGCGGATTCAAGGTGAAATCGAAGGAAGTGGGCGTGATCGATCTGAGCGATTTCATCGCCGGCGATCTCTTGCAGGAATCGCCACCGGTCGTCGGATTGTTAGGCATGGAATTTCTCCGCCGCCATCACGGCATCATCGATTTCGGCGCGCACCGGCTTTACCTGAAACACTAAAAATCGGGTGCGCGCGCCGAGCATCCATGCCACTGGTTCGGATGAAACGAAGGTTGTTTTTCTGCTGCCTGGTCGCCTGTTCTCTGGGCGCGGCAAACGTTCACGCGCAGAACGCCACACCTCAGGAAACTCCCAAATCGCACGAAACAGCAAAGGAAGACAAGCCCATGGAAACGAATCAAAAGGAAGTGGCCGTGCTCAAGACGAGCGACGGCGAGATGGTGGTCGAATTCTGGCCGAACGTGGCCCCGAAGACCGTTGAGAATTTCAAAAAACTGGCGCGCGAAGGCTTTTACGACGGCACTGCTTTTCATCGCATCATTAAGGGCTTCATGATCCAGGGCGGCGATCCAAATACGAAGGATCTCACAGACGAGCGCAGCTACGGCACGGGCGGTCCCGGCTACAGCATTCCCGCGGAGTTCAATGATCGGCCGCATGTCCGCGGCGTCATCTCCATGGCACGCTCGGCCGATCCCGATTCGGCCGGCAGCCAGTTCTTCATTTGCCTCGGAACTGCGAGCTCGCTCAATCACCAATACACGGCCTTCGGCGACCTCATTCGAGGCCTTGATGTGCTCGATAAAATCGGCAATACACCGGTCACCCGCGGCAATGGCGGTGAGACGAGCAAACCGACCACCCGCATCACCCTCGAGAGCGTGAAGATCGTTTCCGAATCTTCGCTACCGCCCGAGTCCGAAGGCAGCCCAATCCCAGCGAAATAAGTTATGCCTAACGATAGCTCGCGCGTCGCCTGCATTCAGATGCAGTGCGGCCCGGAGCCGGACGCGAACCTTACGAAAGCCGTCGCGCGGGCGCGCGACGCGGCTGAGCACGGCGCACAAATCATTTGTCTGCCGGAGCTTTTTCGTTCGCAATATTTTTGCCAGACAGAGGACCACGCCAACTTCGAGCTGGCGGAGGAGATTCCCGGCCCGTCCACGGAGTTGTTAGGCGCGGTCGCGCGCGAGACTGGCGCGGTCATCATCGCGTCGCTCTTTGAGAAGCGGGCCGCCGGGGTTTACCACAATACGGCCGCGATTATCGGCCCGGATGGCAACTTGCTCGGGAAGTATCGCAAGATGCACATCCCCGATGACCCTTCCTATTACGAGAAGTTCTATTTCACCCCGGGTGACCTCGGCTTTCGCAACTGGCCAACGCCGCACGGCAACGTCGGCGTCTGCGTTTGCTGGGACCAATGGTATCCCGAAGCCGCTCGCCTAACGACTCTAAGAGGCGCCGAGATTCTGTTTTACCCGACCGCGATCGGCTGGCATCCATCGGAGAAAGCGAAATATGGGCGCGCCCAACATTCCGCCTGGGAAACGATGCAACGCAGCCACGCCATCGCCAACGGCTGCTTCGTCGCGGCCGTCAACCGCGTCGGCCACGAAGCGCCGGCCGGCGGCGACGGGATTGAGTTTTGGGGACAAAGCTTCATCGTCGCGCCGAGCGGCGAGATTCTCGCGAAGGCGAGCGGTGACCGTGAGGAAGTTATTTTTGCCGACGTGGAATGGAAACGCGTGAACGAACACCGCACGCATTGGCCTTTCCTCCGCGACCGCCGCATCGACGCCTACGCCGGGCTTGAAAAGCGCATGCTCGACTAGGCTCGGCGATTCAACGAGAACGGGCGGATAAAAATGAAAGCCGTCGCAGCCCTGATGGCCTTGATCGTGAGCATCCTCGCGGGGTGGGCGCAGCCGACGCCTTATCCCTCGCCTGCCTCGACGATGGATTCGATCGCGGAGAGTTACATCAAACTCGTCCTCGCCATGACGCCGCACGATCCCGACTACGTCGACGCCTATTACGGTCCGGCGGCCTGGAAATCTGAAGTTGCGGCCGCCAGGAAGCCGCTTGGGGCGATCGGCCAGGAAGCTGCCGATCTTCGCGCGGAACTGGCGAAGGTTCCCCCGCCTAACGATAAGATGGAAGATCTACGGCGTGAATTCCTCAGCAAGCAGCTTGGCGCGCTCGGCGCACGCGTTCGCCTCTTGGAGGGGGCAAAGATGACTTTCGATCAGCAGGCGCAGGCGCTTTACGATTCCGTCGCGCCACACTATTCCGACCTGCACTTTCAGAAACTCATCGATGAGATCGAAGCGACCGGCGTGCTCAAGCCGAAGGACGCGGCGGATCGTCGCACCCTGGCCCAGCGCTACGCCGATTGGCGCAAAGCCTTCATCATTCCTAACGAGAAGCTCTCCACCGTCTTCCAGCTCGCGATCAAGGAATGCCGCGCCCGCACGCTCGCGCACCTAAGCTTGCCGCCTAACGAGAGTTTTACGGTCGAATATGTGACCGGCAAACCGTGGGGCGGCTACAATTGGTACAAGGGGAATTATCACAGCGTGATTCAGGTGAATACCGATCTTCCCACCTATATCGATCGCGCGGTCGATCTCGCCGCCCACGAGGGCTATCCTGGTCACCACGTTTACAACTCGCTCTTGGAAAAGAACCTCACCCGCGGCCGCGGCTGGCTCGAATTTTCGGTCTATCCACTTTACTCGCCGCAGTCGCTGGTCGCGGAAGGGACGGCAAACTTCGGGCGTGAAGTCGTCTTCACTAAACCCGAGCGGTTGCAGTTTGAAAAGAAAGTCCTCTGGCCCGCGGCTGGACTCGATCCGGCGCGGGTGGAGGAATATTATGTCGTGCAGGATTTGGTGGAGAAACTCAGCTACGCGACGAACGAAGCGGCCCGTCAATTGATCGACGGAAAGATTCACGCGCCGGCGGCGGCGGCCTGGCTGGAAAAATACGCCATGCAGGAGCCTGCCATCGCGCAGAAGCGGGTTCAGTTCATACAGCATTACGGGAGCTACGTCATCAATTACAACTATGGCGAAGATCTCGTTAGGCACTACCTCGCCCGGCAGGGCGGTACCGCCGATCATCCCGAGAAACGCTGGGAAGAATTTGGGAGATTACTTTCCTCGCCGCGACTGCCGAGCGGTTTGCGTTAGCCGCTTCTCGCTCCGACGTGGGAGCTGTGCGATTTTTGACGATGCAATTGATGACCCTCCGGGAAGTTCGCGCGGCCGTGCCGCAAGGTGCGCTCGACGCGCAGGTGCACGTGCAACTGGAATCGGCCGCCGCGAAAATGACCCGCGATCAGAAGCCGTATTGCGAGCTGACGCTGGCCGATGCCGCCGACCGCATGACCTTGCGGGTCTGGAGCGACAACCCGCAGTACCACGCCTGTGACTCGTTAGGCGCTGGGGATTTCATTGAGTTGGCGGGCGAATTTTACCAGCACCAACAGTTCGGTCTCGACGTCCGCCACTGGACCGTGCACCCGCTTACGCCCGAGGAAAAATCGCAACTGCTCCAGGGCCCGCCAGAACTGCGCGCGAAACAAAAGGCGGATTGGGAGTTCATTGTCACAACCACCGGCGCGATCGGCGACCCGCGGCTGCGCGCGCTCTGCGTCGAGTTCATCGCGGAGCACGGCGATCGCTTTCGCCGCACTGCCGGCGCGCGCAGCTACCATCATGCGCGCCGCGGCGGATTGGTCGAGCACACCGCGCAGATGATGCGCCTGGCCACGCAAATCGCGCCGCTTTATCCCGACCTCAATCTCGATCTTCTTATCGCCGGCATTCTCTTTCACGACGCCGGCAAGCTTTGGGAAAATCATCTTCCGGAGACGGGATTCAGCATGCCATTCGACGAACTCGGCGAACTCGTCGGGCACATCTCGATCGGTCTTGAGCTGGTCAATTCGCTCTGGCGAAAAATCCAGACTAACGAGCGGGCGGCGGAATGGCAGCAGTTCACGCCCGCGGCCGATGATTGCCGAATGCATCTCTTGCACCTGATCGCGTCGCATCACGGCGAGCCGCAATTTGGTTCGCCGGTTTCTCCGAAGACGCCGGAAGCAATCGCGCTCAGCTACATCGATAATCTCGACGCGCGTCTCGAGATGATCTTCGCTGGCTACGCGACGGCGAAGCCGCTGGCGAGTCGCATCTTCGAGCGTGTTCGTCCACTTCCAGGCAATTTGGTGAAGGCGCTGGAGAAGTTTCAGGCCCTCGGCAACGGCGAGTTAGATCTTTAAACGTCGCCGCGCCTCCGCGAGATAAATCTCGTCGATCTCGAACCCGATGAAGTTCGTCAGGCCGCAACGGAGCGCGGCCAGGGCGGAGTTTCCGATCCCAAGAAAGGGATCGAGCATGCATCCTATTCTCGTTAGGCCGTGGAGCAGAATGCAATTCACCGCCAACTGCGCCGGAAAGCTCGCCGGATGCGGGCGCTCCGTCGCCCGATGCTGAATCGTCTCGTAGGGGACAAACCAGGTGTTTCCACGACAGCGTCGGTCCCGCCCACGAGTGTGGCTCCATCGAGAAATGTTACTCTTGTCCTGATACGGAACCCCGAGCGCGAGCCGGTCGAGCGGTGTCTTCCCCTCGGGTGTAAAATGAAAAATGTATTCGTGGCAATCGTTCAGGAAACGCGGCGAATTGATTGGCTTGAAGTGGCCGCGCGAAATTTCGTCTTCGCTGGATTCGTTAGGCAGCGTGATCGCCTTGATCCAGTGAATCGTGTTCTGGAGGACAAAAAGCTCACGCAGGCGCAACGCGATCTCGTGGGGGAGCATCGGATTGGAAGGCGCCGCACCGATGTTAAGAAAGAACGATCCGTCGGGCCGTAGCAGCCGGTGGATTTGCGCCGCCCATTGCGCGCACCAATCGAGATAACTGGCGCGGTCCGCGGTGTCGGCAAATTTCCCGTAACGAATACCGAGATTATAAGGCGGCGAAGTGACGACGAGATTAATCGAAGCGGCTTTGAGTTGCGCCATCCCCGCGAGACAGTCGCCAAGCCGAAGATCGAATCGCGTCACGACTAATGAAATCACACTAGAGGAGCGAGTACAACTCTCTGTGCTTTGTCTTTTTGTGCGCAGCGAAGGATGACAGTTGGGGCGCGCATTGTAAGTTAGAATGCAATGTCGGACAAACCCGTGAAACTCAAGATCGCCGATCGCGAATTCTCTTCGCGGTTGCTCGTCGGGACCGGCAAGTTTGCTTCCAATGAATTGATGCGCGACGCGCTCGTCGCGAGCGGGACAGAGCTTGTGACGGTGGCGCTCCGCCGCGCCGATCTCTCCGGCAAGAACGATCCTTTCGCGAACATCCTCGACTTCATCGATCCGAAACGCTTTCTCCTCTTGCCGAACACGAGCGGCGCGCGCGACGCGGAGGAAGCGGTGCGGCTGGCGCGGCTCGCGGTGAGCGCGGGATTGCCCAACTGGGTGAAGCTCGAGATTCATCCCGATCCGCGCTATCTCCTGCCCGATCCGGTCGAGACGCTGGCGGCGGCAGCGACGCTCGTTAGGGAAGGCTTTGCCGTGCTCCCCTACATCAATGCCGATCCGGTGTTGGCGAAGCGTTTGCAGGATGTCGGAGTCGCCACGGTGATGCCGTTAGGGTCGCCTATCGGAAGTAACCGCGGAATCGAAACGCGCGCGCAGATCGCGATCATCATCGAACAGGCGACCGTACCCGTGGTGGTGGACGCCGGATTGGGGGCGCCAAGTCAGGCCGCGGAAGCGCTCGAAATGGGCGCCGACGCCGTGCTTGTGAACACTGCAATCGCGATCGCTTCCGATCCGGTGCGGATGGCGCGGGCGTTTCGCAAGAGTGTCGAGGCCGGAAGAGACGCTTACGAAATCGGGCTCGCGGAAGCGCGCTCGACGGCCTCGCCAACAAGCCCACTGACCGCTTTTTTCAACGAAGCCTAACGAACAGCTGCCTCGCCTGATGGCTGGACGTTGCCGGTGCGGGCGCGCTCCTGATGCTCGTGAGCGTCATTATAGAACTCGACGCGCCGACCGCCGAGTCGCCTAACGACACGCCAACCGTGCTGGTGCGCGAAGTCGCGCAGCTCTTCATCGCTGAGCGCGCGGAATAATTTCATCTCACTTGGGTGGGTAATGAAGTGTTCTGGCTTCACGGCCAGCCGTTGCGCGATGACGCGCGCGAGCGGTTCGATTCGCTCCAGTTGCGGTTGGTTCATATCTGTTCGCCTTTGATCGGCCGATCCGGCGGTGGGGGGAGATCGTTAGGCGCAGGTGGCGGTTTGGGTGGCCGGTTGAGTTTTTCGTCGAGGGATTTCTTTGCCTTTTCCGAGGGGGTTGGGCCGCGCGCTTGTGGTTTTTTCATGGCCAATCGAAGGCTTTCTTCTTTCACTACGGCTGCGACGCAGGCCGCGGTCGTTTTTCTTCGGCCTCTCCTTTTCACAATGCAAAAGAGTTTGAACTCCAGAAGTCAAGGCGCCGACCTAGTCGAAGGCGGCGGCGTGCGCTATCGCACGTGGGCCCCGGGCAAGGAGCGTATGGAAGTTGTCATTCACGGCACCGACCATCCCGCCGCACACACGATCACCTTGGAGAATTGCGAAGATTGTTACTTCAGCGGCATCGATGAGCGCGGGCAGGCCGGAGATCTCTACAAATATCGATTTGAAAATCAGCAGTGGCCTGATCCGGCTTCGCGCTTCAACCCCAATGGTGTGCATGGGTCATCGCAGATAATTGATCCGTGGAGCTATCAGTGGCGCGATACGGGTTGGTCGGCGCCGCTGCTTTCGGAGCTGGTAATTTACGAGCTGCACGTGGGGACTTTTACGCCGGGCGGGACATTTTTGGAGACGATCGAGAAACTCGACCATCTCGTTAGGCTGGGTGTGAACGCGATTGAGATCATGCCGGTGGCGGATTTTCCCGGCATGCGCAACTGGGGTTACGACGGCGTTTTGCTTTACGCGCCGGCGCGGGCCTACGGCACGCCTAACGAACTTCGGGCTCTGGTCGATGCCGCGCATGGGCGCGGTCTCGCGGTTATTCTCGATGTCGTTTACAATCATCTCGGACCGGATGGCAACTATCTCGGCGCTTACAGCCGGGAATATTTCAATCCCGCGCACAAAACTCCCTGGGGCGATGCCTTTAATTTTGAGCTGAAACCCGTGCGCGAGTTCTTCGCCGCGAATCCGGAGTATTGGCGGCGCGAGTTTCACGTCGATGGCTTCCGGCTCGATGCGACGCACGCCGTCGTCGACGGATCGCCGAAGCACCTTCTCACCGAGATCACGGAACGGGTGCATTCGTTAGGCGGATTTGTCACCGTCGAGGACGAACGCAACGATCCGATGCTGCTGCGATCGATTGGGCGGGGCGGGCTCGGCCTCGACGCATGTTGGGCGGACGATTTCCATCACGTTGTGCGTGTGCTGCTGACGGGCGAACGCGAAGGTTATTACCGCTTTTACGGTGGGACGGTCGATGAACTGAATGAGACTCTGCGCGACGGCTGGCTCCTGCACGGGGCGGAACGGAGCCGCAACGGAGCGGCCGAAGCTCGGGAATGCGCGGAGCTGGGACCGGAGAAGCTCATCTTTTGCATCACGAATCACGATCAGATCGGGAATCAGGCGTTTGGGAAACGATTGAACGATCTCGCTTCGCCAGCCGCGTATCGCGCGGCTTCCGCTCTGCTCTGCCTGGCGCCTTACACGCCGCTGCTTTTCATGGGTCAGGAATGGGCAGCGATGACTCCCTTTCAATTCTTCACCGATCACGAAGCGGATCTCGGCAGAAGCGTTACGGAAGGCCGGCGGGAAGAATTCAGCGGCTTCAGCCTTTTCCGTGACCCGGAGGTGCGAGAGAGAATCCCCGATCCGCAATCCAGGGAAACTTTTCTGCGTTCGAGGCTGCAATGGGCCGAGCTCGACGAGAAGGAGCATCGGTCGATGCTGCAGCTTTATGCTGAGCTGTTGCGATTACGGCGATCATCGCCGGCGCTACAGAACCGATCCCGGTCAAACTGGCAGATGCTTGAGCCGAAACACGGCATCGTCAGGCTTCTCTACGGCGGTGCTCCGGGCGAGCAGTGTCTGATTGCGGTCGACCTTATTGGAGGACATCAAGATTCGTTCGACGAGAACCATTGGCAGCTTCTGCTTTCAACTAACGACCCCCGTTTCGGTGGCGACGATGGCGCGCCCTTTGCGCAACCCGAGGCGCGCGTGCTGCAAACGAGACCGCAGGATTGACCGCATAGCGCGGCGCGGGAAACTATCGTTGAATGATTCCTTCGTTGGGCTTGAAAACGAAAATTCTTTCACTTGAAGAACTGGCGGCGCGCGCGGCGGAGCTGCGTCGAGCAAATATGCGTGTCGTTCTGACGAACGGGTGTTTCGATCTCCTTCACATCGGTCATGTGCGCTATCTGCAAGAAGCGCGGAAGCTGGGTGATATTCTCGTCGTCGCGGTGAATGGCGATGAATCGGTGCGCGAGTTGAAAGGTGCGGGGCGTCCGATTAATCCCGCGGTCGATCGCGCCGAGGTGTTGGCTGCGCTCTGCTGTGTGAATTTCGTGACGATTTTTCCGGAGAAACGCGCGACGAAAGTGATCGAAAAAGTTCGGCCGGCAATTTATGCGAAGGGCGGCGATTACCGCCTTGAATCGTTGCATCCCGAAGAGCTTTCGATGCTGACGGAAATAGGCGCGGAGGTTGAGATCATTCCACTCGTTCCCGGCAAGTCGACGACGCGTCTGCTCGAACGCCTGCAGGGAAAGTAGCGATGTCGCCTTTGCCGATTGGAATCTTGGGTTCCGGCAAGGGATCGAATTGTCGCGCAATCCTGGAGAAAATTCGTAGTGGCGACTTAAATGCGGACGCGCGGATCGTGATCTCGGATGTGCAGAACGCCGGAATTCTCGCGGTCGCGAAGGAATTCGACGTCCCCGCTGCTTTTCTTGCGCCAGGGAAATGGAAGACAAAGCTTGAGCCCGCGATCGAAGAGGGACTCGTTAGGCTATTGCGGGCCGCGGGAGTGGAGTGGGTCGTGCTGGCGGGTTTCATGCGGATCTTAAAAGCTCCGCTGCTCGATGCCTTTCCCCATCGAGTGATAAATTTACATCCGTCCCTGCTGCCAAAATTTCCCGGGCGCGAAGCGTGGACCCAAGCCCTCGCCGCGGGCGAAAGTGCCACCGGCTGCACAGTTCATTTCGTGGATGCGGGCATTGACACGGGGAAGATCATTGCCCAGCGAAAGGTGCCGATTTTGCCTAACGACACCCCCTCTTCACTGCACGCGCGAATCCAGGCGGCAGAGCGGGAACTTTATCCAGCGGTAATCGGAGAATTGGGGGCGGCTGCGAGTCAACCACGCTCGGACTTTTGATCCCGATCGAGTAGCTCCTGCATGGCTTGAGCGGGTGCCTTGTCTTGGTGGAGCACAGCATACACTTGCTCAATGATCGGAGTTTCCACGCCGAGCTTCTGCGCGCACTCGAAGGCGCTGCGGGCGGTAGGAACTCCTTCGGCGACAGTCTTCATGCCCGTCGTGATCGTCTCGAGGCTTTTTCCCTGCCCAAGTTGCTCGCCGAAACGACGGTTTCGGCTGTGGCGGCTGAAGCAGGTAGCGACCAGATCGCCCGCTCCGCTCAGCCCTTGGAAGGTGCGCGCTTCACCGCCCATCGCGACCCCGATGCGCAAAAGTTCCGCCAGCGACCGCGTTACCAAAGCAGCTTTGGAGTTGTCTCCCAGTCCGAATCCATCGCTCACACCCGCCGCAATCGCGAAGATGTTCTTGAGCGCGCCACCGAGCTCGATCCCAACAATCTCATGGCTCGTGTAAACGCGAAAGCGCGGGCTGCCGAGTGCT
>DASXPA010000243.1:0-12310 GCA_036493915.1 Chthoniobacterales bacterium | reverse complement strand
TTCTCCTCTTTGCTTCAACCGCGCGCATCAGGGCTTTCGCCCTCGCAGGTCCGCAATGGGCGCCGGGAGCGAAAGTCGTCATGCATCTCGGGCTCGAGTCAACCTACTCGCGGCTACAGGATGGCTTTGCGAATTGGAACGCGTCCGCGGCTGATGCAGTCTCGATTTGGGATGGTTATCTCGACGTGGTCAGCTTTTCGTCAGTCTCCGCGCCAACCGTCCCGCAGAGCTCAGGCGATGGCGTGAATTCTGTCTTTTTCTCCAACACCGTGTTCGGAGATAGCTTTGGCGAGAATACCCTCGCGGTCACGGTGCGACTACAGCACGAGTACGAAGCCACCTACCGCGAGGCCGACGTGGTCGTCAATTCCGAGGACCGCTTCGACTCCTACCGGACCGCTCCAAGCTGTAGCCGGGATTCCTGTCTACGACATCCAGCGGGTCCTTCTTCACGAGTTTGGTCACGTCCTCGGGTTGGACCATGTGACTGATAGGCCTCTCGGTAAGGCGATCATGGAACCGATCATCAGCAATCTCGACCACCTCGGCACCGATGATATCGCGGGTGTCCGACAGATCTATGGCACAGAGATCACGAATCTGCCTATTTCTGTCTCCATCGTGGTAGGTCAGTCCTATACCGACGGCGGCGATCCTCAGGTGAATTTTCCTGCAACTTCTTATTCGGCCGTCGGCTTGCCTCCTGGCCTAACGATCAATTCCAGAACCGGCTACATTAGTGGCGTGGCGACTAAGGCTGGAGACTTTGATCCGGTTCTAATCGCCCACGGTCGAAACGCAGATGCCTATAAAACATTTCCTTTCACCGTCCGTGGTCTCGACCGCGTGCAGGGATTGCTCGCGATTCTGCCAGTCGATGCATTCTTTCTTGTTCCGGACCCGATCCGACCTCGCATCTACACCAGTGGGTTCGGAGGCATCAATATGATCGACACAATGACCCGGGCCGTCACCAGCTTATACTCCGAGGCCTTCAGCGGGCTCTCCGTTTCCGCAGACGGATCGCAGCTCTTCTTTTTCAACATCAATGTGTCTCCGCCGAGACTAAAGAAGATCGATCTCGCGTCGCTGAAATTACTACCCGGTGGGATTCCCCTGCCCACGAACCAACCCTACGATTCCGTGGTCGAAGGTTTGGATGGTCGCGATTATGTTGCCGACGCGACAGGAGTTAAGCAATTCGATGCCGCCAGCGGCGCGCTTCAGGTGACTTTCGCGGCGGGAACAGGTGACACGATTGCGATTTCGCGGGACCGGAAAACGCTGTTTGTGACCCACCGCCAAGGGGATGGTGGTCTCTCGGCTTATGATATCTCCACTCCAAATCCGTCGCTTCAGCACCAAACCGCTGGCTACTTTGGTCTTCCCGTTCCCAGTCTCGATGGTCAGTATCTCTATTACACTGAACAAGAAAATTACCGCGGCCTGATTGCACGGGCTGACCTCCCAGGCCTTATGCCGGTTCGCTCCTTTGGTCCTGCGAGCCTGGGATCCGACAATCTCGCAATCCACGCGAACGGCTCGATATATCGATCTCATGACGTTAGCGGTCGAGCCTCAGGAGCAATCTTTGTTTATGATCCGACAACGTTAGAGCAAACCGCCGATGTCGAGCTTGGCGACCTTAATTCGACCAGCGATATTCACGGTATAGGCTTCACGGAGTACATACCGTCTAGCGTTGTATTGGATCATAGCGGCCGATACTTTTTCTCCACCGTCCATGCCAACGGTTCCTACGACGAAGGGAGGGAGGTCTGGATGTTCTCGACCGACCTGGCGTCATTTCCGCCGCATCCATATACCACGACCAAGAATCTCCTTAATGTCTCTACCCGCACATTCGATCAGGGCGGAAGTGATCCGATGATTGGCGGCTTCATTCTGCAAGGTCCCAAGCCCAAAAAGATATTGGTCCGCGGCATAGGTCCTTCCTTGCCCATCACCGGAGCGATGTCGAATCCCGTGCTGGATTTGTATGACTCATCCGGAACTTTGCTCGCCTCGAACGATAACTGGATCTCGAATCGGATCGGCATTTTGCAAACCCAGGCGGCGCCCTCGAGCGAACGCGAATCGGCGATTGTAAGGACTCTTCAACCCGGCGCCTACACCGCAGTGGTGCGGGACGCGAGAGATCAACCGGGCCTCGCGCTGGTGGAAGTCTATGACCTTGATGCGAAAGATTCACTCCTTGTGAATATCTCGACCCGAGGCAAAGTGGGGACCGGAGATAACGCCATGATTGGTGGTTTTATCATAGGCGGTAAAGACCCAACCAAGGTGCTGGTGCGAGCCATCGGGCCTTCCCTATCGAACAACGGGGTAGCGCAACCGCTGTCCGATCCGGTTTTGGAGTTACGCGATGGAAAGGGGAAGCTCGTTTCCACCAACGACAACTGGCGAGAGACTCAGGGGTCGGAGATTGTCGCGACCGGCATTCCTCCTCCCGACAATCGCGAATCGGCCATCGTGGCCACACTAACGCCGGGAAATTATACGGCGATCGTTCGCGGGAAGAATAACGCAACCGGCACCGCGTTGGTGGAAGTCTACAACGTCGACGCCAATCTCCCTCCGCAGTAGATACGCGCAGCGCCCAGCCGGAGCGCTCTTTCCCGGAGAGATGTGCTCCCCTTTAGTGGCCTGAATTCAGATCGTAGATTTCCACGAGCGCGACGCCGGTGGATTCCGGATTGCCGCGGACAATTGCCGTGTAGTTGCCGGGCGGGAGCGAGTAGAGGATGGCGGAGTCGCGATCGTCGTTCGGGGCGATGCCAGTCGCGGTGATCTCCTCTTCCTGGTCACTTCGCCAATCATCGTTGGCCGCGAGCAAAGTTCCGGAAGCATCGCGCAATTCGAGCGTCGGATTCGACAACGCATTCGGAACTTGCTCCGCCGTGAGGTCGGGCCCGATCGCGCGAAGCAAAACGTTTTCCCCATCGTCCCCGCGCACGATCAACCCGCCGATGAGCGCGTCGTTGCCTGGCCTAACAAGTCCGCGAGTGGAGATGTTCACCAGTCGCCCCGACTGCTCATTCACCGGATCGAGCGGTTCGAGATCGTAGACTTCGACCACGCCGAGGCCGGTGCCGCTGTTCGCTCCGCGCACCTGCACGGTGTAATTGCCGTCGGCGAGGTTGGCGATGAGCGCGGATTCCTTGTCGTTTTTCGGCGCCGCGCCCGTCGCCGTGATCGCGGTCTCCTGATCGCTCCGCCAGTTGTCGTTCGAAGCGATGAGTGCGCCTTTCACGTTGTGTAATTCCAGCGTTGGATCAGCCAACCGCCCGGGCAGCGAAACTCCATTCACTTGCAAAGACGGACCCAGCGCTCGCAGGAGCACCTTTTTCTTGTGATCGGTGTCACCCGGAGGCCGGTGCACGACAAAGCCGCCGATCAAGACATTGTTGCCCGTGCCGACGTGAGCGCGGGTGGAAATGTTCGCGACCTGGACCGCGAAATCAGTTCGAAATTCTGAAGTGTTGCCCACCGGATCGGTCGCAGTCGCATTTACGACTACGTCGGGCGGCAACGCGCGAAGGTTGAAGTCGAAATAGGCGATGCCGTTGGCGTCGGTCGTCACGCTTTTGGTGGCTTGGAGCGCGCTGTCGGAAGGATTCAAGCCTTCAGTAAAAAATTGCAGAGTAAACTTACTGGACGGCGTGCTGTTGAATCCGCCCTTCACTACCGTGCGTTTCTGCAGAAATTCAGTCGAGGTAATGACGGGAAAGTTCTGCAGGTTGTTCGGACCGATGTCGGCATCTTCCAGGTCGTTTCGCGTCGCGCCGTCCATACCGAGATCGATCTTGAAAAGATCCGCGAAAATACTGTTGGAAAGAAGGGAATTTCCGACCGCGGGATGATCGGTGTCGAAGTTTGCCACCTCCACCCCGGTCGGGTTGAACCAGATGCGATTGCCCGCGTTCGCGGCGAGGCCGCCGATCCGATTTTGTGAGCCGTAAATGCAAACGCCCACCATCGAGTTGCCGAAATTCTCCGTCCCGCCGGCATCGGTGCCGATGAGGTTTCCTTCCACGACATTGGCGTTGCCCGACGATCCGAAGAAGATGCCGTAAAAATTTCCTGAAATGACATTGGCGGCTTCCGGAACCAGGCCGCCGAGTCGTGTAGTCGTGCCATTGATCCGTACGCCTATAGCATTGCCCAGCGCGGCGGCCCCGCTCGGATCGACTCCGAGATAATTACCCTCAATCACGTTCCCGCTCGCGTCGGGATCGATCGAGATCCCGGTGTTGTTATTCGAGATGACGTTGCGTTGCGCGGGCAGCGTTCCACCGACGGTGTTATTTGATGACCCGACTGCTACGCCAGTCGAGTTACCACTGTTAGGCGAAACATTGGAACTCAGGCCAATGAAGTTTCCCTCGATCGAATTGTCGCCTTTTCCCTGGAGCCTGATCGCGGTGCCGTCGAATAGCGCTTCGCCCGTCAAGCCAAGAGAATCAGGGAATCCGGTGAGCGCGAGGCCGCGGACAACCGAATCGCCCGCGCTGATGATGAGCCCATCATGATCAACCGATCCCGTGGGACTGCCATCAATGCGGATGAGGATAATGGCATTGTCGGCGGTGCTGAGGGTATTGGCTTTCGCACCGGGCTGGGTGTAGCCGTCAATCGTTAGGGGATCCGTAATTTCGGGCAACCCGGTGTCACCGACCGGGATCGTCTGGAGGTCGCTTCCGGGAATATTGAAGCTGATCGTATCCGCGCCGGGATGGGCATTGGCGGAGTTGATCGCTTCATAAAGCGAGCCGGGGCCAAGGGCGTTCGTCGTCGTCACGGTAAAGGTGTCCGCGCGAATCGTGTCGAGACAGAACCACGAAGCCGCCGCGATCAAGACATACACCGGGGGACGCATGAGCTGAGATTGGCGGGAATGCGCGAAAGAGGAAAGAAAACTTTAACAGACTTCGCGCCTGCTATTTCAGAAACAGACTCATGCTCTCAAGATCGATGATCGCATGTTGGGTCGTGAGGAGGTCTGCGCCGAAGACGCCGAAGATGCGCGTCTCGGCGATTCTCGATGCGCTCGCGCTGAGCGCTTCTCCGCCGACGAAAAGGTTTTGCGGGGGCAGATGATAGTCGCCGATCATCAGGTCGCGCACGCGCGCGAGCGCCGCGTCCATGCGGTGCCCGTGAAAGTCGACAAAGCTCATCTTTGTCCGCTGCACCGGCATGCGCAGTTCGGAGACGATGCCGGCATCGAGTAAGGTGGTGAACGCGCCGGTATCGATGAGGAGCCGGCCCGACTTTCCACCTAACGAACACGGCACTGTCAGTTCGCGCCCGTTCTCCTCGCGCAATGGCACCCGGATGAACCCCATCCCGGCGACGACCGCGCCGAGCTTCGATGCCTTTGCGCCCATCGGGAAAAATATCTGACGGTTGCGGCAGTTAATAATCGCCTTGTAATGGAGGAGGACGTCGGCTCCGAGAAATCCGGTCATCTTCCGCGACGCCGCCGAACGTTCCAGCAGCATTGGATCGGAGCGGCCTTCGCTGTAAAGCGCGATCGGGCCGCGGCCAAAATCCATGCTTCCCGCGCGCAGATCGTCGATTATGGCAGTCCGCAGCCGCTGGCCCATGACGTAGGAGTATTGCCCGTAGGGTGAATCGCTCGTCGTTGGTTTCACGCCGTCCTTCATCGCTTCGTGCTCGTCCATCGCGGAGGTCGAGGCACCGGTGTCGACCATGAATTGTTCCGCTTTGCCGTTCACGAAGACGGTCACTTCCATCTGGTTAACTGTGCGCAGACTCATCTGCACGGCGCCGTAACCAGGGATCCGCGGAAGCGGCGGCAGCGATGCGCTCACGGCTGCAGCCAACGGGAGGAGAGCGAAGAGAAGAGTAAAAGTGCAGCACCGTGATCGTGCGCGATACCCGCTCCTGTTCGCACGCGAAGGGCCGCAATTCGATGCGTCCTCGACACGCGCGAGCATGGCCCTCTGAAATTCGCACCTCGCCGTTTCTTGATGATTCGCCGCATTAGTTTTCATTTTTCACATCCTCGCGAAAGGCCTGATGATTTTCGAAAAGACGCAGCCGCTTGTCGCCGCCGCGTAACTTGTTTCCCTTCGCCAAAGACAGCGCCTGCCGCTCGTATTTCGCGGCGAGATCGAACTGGCCTGCTTCCGCTTCCGCGGCGGCCAGCGTGTCGATTGTTCCCGCATCCGGCGTCCCGACGAGTTCGTTAGCCGCTTTCGCATAACGAACGGCGAGCTGCCCGTCGCGCACCGCGGCATCGGGTGAAGTCGCGAGGAACCAGGCGAGATCGTTATTAAACTCCGCATTTCCCCGGTCGATGTGCACCGCCCGCTCGAAATCCGCCCGGCTCGCCTTGGCGTTGCCCATCGCATTGTAAACGTGCGCCCGCGCCAGATAAACTTCGCCGAGCGCTTTCGGCTCCTGCTTCTGCATCAGATCCATCGCGACCGCGCAATCGCTCAGGGCCGCATCGTAGCGATGCATGGCAAGGTGCGCGGCCGCACTCCAGATTCGCACCCGCACATCGTCGGGAGATCGCTGCGCGGCCTCGGCAATGTGTTGTTCCGCTTTGGCGTACTGTTTCGCCTGCACCTCGTGGATGACTTGCCCGGAGAGATCCTGCTTCTCACGCTCGCGTTGGCTGCGCACGCCAGTCCACGTGTCGCCCCAGCCGTGTTCCTGCGCGTGCAGAGTATCGGCGCTCGATAACTGCAGCAGCAGCGCAGCGGCGAGAGGAGAAAAAAGCGCCAGAACGCGATCGATGAAAACCTTTGCTTGCAACATGGAAGGAACCAAAAACGCCGTTGCCTATGGCGAAAAATATCGGCCTTGTCAATCTTGCAGTGCGACTGTCGCCACCTTGAGAGAAGAGCGGCCGTAGACTAGAGCAAGCCCACGCCTTGTCTTGCTCGACCATGCGCAACCTGCTTCAATTCGCCCGCGATTTCATTGAGTGCCTATGAGGATGAGTCGAATAATCACTGCCATCGCGCTTGTCTTCCTCTTCTCTTCGCCACGGCCAGGCCGCGCCGAAAGAAAACCCTCCGCCGAACTGGCGCGGGCGCTGGCCGCGGCAGAGCGAGCGCGCACGCTGCCGAAGGGCGCGGCCTACGTCGAGGCAGTTCAGCATGCGATCGGGCGCGCGATGCAGGAAAACATGGGAGATTGCTTCGGACATTTTCTCGGCTGGCGTCAGCCCGAAGGGTTTGACAGCGTCCTCATCATCGGGAGCGCGGGCAAGCTGAAGTGGATCATCCGCGATCTGCGGGAGCCGACAAGCGCCTGCTTTTTCAGCAAGCTCATCAAGGTTCAGTTTCCTCCTCCTCCAGCAGATAACTGGCCGGTCCGCTTCAGTATCCACTCAAGGCATTAGTGCGGCGTAACGGATGAAGCGTTGTAGCCGGGGGCGGTGCCCCCGGCTACCAGTTACTGCCAAATTTTTTGTTTTGTTCGCGCCTTCGCGCTCAGCATGACAGGAATGGACGGTGAAGTGAATGTGGCACTTTCACTGAGTCGCGACCGGCACCTTTGCTTCCCCGCCGCGGCGAAATACTCCGGCGAGCCGCGGGGATTGAGTCTCAACAGGACTCTCGTCGGTGTTCGGCTTCGCCCATCTGCACGGGCGAAGCCGGTAACTTATCGAGCACGATCCCGCCCGCGCCATCGTAGCGCCCAAAGCTGAGCACGCCGGTCGGACATTCCTGGACGCAGGCGGAGCAGCGCACGCATTCGGGATCCTCCATCGGAAGACCTTTGTTCGCGAAACTCATGATGTCGATGCCTTGATGACACACCGAGGTGCAGACATTGCAGGAGATACACTTATGTTTGTCTGGGAAAATACGGTAGCGCGAGAAGCGCGTGTAGATGTGCATGAGTGCCGCCAGAGGACAGGCGAAGCGACACCAGACACGCCCACTGAACCAAAAGTAAAGACCGACACCAATGATTCCGCCCATGAAGATATCGACGCTCCAGGAGTAGCTTAGGTAAGGTATTCCTTCGAAGAGCTTGTGGTACCAATGGGCTGCCCAGGAATCCTCCCCCAGTGTCCAGCCAGCAATGCGCAAACCTAGAATCGCAAACGCAAAGAGAAGCACAGCCTGCCCGACCATGTTGACGCGATTCCAGAAAGGCCCGTGCGGCATCTTTGTGCGATAGCTATCGCCCATCGTCTCGGCGAGCGCGCCACAGGAACAGATCCAGCCGCAATAGGCGCCCTTGCCCCAGCGGAAAATGATAAGCGGAATAATGACAAAGGTCTGGAGAAAACAGATACCAAGCCAGAGCCACATCGGGTGGTCGGTGAAGACGTTGTAAACATTGAGCGGAAACGCGAGGATGAACCCGTAGGCCCGCCAATAAGCGCGCTCGTGGCCTAACGAGCCGTCATAACTCTCAAAAAGGTGATCGGCCAGCCAGCGCAAAGGATGTCCCGGCTCGAACCAGCCGTTGCGGCCCATCCAGGGCAGAATGAGTTCCGGCAGAATAAAAAGCGGAATGCACTGGGAAGCCATCAACGCCAGCGTCTGCCATTTCACGTAAGGCGTGCGTCGCCGCCGCATTCTCCGGATGCCGAAGACGACGACGCAGGTGCAGTAGGCGAGCGTGTAGTAGAAGGACGGGTTACCGAGTCCGCGTTTGATCGTGTAGAGAAGATTCGTGTCCCGCTTCGACCACTCCGCGAGTTTGCCGCCGGCGGCGTCGATCCCTTTCGGGACATTGAAGGGAAAGGCATGATGCTGACTGACCCAACGCTGCACCGGGAACTCTTGTGGATGACTGCTCTTCCAATGGTAAAGGAAGACGCAAAAGATGAGGAACGCGATGCAGCTAATCCACGTCCGCGCGTGCCAATCGCCCCGCACCTGCAATCCACTGCGCCGAAAGAAATCGAGCGGCGCCTCCCGGCCGATCATGGAAAAGACGACGTCGTTAGGCAAATGCGTCTCAGCCCCGTCGGCCTGCCTTAAGGTCACTGCCTCGCGTTCGATCCGGCTCACCGTTGTCGCCATCGCCAGAGCGACCGACCCGGTCGGCGTGCCCTTCCGCATCTCCTCCGTGAACGCCGCGGTCACGCGGTCGGAAGTTGGCCTCTCGACCTGCACCTTCGCCGTCGGATCGCGCACCAGCCTTTGCAGTTTCTCGATGTTCTCGGCTTTCGGACGCGCGAACCCGGGCGTCCGACAACTTAATGTCACGCGCGCCCCACACCCGGCGAGCGCAATCGTGCACTCGAGGGCGCTGTCACCGCCGCCAACCACAAGCACATTTTGCCCGACGAACTCCATTGGATCGTAGAGCCGGTTAAAAACTTTCGGCAGCTCCTCGCCCGGGCAACCCAGCTTGCGATGGTTCCCGCTGCGCCCGATCGCCACGATCACCCGCCGCGCCCGCGCGACGTTGCCCCCAGCCTGATGCAGCAGGATCTCCCCGGCGCGTCCGCGGGACTCGATCCGCGCGATCCGCGCCGCCGTAAAGTCGATCCCCGCCGCCTTCGCCTGCGCATACAACTCCTCGAGCAAAGGCTCCTTCACATCGGCGGTGAACTGCAATCCGCCCTCAAGTTTCAGATGAGTCGGATAGGTATAGATCGGTTTCGCTTTCGGGAAATTCGCCACCGTGGAGAACGGTTCCGTCGCTTCGAAGATCTTGAAATTGAGTCCCGCCCTCTTCGCCTCGATCGCGGCCGAGACGCCGGAGACTCCGCCCCCGATGATGGCAAGGTCCAGCGCGTCCTCCTTCGCCCCTCCCGCCTCCGCCCTTAAGGGGCTACGCCCTGGCCGGTCGCCTTCACCCTTCCGAAAATCCGGCTCGGCCAAAATCGCGCGGACCGCTTCCGCGCCCGTCTTCGAAGAAAACTTGAGCAACGGGATGCCGGTGAGATCGCCGACGATGCGCACGCCCGGAATGTTCGTGACGCCGAGCGCGCCGGACTCCGGAAATTTCTCCACCACTCCCGCAGGCCAGCGGGTGTGCAGCCAATGCGTGTAACGCTCGATCGGATTAGGCATAGAAGTGCAGGCGGAGCCTGCTTTTAATGAAGAGGAGAGGAAGTGCGAAGAGCAATTATTGCGCGGCTCGTAGAATGGCATTGCCAGCGCGCTCCAACTTCATGCCGACGAAAAAAGATGAAGCAGGGACGAGCATGACTCACATTTGGCGCGATGGATTCGAATCATCTGCACGAAGATATCTCCGTTCACCTTTTCACCGTCTCCGCCGGAATGGTGGGCGTTTGCCTGACGGTCATCGGCCTGATCCGCGTCGTCATCACCGTCGGCCGCGTCGACACGCTGGCGGATAATTTGCTCGCACTCGACGCGCTTTTATTCGTGCTCTGCTGCTTCAGTTCCTACTGGGCACTGCGGGCGCGACAGCGGCGGCGGATGCGCCGGCTGGAACGTGTCGCCGACACGCTCTTCCTTCTCGCCATGCTTCTCATGACGGTGATCTGCGGGTTCATCACCTTCGCGATCTCCACACCTCAGCCATAGCAGCTCGTTAGGTGTAAGGCCCTAACGATCAGTTCGTCGCGATAAACAGAACCCCCGGCAGTGAGCTCGCTCGACTTCAAATGGAACGCATCGAACCGCACCATTCCGAGATCGAAGTCTGCGTGGTCGCGCAGGAACGGCCGAACCGATTGGGCGGCGACCTCCTGGCAGCGCGCGAGTGTGAGGTGGGGATGCCACGGTCGCAGATCGGGCTCGAGGCCGGCTGCGAGCGCGGCGTCGGTGACGCGTTTGTGGAGTTGGAAAAGATGCGGATGCCCCGCGCCGACGCCGATCCAGATAATCTTCGGCCGACCACGCGCCGGAAAAGTGCCGAGCCCATGAAGCGGAAGAAAGAACGAAGCGAAACGGATGGTCGACAATTGCGCGTGCAGCTTTTTCTCGGCCTCGACGGTGACACTGCCCAGGAACGCCAGCGTCAGATGAATTTGCCCGGCTTTCGCCCAGCGCACACCAGGCAGATGTGGATCTAGCCTAACGAGCGCCTCCGCGATCGCGAGCGGCAACTCCAGACTAACGAAAAGCCGCTTCGCTTGCACCGGCTTGAATCAGGTTTCGTTATGCCGCTCAGCCGCCGTCTCGCCAAGGCGTGTGAGCCAGGCGGGCAGGCGTTGATCGGCCCGCGCTTCCTCGCCCGACCTCGCTTCGTCCCCTTCCCCGCCGGTTGGACGGGGAAGGACGCGGTTCACCAGCTTCATCAGCCCGCCGGTGAAGCTCGGAAAGAGCGCGTTCCCGATAATCCCAATGCGCGCCGGCAAACCGATCACGAGCGATGACTGGCCGTAGCGACAGGCGCTGACGATTTTCTCCGCCGCACGCTCCGCGTTCACCGCCGCGAAAGGCAGCGCCGTCGAGAGCGAAAACCAGGTGTATTCCGCGCCGTAGTTGCCTTTGAACTTCGCGTGCACCTGCGAGCCGGTCCGCATCATGCCCGGCGTGACCGTGGTCACTTTGATGTTGTCGCGCGCGAGCTCGGCACGGAACGCGTCGGAGAGCCCGACGAGCGCAAACTTGCTCGCGCTGTAGGGCGTCATGTGCGGCACGGCAATCTTGCCACCGATCGAGGCGATGTTGACGATCCGGCCGCCTCCCGCGCGCCGCATGTGCGGAAGTGCCTGCTGGATGAGGTTGAACGGCGCCCAGAAATGCAGGTCCATCGATTTCTCGAAATCGGCGCGCCGCATGTTTTCGAGCGGTCCGATCTCGATGATGCCGGCATTGTTGATCAGAACGTCTATCGCGCCGTAGCGGTCGACCACGGTCTCGATCGCGCCTAACGACTGCGCGCGGTCGAGCAGATCGCACGGCACCGCGATGGCGTCGCCGCCGATCCCGCGCAGCTCGTCACAGGCCTGCGCCAGATCCGTTTCGTCGCGGGCTACGAGCGCGAGGCGCGCGCCTTCCCTCGCCAGTCGCCGCGCGATCGTCAGGCCAAGCCCGCGCGAGCCGCCGGTGATGAGGACCGATTTGCCGGTGAAAGAAAGCTCCTCGCGCAAAAGACGGCCGACGCCCCAGGCCGCGAGCCCGACGCCGCCGAGGGTGAAAAAGAAACTTCGCTTCATGTCCCATGATACATCGACTTTGATCCACCCGATGCTCGCGTTGCGAGTCGCTGTGGACGCTTCCCCCTTGGGAAGCGTGCGCCTGCGCGCTGCTCGCGAGAAACAGGTTTCGAGCGCTCGTCCGGCCGGGGTCACCGACCCCGGCTACAACCAGAACAGCTACACGTCCGCTTCCACATTCACGCCCGTCGGTGGCATTTTGTCCGT
>DASXPA010000242.1:0-8134 GCA_036493915.1 Chthoniobacterales bacterium | reverse complement strand
AGCGGCCTGTCCCTTCCCGTTCAACCGATTTAAGTCCAAATTCATTCCGATCGATCCGCGTGCGACGATCAATGTTTTGAGGGTGCCAGTCGGCGCCTCTGCCTGTTTCCTGCTGTTCTGCGCTACGGTGATTCCCGCGCCGACACCCGCGAGGGCGAGCACAGGGATTACGACATAGCTAGTGATGTTTTTCATTTTGATGGTTTTCTAGTAGGTTTACTCGACCTCTCCTGGGGGGGCGCACCGGTCGCGCGAGTGGAAGATTTCGACTCGGTGGCTTCGGAATTCTTTATTTTTTCCAACTTATTTAAATGAGCGTCGCTCGGAACTTACCGGATACTGTGAAAATCGGCGACGAAAATCAAACAATAAAATCGCCGGGCAAAAAGCAACCTCCGAATCGCGCGCGCCGTAATCGATTTCGCGGCATCCGGAAATCCCGTAGCGCTCCTTGGCGAGCAGCAGCCCTCATCCTGCTCAATCTCTTCATGGTGGCGCACCTGATTCAATGGCGCATTACCGGCCGCACGGTCTCACCGATCGAGCCTTCGGAAACAATGGCGACGCTGCAACACGGCGCGATCAACGCCGGCTTCATATTTTTTGGCCTCGCGCTTTTGGCGACGGTGATCTTTGGCCGGTTCGTCTGCGGCTGGGGCTGCCACATTCTCGCGCTCCAGGATTTTTGCGCCTGGTTGCTGAAAAAAATCGGCATCACACCGAAGCCGTTTCGTTCCCGGCTTCTCATTTACGTTCCGCTCGTCGCCGCTCTCTACATGTTCGTTTGGCCCACTTTTTACCGGCTCCTTTTTAGCGGCGATTCGGGACCGCTCATCCCCGCATTTACCAATCATCTCGTGACCGATAATTTCTGGGCAACGTTCCCCACCGTCGCGGTAGCGATTCCCTTCCTTTTCATCTGCGGATTCGTGACCGTTTATTTTTTGGGGATGAAAGGCTTCTGCACCTATGCCTGCCCCTACGGCGGTTTTTTTGTCCTCGCCGATCGACTTTCTCCCGCGAAAATCCGCGTTACCGATGCATGCGAGCAGTGCGGGCATTGCACTGCTGTCTGTACCTCGAACGTCGTCGTCCACGCCGAGGTGAAAAACTACGGTATGGTGGTCGACCCGGGCTGCATGAAATGCATGGACTGCATCAGCGTTTGCCCTAACGACGCGCTCTACTACGGCTTCGGAAAACCTGCCCTCGGCCTGGCTAAATCGAAAAAGCCGCCGGTTCATTACTCCCTCACCTGGCCCGAGGAGATCCTCGGGATCATTGTCTTTCTCGGCAGTTTCCTAGCGGTGCGAAATGTTTACGGGCTGGTTCCGTTTTTGATGGCACTGGGATGCGCGGCCGTCACCACCTTCCTTTTCTTAAAAGCGTGGCGTGTGCTCGCGACTCATGACGTTTACTTTCATCGATTCCATCTCAAATCGGGTGGGCACATCCGAAAAGGCGGCTGGGCTCTGCTCGTGGGCGCGTTTCTGTCGATTGGCCTAACGATCCACAGCGGCTGGATTCGCTGGCAGGAGCACGAGGGAACCCAGGCCTTTCAGCACCTGCAAATCCCCGATGAACTGGCGCTCGCCCAGCTCAATCCAGTCACCTGGCTAAGCCCCAGCGATCAGTCCAACATCAGCGCTGGGCGCGAACACCTCGGCGACGCGAACCGGTTCGGACTTTTTCAAAACGACGCTGCACTCGCGAAGCTCGCCTGGTTCGATTATCTCGCTGGCGATCCGCGGCTAGCCGCCGAGCGCCTTGCGCAAGCCGCTGCGGCTCAAAAAGGTGAGGCGAAAGCGTTGAGCCTCTACTATCGCGGCGCGATTCTGAACCGGCTCGGTCGTTTGGGAGAGGCAGTGAAAAGTCTTGATGGAGCGCTCGCCGAGCGTCCCGATCTTCTCCTCGCGCGCCAGGAGAAAGGCGAATCGCTTTGGCGGCTTGGCCGCAAGACCGAAGCCGTGGACATTTGGCGCGAGGCGCTCCGGAGGAATCCCAAGCTTGTCCTCACTAACGAAGAACTTGCCGGCGCCGAACGGGAACTCGGCGATCCAGGCCAAGCCGCGGCCCTCGAAGAGCAGGCGGCCGCGGCTGCGCCTAACGATCCGCTTTATCATTGGATGCTCGGCCTCCGCCTGCGCAACGTCGGCATGCAAGAGGTGTCGGAAAAACAATTCGCCCGCGCCCGACAACTCGACCCGCGCTCCGCCACAGCGCCGAGGTAGGCCGAAACTAGCCTAACGATTCCCGCCCTCGCGCGAGTTCCGGGGAGCGCACGCGCCCACGCATCCTGGCGATGGCGCCCTCGCCATCGCGAACTTTTCTTCCGCTCTCAGGTTATGCGAAAAGCCTGTTTCGGCGAGGCGCCGAAACCAGCACGCGAGGGCGCGTGCGCTCCTCAGACGCCCGCTTGTGCGCGCCGTCTATTTCGGCACCTCGTCATTCGCGCCGAGATACTCCCAGCGCTGCAGCGAGATTGGCACGTTGCCGTTCTTCCAGATGAAATCGTGGAAGGCGCGGAGGTTAAACTTGTCGCCCTGCTGCAGCCGCGCTTCCGCGAGCAGTTTCATGATTTGGAGTTTTCCGATCTGGTAACTGATGGCCTGCCCCGGCCCAGTGGAAAATCCGATCGCTTCCTCGCGCGCCGTGACCGCATCCATCGGCACTTTTTCCTCGAGGTATTTCGCAGCTTGTTCGAGGGTGAAATCGCCGAGCGCAAGCTTTACATCCACTTCCACCCGGAGCGCGCGCAGGCGCATGAAATCATAAATGATCTCGCGCGTGTGCGGACTGTCATCGAAAAGACCGGCCTGCAGCATCATCTCCTCGGCATAAAACCCGATCCCTTCATTCGCGCCCGAGTCGTAATAGTGGCGACGGATTGGATCCGGGTTCTTCCACGAGACGCAGAGTTGCAGATAATGTCCTGGGATTCCTTCGTGCACGGTGAGCGGTCGCGGATCCTGTGCGGTCGCACGAAGAAAGTATCCCGCGTCCGGCGAAGGCTGGTTGACGTAGCGAATGCAGTTATCCGTTAGGCGCGACGGCGAAGTGAAGTCATCGATTTCGGCGAAACTCTCGAGCGGGCGCAGATAGGCGGGCATCGCACGTAAAGCGTAATGCTGGACCCAGCCCGGGACCGTAAGAATGTCGCGTTTATCGAGGAACTCCCGAATCGCTTTTTCCTTCGCGGAGGCATCTTTCACCCAGGCGTCGATGTCCTTTGCGAACGGAAGCGGCGGCACATCCTTGTTTCGGTTCCTTTCCAAAGCCTCGAACGTGAGCGCGCGATCCCACTCCTGCCGCCCCATCGCGAGCAGTTCTTCCGGCGGGAAAGGCAGGAGCGCGACATTCTTGAGGAAGTAAAGATAAGTGTCGCGCCCAAGCGCGGTCTGCGCGGGGAGGGAAGGCAATTGCTTCTGCAAATATCGGCGGAACTCTTCCAGCGCAGCGGCGGCGCGCTCCGTCGCACTCATCAGTTCCGTCGCGTTCAGAGTCGTCACCGGTTGCAGCGTGCTCACCATCGCGTGCAAGCGGGAGCGAATATCCTTCAACGCCGCAATCGCTACGCTCGCGAAAGGGGCCGGTGGCCTCGTTAGGTTACTCTCCGCGCTCTTCAGAATCGCGGGAATGTTTTCGATCCTGGTAAGAATCTCGTGGCTGCGCGCTTCGTTGTAAGGGCCCGGAACGGTCAAGGCCTCAGTCACTGGGGTGAGCGTCTGTTCGAGGTAAAAATTCGGATCGCGTTTCCAGCGCGGGTTGATTTCCAATTCCCACCGAACCCGTGCCAGCGCGCAACCGATCAGGCGATAATCGACCTGTTGCGCGATGGGTCCGGCGCTGCCATTGAGTCGTTGCCAGCGCGCTTCGAATTCTCCCAGATCAGCGCAGCGCTTTTCGATCGCGGGGGCCGACCAATCGCGGGTGCCGCCCGGACGTTCCGTCCGATTCACATCGTCGCCGGTGAAAGGCGCTTCCTGAGCTCGCCAGGTCCAAAAGTTCTTCGCTAGTTTTTGTAGCTCGCCATCGCTTGCCGCGGCGAAGAGATTATTGCTCGTCCAGTGGAGGAAAAGTGAAACTGCCAGAACGGCGACGCGCTTCATAGGAGGCAGAGCCTAGCAGGTGATCGGCCATCTTAGAACGCAGAAACCGAAGACTTCAGCTTCCAGTTGCATGTGCGCTAACCAAAGCCCGTCGACATCTACCGGCCACCTTGCAGCTCCCGGAACCAGCGTAGCGCCTCTACGATTTGGGAATATAAAAGGATGTGGCCGAAGGGGAATATTTCCTCCCGGATACGATGGAAGCCGGTTCGCTGCATGGAATATCTCACTGCGATTTGCTGCCTCCGCGTCGCAATCAGATCATGCGCGCCGATGCTCAGGAAAATCGGTATGTTCAGGAAACGGTCAGCTGGTTTGTAGGTTCTGTAGCCCGTGCTTAAACGGTCTTCGTTTATCCCACTGAGGAAGAGACCGATGATGCGGTTGCCGGCCAGCCAGAGCAAAGGCGCCATCAGCCCGGTTTGCTTCGCGCCGCCGGAACCGCCGGCGCAGGCCAGTGGCCAATCCTCCGAACCAGGGAAGCTGCGGTGAAGCGCGTCCAGCGCCGCCAAAGTCGTGCCCGCGCGCCAGCCGGAGGTGTCTTGTCGCGCCGGTTTCGGGCCATCCCCCGCGATCACCACCCAGCCCTCGGCAAATGCCGCGTCGCGATATTGCTCGAGAGCGTCCCGGTTTTGATGCTGCTTGTCGCTCGAAGAAAAAGCGACCAGAACGGGCCAGCTTTTCTTTGGGTCAAAAGCGGGCGGCACCGCCAGGACGGCGACGGCGTAGGGAGGCGGTCCGTTCCAGCCTTCGGAGGTGTATTTTTTTTCGAGCGCACTGAGAGGAACATGCGCGCGCACGGTTGCGCCGGGCGCGACCGGGAGACCGGCAAAAATTGCGTCCTTTCCGAGAGCAGGATTCGCCCAAATGAGAGCAAGCACAGCGACCATTCTGCCTAACGACGACAGCGGTTCTCGCATTGGCCAGACTAACATTCCGCCATCCGGGTTGTCGAGGGAGAGAGCTGCCTAACGACTACTACTCGCTGCGTAGCGCTTCCATGGGAATTAACCTGAGCCGCGAATCGATCAACCGGATTCAATTTTGAACACGCTGCAAACTCTGGGGAGGACGGGGTGTCACCCCGTCGTTCGGTGCGGCCCGCGCCGAACCCCGCGCGAAAAGGACCCGTGGTATTTTCGAGAAACCTTGGTCGTCAGTCTGACGTCCCGGGCGAAATAGCGACGCGCGAAAGTTTCATTCATAGCGAAGCGCAACGATCGGATCGACCTTCATGGCCCGGCGGGCCGGCACGAGGCCAGCCAGGAAAGCGGCGCAGGCCAGCAACACGATCACGGCCATGTAGGTTAAGGGATCGCTCGCGCCGACCCCGTAGAGCAGCGCGCTGAGCAAGCGGGTTGCAGCCAGCGCGCCTGCCAGACCAACGGCAATCCCAATCGCCGCCATCGTTAGGCTCTGGCGCAGGATCATCGCCAGCATCTGCTGCCGTTGCGCGCCCAGCGCCATCCGGATGCCGATCTCTTTCGTCCGCTGCGCGACGCTGTAGGCGATCACGCCGTAGATACCGATCGCGGCGAGGAGAATGGCAGCGGTCGCGAAAGCTCCCAGCAGCGCGGTGTTGAAACGCGATTGCGAGAGCGTCTGGCTAAGCAGTTGGGAGAGCGGTTTTATCTCGGGAACGAATTGTTGCGAGTCGAGTTCGTGTACGGCGCGCCGAGTCGTCGTCTCGAATCCGTGAGGCGCGGGCGTGTTCGTGCGCACGACGATGTCCATGTAGCTGTCCGGATCTTGGGCGAAGGGAATGTAAAATTCCGGCTTGACCGCCTCCGCGAGGCTGTCGTGTTTTGAGCTCCCGACGACCCCGACGATTTCGCGCGGGCTTTTGCTCGACCCGATTATCACCCGTTGCCCGATCGGGTTCTCGTTCGTCAGATATCTTTCGGCGAACGCTTCGTTGACCATCATGACCGGCGCTGCCTCCTTCGTGTCTCGCGGGTCAAACGTCCGCCCGCTTTTCAGCGGAATGCGCATGGTGCGAAAATAATTTCCGTCCGTCGTCAGATGCGAAGCCGAAGGTTGCATCCCGGGCGCGGTCGGAGGTTGACCGACAATGCCGAAACTCGTGCTCGAATCGTTGTCGCTGAAGGGCAGCGGCGAGACCATTCCGGCATTCTCAACGCCTGGGAGCGTAGTCAGTTTCGCGAGCAACTTGTCGAAAAATTGGATCTGCTGGTTTGGCTCCTGATAGCGGGATCGCGGCAGCGATTGCCAGAATGTTGCCACCCCCTTTGGATCAAATCCCGGCTGTACCGCACGCAGCTCGGCGAAGCTGCGGATGAGCAATCCCGCGCCGGTCAGGAGGACGAGTGAGAGCGCAAATTGCACGACAACAAAAGCGGAGCGCAGTCGATGACTGCGCGTGCCGCCGGTCGAGCCGCGGGCTGCTTCCTTGAGCGATTGGTCGATCTGCGGGCGCGACACCTGGAGCGCCGGAATGAGCCCAAAGATCAAACTCGTCAGGAACGCGACGCCGAGGGTGAAGGCGGCGACGAGACCGTTAATGCGAATCTCGTGCAACCTCGGGATATCGCTCGGTCCGAGCGCGACGAGCGCGTCCCTGCTCCAGGAGGCGAGGAGCAATCCCGCCGCTCCGCCGAGCAGCGCGAGGAGCAGGGTTTCCATGAGCAGTTGCCTAACGATCTGAAAACGGCTCGCCCCAAGCGCGGTCCGGATCGCGATCTCGCGCTCGCGCGAGGCGGCGCGGGCGAGAAAGAGATTGGCGACATTCGCGCAGGCAATGAGAAGGACGAGCGCGACGGCGGCGCTGAGCACGAGCAACGCCGGCCGCACATCGCCCACGACGTCCGATTGCAGATCCACGACACGCTCGGTTCTGCCCGCGTTCGTGTCGGGATATTGCTTAGCCAGTTGCGCCGTGATCGTCTGCAAATCCGCCGTCGCCCTGCGCAGATTCAATCCCGGTTTCAAGCAGCCGACGACGCTGAGAAAATGCGAGCCGCGCTGCGTCAGAATTCCGGATGACTGCTGCGCGAAGAGGGGCGCAAGCGGCGCGACGTAATCGATCTTCTCGTTCTGGATCGGGAATTTCCAGCCGCGTGGCATGACGCCGGTGATCGTGGTCGGGTGGCCGGCCATGAGAACCTTCTTGCCGAGCACGTTTGGATCGCCGGCGAAGCGGCGGTGCCAGAAGGAATAGCTGAGCACCGCGACGCGCGCAGCATCCGGTTTGTCATCCTCGCGCGAAAAACCGCGGCCGAGTAACGGTTGCGTCCCGAGCACAGCAAAAATATCGGAAGTGACCGCGAGCCCCGGAACGTCTTCCGAATCCTCACCCGTCCCCCAAATCGTAGAAGCGTCCGTGTAGGCCGCCATCGCGCTGAAGGTGTGGTTTCGCGTTCGCAGATCGAGATAGTCCGGATAGGAATGGACCTGGTGATCGTCCCCCGAATGTTGCGGCGCCGTCTCCCAGATCATCGTCAGACGGTTGGCGTTCGGGAAAGGGAGCGAGCGCAGCAGCACGGTGTCGATGACGCTGAAGATGGCGCTGTTCGCGCCGATCCCGAGAGCGAGAGTGAAGATGGCGACGGCGGTGAAGCCGGGCGATTTGATGAGCTGGCGGAGCGCGTATCGGAGATCGTTTAACATAAGGTTTCTTCAGTTTGTCACCCTGACAGGTTTCGCGGTTGGTTCCTTATTCGTTAGGCAAAGTGGTTTCATTCCGCACGCAGCGCGACCATCGGATCGACCCGCGCGGCGCGGCGTGCCGGCACCCACGTTGCCAGCAGCGCCGCCGCGGCCAGGAGGAGCGGCGCAAGGGTAAAGGCGATCGGATCGAGCACGCCGACTTTATAGAGCAACCCGCTGACGACTTTGCTCGTGAAAACGGCGAGGACGAGACCAACTGCGATGCCGCTGGCCAGCATCAGGATCGTCTCCCGGATAAACATCCATTGCACCGCGCCCGGCTGCGCGCCCAGCGCCATGCGAATCCCGATCTCCCGCCGCCGTCGGGCCACGGCATACGCTTTCACTCCGTAGATGCC
>DASXPA010000241.1:0-7713 GCA_036493915.1 Chthoniobacterales bacterium | reverse complement strand
TGATGAACCAGGCAAAGGTAAACGAAAAGAGCCCCGGCCCGAGCAGCATCGCGATTGCGCGCAGGCTGCTGATCGCCCCCTGCAACTCTCCTTGCTCTGACGGTCCGACGCGGTGCGTCATCATACCTTGAGTCGCCGGGCCGGAGAGCGACCAGAGGTTCATTACCGTCACTCCGACCATAAAGAGGAAGCCGCCCGCCGCCCAACCCATCACGAACATCCCAATCGCCCCCAGGCATTGTCCGATGTAAAGCGTGCGTCGTTCGCCCAGCCGCGCGACCAGGGGCCGCACCATCCCCGCCGAAATCAGCACGGTGCAAACGCCGACGAAGGCGAGGGAAAGGCCGACCGTCTTTTCATTCCAGGCGTAACGATAAATGACATAGAGGACATAGACCTGCACCACTTCGTGCGCGGTGTAGCCGATGAATTGAATGATCGAGAGCCGGAACAACTCCGGATGCGAGCGGAGCAGGACGAGCGAGCCGACGGGATTGGCGCGGCGAAAAGAGAAGGCTTTGCGTTTCGCCTCGCCTAACGACTCGGGCAGAACGAGGAATCCATAGAGAGCGTTGAGCAGGCTGAGACCGCCCGCGACCCAAAACGGCAGCCGCGGATCGGTCGCGCCCAGCCAACCACCGAGCGCGGGACCGATGATGAAACCCAAGCCAAAGGCAGCGCCGATCATGCCGAAGGCGCCGGCTCGCTTTTCCGGCGCCGTCACGTCGGAGATGTAAGCCATCGCCGTCGTTAGGCTGGCGGCGGTGATACCGGAAATGATTCGCCCGAGAAACAGCCAGCCGATCGTCGGCGCGACCGCCATGACGATGTAATCGAGCCCGAGTCCGACATTCGAGAGCAGGATGACCGGCCGCCTCCCGAAGCGATCGGAAATCACTCCGAGGACGGGCGAAAAGACAAACTGCATGAGCGCGAAGACGGTGCCGAAGATCCCGATCCAAGTCGCGGCCCGCGTCGCGCTCCCGCCAAGAAAGTTCAGAATTAGCTTCGGCAAAACCGGGATGATGATCCCGAGCGCGATCATATCGAGGGCGACCGTGACGAGAATAAAAGTGAGAGCGGCTTTGCGCGCTTTCATACGGGCGAACGACTTTGGCACGGCCTTGGCGGGCGCGAAATACGATTTAGAAGTATGAACTCAAGCACGCAAGACAAGGCAGAGGGGACCGCCAAGGAGGCTGTCGGAACGGTAAAGGAAAAGACTGGCGAAGCCGTCGGTAACCCGAATTTGCAGGACAGAGGCACCGCCGAAAAAGTCGAAGGCAAAGTTCAGCAAAAAGTCGGCGATGTGAAAAAGGTTTTCGACCAATAAACGAATCGAGCACGGCGCGGAAAGACCCGCGCCGTGAATTCGTCAGGCGAGATCCCTGGGCGGCTGTTCCTCCCGGGGATTTTTGCTTTTAAGGTGAGAATGTCTGACGAAATTAGCCGCGCCCAAGCAGACGAGGCAGCGACCTTGAGCGCGATCGCGTGGTCTGCCAAGGCGCATTGGGGTTATCCGCGGCGCTGGTTGGAACACTGGCGCAAACTCCTCACCATCTCGCCGGAATTCATCGAAGCCAATGGTGTCTTTCGCGCCACGCGCGCGGGCGAGACGGTTGCCTTTTACGCGTTACTGAAAAGGCCGTCGCAACACCGCCTCGAACATCTTTGGGTCCTGCCTGAATGGATGGGACAAGGCATTGGTCGTAGTTTGTTCGAACACGCGGCAGCTCGAGCGCGCGCCCGCGGAGCTCGCAGCCTAACGACTGAATCCGATCCGCATGCAGAAGCATTTTACTGTCGCTTCGGCGCGGTTGTCGTCGGCTCGGTCGCAAGCGAGATCGAGGGAGAGCGGCGTGAGTTACCGCTGCTCAGGTTTGATCTTCGTTAGGCGATATTCGTTTGGCCAAAGAAAAACGGCGGCAACCATCCTGATTGCCGCCGTCCACCCTGGTCCCTACCTAAAAGTTAGCCGTTGTCGTTATCGCCGTTGTCGCCATCGTGGTGCCAGCTATGGCGCGAGAGTCGCGTCTTCGTTTCGTCGAGTTGCTTCTGCTGGTCTGGCGTCAGCAACGGCCGAATCTTCGCCATCGCGTCCTCCATCACCGCCTTGCTTTTCTCCATCGCTTCGCTGTGGATCGCCTCCATCTGGGGCTTCGTCGCGTCAAGGATCGGCTGAATCTGGGTCTTTTGCGCTGGGGTGAGGTTAAGCGATTCGGTCAGCTTCTCGATCCTGTCGTGGCGCATTCCGTGGCGATGCTGCCAGCGGTGTCCGCCCGTATCTTGATCCTGTGCAAAAGCCGCGCCCCCGAGCGAAAGCGCGGTCACGGCTGTAAGAGTAATGAGTTTTACTTTCATATGTGGGGGAAATGACCGGCCACTTCGGGAAAGAGTTACAAATTTTTTTCGCGACAATGCCGGAATGCGCATCCGCCTTCCGATTGATCCTTGGACGCGAGATCGATCCGGGCGGGACTTTTTGTAACTCCGACGCGCGCTCCCCTGTCATCTGTTAATGTGAGGACGCCTTGGACGAGATCGCTGATCAATCGGATACCGGTGCGCTCGTCGCCGCTGCGCTCCAGCACGATGAAGACGCCGCCCGCGAGCTGGTCCGCCGGCTCCATCCGCTCGTCCTTAAACTCGTGCGCTCCCATCGCCCCCGGCGCACCGACGAAGAGGATCTTTGCCAGATGATTTTCGCCAAGATTTTTCAAAAGCTCCCGCAGTTCTCCGGCAAAGTGCCGCTCGAACATTGGGTCTCCCGCGTCGCCATCAACACCTGCATCAACCAGATCCAGGCCGAGAAAGTGCGTCCGGAATTTCGTTATGCCGATCTTCGCGAAGAAGAAGTGGCCGTGGTGCAAAATCTCGCATCGACGACGGAAGAGATCGCGCCCGACCGAAAATTTGCAGCGCGCGATCTGGTCGAGCACTTGCTCGTCGCGCTCAAGCCGGTCGAGCGCCTCGTCGTTGATCTTCTCTACCTGCAAGACTTATCCGTCGCGGAAATCCAGCAGCGCACCGGCTGGAGTCAGTCGCTCGTGAAAATCCGCGCTTTTCGCGCGCGGCAAAAAATGAAACAACAGCTTGCGAAGTTAACCGCCGAAGGAGCGCGATGAAACACCAACCCGAGCCAATCGATCGCCTCCTCCGCGCCGCCGCGACCGTGCCTAACGAACCCGCGCCGCCGATGCCTTTCGGCTTCGAGACGCGCGTCCTCGCGCAATGGCGCGCCACCCGGACGGGTGGCGATCTGGCGGGAATTACCCGTCTGCTGCGCCGGGTCGTCTTTATGTCTCTCGCCGTCATCGTCCTCGGAAGCGCCGGCGCCTATCGCGAGCTGAGTCAGGGCGACGGCGCGACGGAAACGCTCAGCAACGACTACGCGATCGCCGATTCCGCCATCGGTGGCGTCTTCGAGCAATGAGCGCGTCCCTGAAATGGAAATTGGCAGCAGGCTTTGTCGTCGTCTTCATCGCGGGTCTCGCCGCGGGTGCTTATCTCGGCGCGGTCCAATCCCACCATCATCACTTTGACTTTGGTCACCGCTATCTGCTGACCAGGCGGTTGCAAAACCGGATGGAAAAACACCTCGGCCTCACCCCGGCACAAATCAGCAAGACAGCCCCCATCTTTGAAAAAACCGCGCGCCAACTCGAAGCCATTCGCACCCAGACCGGCCAGCGTGTGCACGAAGTCTTCGCCGAAGCCGATCGCGAGCTGGCCCCGGACCTGACCCCGGAACAGCGTGCCAAACTCCTAGAGATGGAAGCGAAACATCGCCGCGAGCACGACCGGCCTTAGCGGGCATCTAGTAGTCGCCCGACGCCATTCCTGAAGGGATGAGGTTCGCGCCGTAACGCAGCCCACGAAGAGGGCGAGACCGGATTTTCAATCCGAGCACGCTCGGCGTCCCAGGAGGTCCGCTCTCCAGAGCTATCGACTTCTTAGACGCGCTCTTAGCGGACGAGCTGTAGCCGGATCACCGACCCGGCTACACCACCCCGCTCTGAACGCGTGAATTCTTTCGCGATTAGGCGAACTTGCGGCGATGAAATGGCTCTCTCTGCTCGGGTTCGCCGCGATCGTGCTGGCAATTCTTGCGCTTTGGGAGATGGGCGCGCTCTTCGCCCAGAGCCCGTGGGTGATCGTGCCGCAAGCGGCCGCGGTCCTGCTCATGCTTTGGGCGCGGATCACTTTCGGTCTGCGCAGTTTTCATGCGGATGCGACGCCGACCTCTGGCGGCCTCGTTAGCAGGGGTCCCTATCGCTTCCTTCGCCATCCGATTTACGCCGCGATCTGTCTCTTTCTCTGGCCCGGCGTCTTCGCGCACCTCTCGCCGCTCACCTTTTCGTTAGGCGCACTCGCCACCGCGGGCGTGCTCCTTAGGCTATTTTGTGAAGAGCAGCTCGTCACCGCACGTTATCCTGAGTACCGCGCTTATGCGCAGAGAACGAAGCGCCTCCTTCCCGGCCTGTGGTAGAATCTGCGGAAGTGAAATTCCGCTTCGTTAATTTCCTCACCGTCTCGTTACTCATGACTTCCGCGCTCTCAGCCGATCCCGCTCCTGCCACGACCTTTCTTCTCCGCCCCGCCGCCGTCTTCGACGGACAGCAACTGCATCAAAACTGGGCCGTGCTCGTGCAGGGCGACCACATCGCCGCCGCGGGGCCGGCCACGCAAGTCGCCGTGCCTAACGATGCCAAGACGATCGATTTGCCTGACGACACTCTCATCCCCGGAATGATCGAAGGTCATTCCCATCTTTTCCTTCATCCCTACAACGAAACACCTTGGAACGACCAGGTGACGAACGAGTCCATCTCCTTTCGCACCGCCGAAGCGACAGCGCACGCTCGCGCGACTTTGCTCGCTGGTTTCACCACGACGCGCGATCTCGGCACAGAAGGCGCCGGCTACGGCGACGTGGGATTAAAGAAAGCGATCGACGCCGGTATTGTTCCCGGCCCGCGCATGATCGTGGTGACGCGCGCGATCGTCGCGACCGGGAGTTATGGCCCGAAGTTATCGACCGAACTCGATCTCCCGCAGGGCGGCGAAGAAGCGAGCGGCATCGACGGCATCGTTAGGGCGACACGCGAACAAATCGGCAAAGGCGCCGACTGGGTGAAACTCTACGCCGACTATCGTTGGCGGCTGGGCGAGCCATCACGTCCGACCTTTTCCGAAGCAGAACTGGCCGCAGCCGTCAGCGCCGCGCATGACGCCGGCCGCCCCGTTGCTGCTCACGCCACCACCGCCGAAGGAATGCGCCGCGCCATTCTCGCCGGCGTCACCACCGTTGAACATGGCGATGAAGGCACCCCGGATGTCTTCAAATTAATGAAAGAACGCAGTGTTGCCTTTTGCCCAACGGTCGCGGCCGGCGACGCCATCATGCAATATCACGGCTGGAAAAAAGGCACCGACCCGGAGCCGGAACGCATCCGCGAGAAACGCAAAAGCATGAAAGCGGCGCGCGCGGCTGGCGTCACCTTCGTCATGGGCGGCGACGTGGGAGTTTTCGCGCATGGCGACAATGCGCGCGAGATGGATTTACTCGTGCAGGAATATGGTTTCACGCCGCTGGAGGTCTTGCGTCAGGCGACCAGCGGCAATGCCGCCGTCTTCCACCTCGCCGACCGCGGAAACATCCGCGCCGGGCTGTTAGCCGACCTGGTTGCTCTCGAAGGCGACCCGACGAAAGAGGTCGGCCCGCTCCGGCAGGTTCGCTTCGTCATGAAAGACGGCGTGATCTATAGACAGCCGTAAGCTCCGCCCTCCCAGGCTTTCGACCCTTCAGCGCCCTAGGATTTGATCAGTTGATAAACCGCAGGCGAAGGCAACCGCAGCAGCGTCACGTCGATAATCGTGCTGCGATGTGGCTGGATCAGGCTGGCGAGTTCTTTGGCATCGAGCGACGGCATGCGCAACGGAAGATAAGCGATGAGCGGATCGTGGCTCGAAGTGGCGGGCTCGATGGCTGTGATCTCCAGCGCGAAGTCGCAAACCTGAGCGAGCTGGTCGATCCACGCCTTCGCTCGCGGGTCGAATTTTTGCACTCGCAAGTAAAAGGCGATGCAGTTAGGCGACGTCCCGCTGACCGAGGAATCCTCGATCAATGACTGAATCGGGATCGTCTCTTTCTGCACCTGTTCAGAGATAAAAAAGATGTCAGTGTTCGCAATGGGAATGGGATTCGCGTCCTGATCCCACAGCCGCAGGACCACCTGCGCATGGGGATCGTATTGATGGCGCTGATCGGCGAGAAAGTTCAGGAGGCCACGTTTCGACATTTGCTGCGCGCGGCTGAAAGTCTGCGCCGTCTCGCGCTCATAATCTGCGACCACAGCCTGCCAGGCATCGCTGTCGCGCTCCGCCGTCTCGAGCGCGCGACGCAACATTCGCATCACCTGTTCCTGCGGGCCGCTGCCGGAGACAATTCCCATCTCCTTGCCTGAATGGGCACAACCGCAAACGATCCCGAAAGGGACCAACGGCCGCTGCGCTCCCGCGTCTGTCCGCGCTTTCACATCGTAGTAATGCGGAAACGGGCGCTTCGCTTCCGCGCTCTGCACCGCAGTCGTTACTTCCGGCCACGAGAGCGACGCCGCCGAATCGTTAGGCCCGATCGCGATGTGATTGAAGTTTAGATTCCCCGCAGCGACACGGACGACGCCATCGGAGCCATCCTCATGCGCGTAGCGGACCGGAAACTCGAACCAACTGGGATCGGCTTGCGTGCCGATGATGACAAACTCCTGCACCTGGTAATCTTCCCGCATGCGGGAGTCGCCACTCGTTAGGGCGAGGTGCAGATCGATTGTCGGTGAAGCCGCGAGCTCGAGCGACTGCAACACCTTCACCCCACGTTGTGCGCCGCGCTCAAAAACGAAACGTCCCCAGCGCGCCACCTGCCCCTGGCCGATGCTCGCCCAGCCGCTCCCAAGGTTCGCCCCCGCGAGGTAGACGAGATTGCGCACGGGCGACGGCTTCCGGCTGAAGAGCCGGATCCAGGTGCGAATAACCAGCGCTCCCGTACTGTGAATGACGACGTGAAAACCATCTTTGAGCAGCGCAGGATGCTGCTCGAGCAAGGCGCGATTCAGCGCCCGCGCGATATCGGCGATCGAGACAGAATCGTTGAGGCTGACATAGCGCGATAAATCGACCTCGACGACATCGTAAGTCGCCCGCAGCCGGCTCGGCAGGTCACCATAAATGTTACTGATCGAAGTTGGATCAGAGGTAGGACTCTCCGAGCTATAACCGTGAATAAGAACGATTGGCTTCACAGCGATAAATGATTCAGCGGTATTGTGATCCTACAATGGTTAGTCTGCAGCTCCCATACGGCCACGGCGCGATTTCCAAATGAACGGCTCGAGCCGCGGAATGAGCTATCTCTATCCTGCATGACGATGGCAAAAAAGCGATTAGAATTCGCGCGCTGGGCGCTGCGGACGCCGCGGCGGTGGCGGAGCTGCCGGCTGAGCTGGGTTATCCGATCGAGACGGAAACGATGCGGGCGCGGATCGAAAAAATCCATGGACTGAATTCGCCAGTGTCTGGCGGCGGCGCCAATGGTCTGCTGCTCGTGGCGGTGACGGCTGCGGATGAACCAGTCGCGTTTGTTCAGGCGATTGCGTCTGCGTCATCGAAGCCGGCTTTCGGGTGGAGATTCTCGGTCTGGTGGTGTCGGCAAAG